>JAKOZM010000147.1 GCA_029779995.1 Actinomycetes bacterium
CCCGTGGTGCGGGCGTCTGGTCGCGGCGAGCGGCGTTCTCGGTTTGGAATGCCGCATAGATCTCCAGAAGAGATTTCCGCTGACGGTCAGTCAGCGTTTCGTCGTTCTGCAAGGCCTGCGTCACTGTCACGTCCCCGTGCTGGGGCTCAAGAATGCCTGCCCTGATGTACAGCGACTCGGCGGAGATCTCCAACGCCTTCGCAATCTGAGCCAAAATCTCGGCGCTCGGCTTGCGAAGGCCCCGTTCGACCTGGCTGAGGTAAGGGTTGGAGACGTCCGAAGCCTTGGCCAGTTGTCGCAACGAAAGTTGCGCAGCTGCCCTTTGCTCGCGGATGTATTCACCCACGCTCGCCATGTCGATCCGAGCCATATCTCTATGGTGACCCTAAGTGTTTGCAATTGCAAGCACTTAGCAAGCACATGTCGTGCATGTCACATTCGGGGCGGGAGAGCTCCGGGTGCCATGCGCAGGGCCCCGACGGGGCGCCCACCCCCGAGGACCGGGCGCTCGAGGAGATCCACCACGGCCGGTGGGCTCGCTCCGAGCCACTGCAACGCGGCGGCCGCTACGACCGCCCGCGCCCGGTCAGTTCCGTCGGCGATTTTGACCGCCACACCATAGCGCCGGCCAGCAACCTCTACGGACATCGCCTGCACCCCTTCGGCGCCGTCCTTGGCGGCCAGGGTCGGCACCGCGCGCATCAGGTGCGACACGTCGCGGGTGGTTCCGCCGACGTACTCGGGAAACTCCCGCATGGCGTGCACAACGAGCGGGGCGGCAGCGGGTAAGCGGGCGAAACTGCGGGCCAAATCGACCAGCGAAAGCCCCCACAGCGGCGCCCCGCACCCGTCCGTGCTCGCCATTTCGATAGGGCCGGCCAGTTCTTCGATCGTGGCCCGCAAGCTGACCTGCAGCGGGTGGCCCGGGACCAGGTAGTCGGCCACTGGCCAGTCGCGGTGCACGCAGGTCATGAGCATGGCCGCGTGCTTGCCGGAGCAGTTCATGGCCACTCGCGAGGCAGCGTGACCCGCAGCAACGTACTCCCGCTCGGCAGCGACATCGTAGGGCCAGTCGGCCGGGCACTGGAGGTCGTCCGCAGACAGCCCCACGGCGGCCAGCATCTGCCGCACAGCAGCAAGGTGGAACGGTTCCCCGGAGTGCGACGCCGATGCCAGGGCAAGCCATGATCCCGAGAGATCCAAGCCCGCCGACAGCATCCCGGCTGCTTGCAAGGGTTTCAGCGCAGACCGTGGGTAGATCGCCGTGTCGGGCTCACCAACGGCCAGCAGAACATCGCCCGCCTCGTCGACGATGACGACCAAGCCCCGATGCACCGACTCGACGACCCCCGACCGCTCGACTTCCACGAGCACTGGTGGTGCCGTCACGAGTCAGCCTTGAGCACGCCTTCCGGCTTGGCCTCCCCATCTCGATAGCGCCGAGCCAGTTCTCCGGTGAGGGCGTCCTGAACGCGGTGCACGGAGGCACGAGCCTGCGACACCTCCCGCTCCATGTCCCGCAACTGTTCCAATCGCTGCGCCACCTGCTGATCAGTGAGTTCGGCGGGATCGTCCAACCCGGTCCGGGCGATGAGCCGTTCGACCGCACGCCGCCCGCCCCCGGGAGAATCCACGACATCCAGGCTCGCGAGGTGACTGCCCGCCCCCATCTGCCCGGACAGCGATGCGACCAGGGCATCAAGATCGAGTTCACCGTCGGAGCCGATCACGCCACTGTTGTCGAGGATGTCGATCCGGCCGTGGAGCATGCGTCGGATGTAGGACAGCCAGGCCTCCTCCCGCTCAACCTCCTCGCGGCGGGCACGCAGGTCCGCCATCGGCACCGCGGCCAGGTCCGCCACGTACGAGTCGTCGAGGATACGGTCGAGCGCCCGCTTCCCTTTGGGCTTCATGAGCGACATTTCTCCACTGTAGACGTGGCTGGCAAATGGGTGCAGATGCTCAAACCAAGATCTTCGCGGCCGATCATCAGAGTATGGACATGGCCACCCAACTACGCGATGCGGCATCGCGGGGGATGTCGGGGCATCTGGACGCAGTGAGCGTTCGCCTCTCGGGTCAGATCTGGCTGCGCGAGGGGCGCGTGTGCACAGTGTCGTTGTCATCGGCCACGCCGGCCCTGGGCATGCGCCTGGTCAGCGGTGGCAAGTTGAGTCTGAACAGTCTGGGCACGGCGTTGGCCACCCAGAAGCAGAATCCGGCGATGCGTCTCGGCGATGTGCTGGTCCGCCTGGGACTGGTCACTCGCAATGACGTTGAGGCGATCGCCTGGGAGCAGATGAGCGATGGCATGGCCACTCTCCTGGAGTTGCGTGACGCCGCCTGCACGTTCACCCCGGTCCCCGCGGCATCGTGCCCGCCCGCCGGACCGACGGTGGAAGAGGCCATCGCGGCCGCCCAGTCACGCGCAGCACGCTGGCAGGAAGTCGTGCGCATGGTGGGTGGTTCGGACACGGTCGCCGAGCTCACCGATGACGTGATGGGTGGTCATGACATGACCCTGCGACCTGAGGAGTGGGCGCTGCTGTGCCGCATCGACGGCCGTCGCACGCTGGCCAACATCGCGGATCAGGCCGGTTTCACCATCCTCGAAGGGGCTTCGATCCTGCAGGGACTGCTGGCCGCCGGTCTGGTGACAGTTCCGCAAGTGCCGCTGGTGCCGGCACCGGCCCCCGTCTCGGCGCAAACGCCGACTCCTGCCCCGACAACCACGGGATGGACCAGCAAGACCGACCTCTTTGACGATCCCTCGGACCTGCTGCGCGAACTCTCGGAGTTGGGCGGCGCGGAATTCAGCGGGCGGCGCCACATCTAAAGTGACGCGGCGGCGGATACCCTGCTGACTATGCCATTGGGGTCCTTGACGATCAACGCTGAACCCGGGGCAATCGCAGACGCCCTGCTGGCCCGGCTGCCGCTGACCGCGGCCACGGGTGACACCGCAGACATCATCGTCACCACGACCGCACCGGCTGTCAGCGCGCACCACGTGATCCTGCACGGCCCGGTCACTGACGCGGTGGACACCTGGGACGTCGATGTCCCTCCCCAGACCGTTGCCGGCGCTCTCTGGTTGAGCCCGGACCAGCCTGACGCCGCGGATGCGGCCGTAGCCTGGCTCACCCTGCGGCTGCAGACCCCCACCACACCCCTGAGCGACCTCACCGACAACAACGGCCGGGCGTTGCGCTGGTCGGTGGTCTCGGCGACGACTGTGCCCTTCACGACCTCGCAGCCCGCGGCGGTTGAACCGGCAGCGGTCAAGGCCTGGGTCGATGCCCAGCCCGCCGTACTGGAACTCGGCGAAGCAGTACAGCGCGTCGGTGGGGACACCGCGGAGGCAGTGATGGCCTCCGTTCGGCGGTTCCGGACGGCGGTGGCCGGCCTGCGAGAGCTCGGGGCATCCCCCGCCGTGCCCGATGCGGTGGATGTCGCGGTGGCTGAACACCTGCGACAGGTGCAACGGACCGGGTTCGCCCGGTGGCGCGGGGGTAAGGCCCGGGCGGCGAGCCAGGCCGCCCTGCAGGATGTGGTGCGGGCCCAGGCGAAATCCAGCCTGCAGGAGGTGCTCGCCGCGCGGGAGGCCGATGTCGCCGAGCAATCGCGCCGGGAACTGGACAGGCAGTCGCGACAGGAACTGGTGGCGAACGTGCAGTCAGCGGCCTTGGCGCTCGTTCTGCCGATGGAACCTGATTTTGACCACGTTCCCCGGTCGTGGGGCACCGGCACGCCGCAACCCCGGCGCTACGTCTTCGTTCATGAGGACCACCTGGACCTGTTCGAGGACTTTGCGGTCACCGTCCGGGGTGCCGACATGACGTCGGGGCAGGCGGTGTGCGCGCTGGTCGCCTCCGGGTTCAGCCTGCCTGCGCTGCGCACAGGGGCGTAGCGCGTCAGCTGCGAGCGTCGATCGCCGCCTGGTAGACCTCCACCGTCCGGGCAGCGATCGCGTCCCAGCCGAACTGCGAGACCGCCCGCTCCCGCCCGGCCCGCCCCATGTCGCGCGCGCGCTGCGGATCCGCGATCACCGCGTTGATGGCCCGAGCGAAGTCAGCCTCGAAGCTCGCTGTGTCCGCTGCGTCATAATGCACGAGCAGACCCGTCTGCCCGTCCACGACGACCTCGGGAATGCCGCCGACGTCGCTGGCCACGACCGGTGCCTCGCACCCCATCGCCTCCAGATTCACGATGCCCAGAGGCTCGTACACACTCGGGCACGCGAAGACCAGCGCGTGACTGAGCAGTTGCCGCACATCGGAGCGGTCGAGGTGGCCGTTGAGCCAGTACACGTCGTCGCGGCGCTCCCGCAGGGTGTCGATCGCGTCGGACACCTCCTGGCCGAGTTCGGGTGTATCCGGGGATGAGGCGCACAGCACGATCGGGACGGAGTCGTCGAACTCGAGAGCGGCTCGTAGCAGGTGGTTGATGCCCTTCTGCCGGGTGATCCGGCCCACGAACAGCACGAACGGCTTGGCCGGGTCGATCCCGTACCGTTCAAGGGCGTCGACCTCCGCCACCCGGCGATAGGTCGCCGTATCGATGCCGTTGTGCACGACGTGGACTTTCCCCGGGTCGACGAACGGGTAGCAGTCCAGCACATCGGCGCGCATGCCGGCACTCACGGCGATGATGGCATCAGCGTGCGCGTAAGCGGTGCTTTCCACCCAGGAGCTGATGGCATAGCCGCCGCCGAGCTGCTCGCGCTTCCACGGGCGCCGAGGTTCCAGGGAGTGGGCCGTGATGACGTGCGGAATGTCATGCAGCAGGCCCGCGAGGTGACCGCCCAGATTCGCGTACCAGGTATGCGAGTGGGCGACATCGCAGCCAACCACCGCATCTGCGATCCCCAGATCCACCCCGAGCGTCTGCAACGCGGCATTGGCCTGCGCGAGGTAGTCCGGGACGGCGTGCGCCGTCGCATCGGCGCGAGGCTGCCCGAAACAGTGCACATCGACATCGATCAATGTGCGCAATTCGGGCACGAGGTGTTCGACGTGGACGCCAGCACCACCGTAGATGTCAGGGGGCCATTCTCGGGTCAGAATCGCTGTTCGCACGGTCAAAGGCTATGTCCATTGCGTAACGTGATGCATGTGAGAGAAGGCCCAAGTGTTCTGGGAATCGTCCTCGCGGGCGGCGAAGGTAAGCGGCTGATGCCGCTCACAGCGGACCGCGCCAAACCTGCCGTGCCGTTCGGTGGGGCCTACCGGTTGATCGACTTCGTTCTGTCGAACATGGTCAACGGCGGCATCTCGAAGGTATGCGTGCTGACCCAGTACAAGTCCCACTCCTTGGACCGCCACATCACCACGACGTGGCGGATGTCGAACCTCATGGGCGATTACGTCACTCCTGTCCCCGCGCAGCAGCGCCTGGGACCGCGGTGGTACATGGGGTCTGCCGACGCGATCTACCAGAGCCTGAACCTCGTCTACGACGAGCGCCCCGACTACGTGGCCGTCTTCGGTGCTGACCACATCTACCGGATGGATCCCTGGCAGATGCTGGATCAGCACATGGATTCGGGAGCGGGTGTCACCGTGGCTGGCATTCGCATGCCGCGCGCCGAAGCCTCGCCGTTCGGCGTGATCGAGACCGACGCCGGCGGGGAGCGCATCAGCGCGTTCCATGAGAAGCCTGCCGACCCGCCGGCCATCCCCGACAGTCCCGAACAGTCCTACGTATCCATGGGCAACTACATCTTCACCACGGATGTGCTGGTGGAGGCGCTGCGTATCGATGCCGGGGATGAGGGTTCCGTACACGACATGGGCGGCAACATCATCCCCATGCTCACCGACCAGGGTCTGGCGCACGTGTACGACTTCTCTGACAACGAGGTCCCCGGTGTGACGGAGCGCGACCGCGGCTACTGGCGCGACGTGGGGAGCCTCGATGCCTACCACGATGCCCACATGGATCTGATCAGCGTCCACCCAGTGTTCAACCTGTACAACCGCAAGTGGCCGATTCTGACCTCGCTGCCGCCGCTGCCGCCAGCCAAGTTCGCTCTTGGCGGTAACGCGCATGAGTCGATGGTGGGCGCGGGGTCGATCATCTCCGGTGGCCACGTGCGACAGTCGGTGTTGTCCTTCGACGTGCGGGTTGCCGAGGGCGCGTTCGTGGAGGGGTCTGTGCTGTCCCCCGGCACGCGCGTGGGCAAGAACGCCGTGGTCCGCCGGGCCATCATCGACAAGTACGTCACCATCCCGGATGGGGCTCAGATCGGCGTCGACCTCGAGCGTGACCGGGACCGTTTCACGGTCTCCGAGGCAGGCATTGTCGTTATCGGCAAGGGCGCGCGCGTCGAGATCTAGGCGGATTGCCGCAGCTGTGCGGCGACGATTGGGCAGTCGTTGCGACGACTCGCCGTGGCAATTCGCACCTTCTGCCGAGTTGCTCGCCACCCGGGGTGGTCCGTCGAACACCTCCACCGGCGGACCGCAGCCGCCACCCGGGCCAAATTCGCAGTACAACCGCCTCACCCACGTTCAGACCGGCGGGAACGGACCCGCCTTCGCCACCAGCCCCGGGGTAGGCCGACCCAGTTGCCCACCGAGCCACTCACTGGCCGCACACAACACGTCCAGGTCCAGGCCAGTCTCGAAACCCGACCGTTCGAGGGCAAAGACCAGGTCCTCCGTAGCAATGTTGCCGGTCGCCCGTGGCGCGAACGGGCACCCGCCAATTCCGCCCAGCGATGCATCCAGCACCGTGACACCGGCATCAGCAGCCGCCAGGGCGCTGGCATAACCGGTGTTGCGGGTGTTGTGCACATGGACGCGCAAGCGGGCGTCGGTCACAGCCCGCACGGCATCCACCCGGCGGTACACGTCGGCCGGCACGGCGACCCCGATCGTGTCGGCGATGGCCAGTTCCTCAATCCCGTCGCTGACCGCCGCAGCCACATCGACCAAGCGGGAGACCTCGATCTCACCTTCATAGGGGCAGCCGAACGACGCACTCATGGTCACGCTCACCGGTAGGCCAACAGCCTGGGCGCGGGGAACGATGGCCTGAACAGCACCGATCGCCTCTGCTGTGGTCATCCCCTGATTCTTCAGGCTGAAGGTGTCGCTGACCATGACCACGAGATTGACTTCGGTCACCTGCGTGGTCAGTGCCCGGCGAAACCCGCGCTCGTTGAGGACCAACCCGATGTAGCTGGCCGCTGCGGGCACGAGCCGCTCCAGCACCGCTTCCCCATCGGCCATCTGGGGCACACGTTTGGGGTTGACGAAACTCGCCGCTTCTATGCGCGTGATACCCGCCGCCACACACCGGCTGATGAACTCAACCTTGGTGTCGGTGGACAGGGTCACGGCCTCGTTCTGCAGGCCATCGCGCGGGCCGACCTCAACGATCTGGATCGCACTCATGAAACGGCGTCAATCACCGCCCGGCGCGCCAGCCGGGGTCGCAGCCAGGCCAGCAGTGCCTGATGTTCGGGGTGTTCCAGATAGCCGACCAAACCCGGCTCGTCGGCATGCGTACTGCGCAGCACCAGATCGTAGGCTCCGTCGCGGTGCAACGCGTCTGCGAGCACCTCGATACTGAGCAGATCGGGAATCTTGCCGTCCATGTACTGCAGGCGTTCCACCGCTTCGATCGTGTCGGCCGGGTCGGTGAGTTTCATCATGACGACATGAGTGATCACAGGCTCAGAGTATCGCTGCCAACAGCGACGCCCAATGCATCGGTCACCCGCTGACGGGCGCCCCCGCCACCGCCAGCTGCATCAACGCCACCGGACCCACAGGCTCCTGCGCAAGCAGGGGCACCGCCGCGACGCGCGCGGACAGGCCCGTGATCCTGGCGAATTGCTCACCCTCCGCCTGCGCACGCTGGCGCAGCAGCCGAGACATCGGGCGCGCGGCCGCCAGGGACGTGTTGACCACCCAGGCCCACGGCTCGATGCCGGCTCGGCGCAGGTCCTCTTGCAGCGCCGCCGCTTCGCTGACCGGTGTGGGCTCCGGCGTGGTCACCAGGACGACCTTGGTCAGGTCCTGGTCCTGCAGCAGCATCAGGGGAGTGTGGATACCGAGGTTGTCCCCGGACTGCCTGACCATGTCGCGGTGATACGCCCCGGCCGTGTCGAGCAGCAGCAGGGTGTGCCCCGTCGGAGCGGTGTCCACCACCACAAAACGGCGGCGGCCTTCGATCACGACGCGGGAGAACTGCTGGAACACCGCGATCTCCTCGGTGCACGGCGACATCAGGTCCTCGGCGAGGTGCGCCCGGCCCTGTTCGTCCAGGTTCTTGCCCTTAGTGGCCATCACCCGTTCGCGGTACTGCTGCGTGGCGGCCACCGGATCGATGCGGGTGACCTGTAGACCGGCGACCTCGTGCGGCAGGACATCGTGCAGGTGCGACGCCGGGTCCGTGGTGGTCAGGTGCACGTCGTGTCCACGTTCAGCCAGTGCCACTGCGATGGCCGCGGCGATGGTCGTCTTGCCCACGCCGCCCTTGCCCATGCAGAGCACCAACCCCTTGCCCGCCGATTCGACCTCCGCGATGAGCTCGGACAGCGATCCCACCGGTAGGCTCACCGCGTCGACCGGCTCACCCGCTGCCGAGACCTCGCCACCGAGAAGAGACCGCAACGCGTCGACTCCGACCATCGCCCGAGAACTCAGCGGCACCGTGTCCAGGATCAGGTCGGCCAGCGCCGCCGGGAGATGCTGCACCGCCGACTCCTCGCGGGATCGGATGGCACGCTCCAGCACTGCCCCGTCGGCCACTGGGGGCAGAACCGCGTTGATGACCAGGTGGGTGGCCAGAATGGAGATCGCGGCCAACTCCCGGTAGGTACGCTCGACCTCCTCCAATGCGCTGGGTTGAGCTCGGCTGACCAGCACGAGGCGCGTGCGCTGGGGGTCACCAAGGGCCGCCACCGCCTGGGCGTACTGATCGCGCCGTTTGTCCAACCCCGCGAGCGGCCCGAGGCAGGACGCATCCCCCTTGCCCTCATTGAGGAAGTCCGTCCAGGAACCGGGCAACTGCAGCAGGCGTACTGTGTGCCCCGTCGGGGCGGTGTCGAAGACGATGTGGTCGTAAGACCGGTAGGCCTCGTCGTCGGTCAGCAGGGCAGTGAACTCGTTGAAGGCCGCCACCTCGGTGGTGCAGGAACCGGACAACTGCTCTGTGATGGCGGCGATCTCGGCCGCCGGCAGCAGATCTCGCACAGGACCCACGATGCGCTCCCGGTAGGCCTCTGCGGCCTGCTCGGGGTCGATCTCCAGGGCATCGAGGCCGGCAACGCTGGGCACCGGCGTGAGGCTGTTTCCGATCGTGATCCCGAAGACCTGTCCGACGTTGGAGGCCGGATCGGTGCTCACCAGCAGCACCCGCCGCCCCCGGTCGGCGAGCCACACGGCCGCCGCGCACGCGATCGACGTCTTGCCGACCCCGCCCTTACCCGTGAAGAACAAGAAGCGGGGCGGCGCCTCGAGGAACTGCATCAACAACACCCGCCACTTCCGCAGCAGGATCCACCTTCGTCCTCGATCACGGTGAGCAGACCGGTCGCCGCGGGCAACCCGGCGAACCGCAGCAACTGCTCCCGACTCGGGTACACCCCCGTCATCACCGTGACACCGTCAACTGTCGTCAGTGGCAGACCGGCCGAGCCGGCGACCTGCAGGAATGCCTTCGCCGCCGCATCATCGGCGAACGCCATCGGATCGTTGGCGAGGTTGTGCCGGGCGATGTCGACCCCCAGACCCTGCAGGTGGGCCAGATCAGCGGTGAACGCCACGAGCGCTTCATCCACATCCGGGCCGCAGACGCCGGTGTTGCAACACAACGCGGGCTCGAATACCCGGATCGCCGGCGCAGCTTGGCCACCGGGTTTGGTGGCCCGGATCGTGGCATTGCGGATGACGCCATCGAGGCTGGTCACAGTCGTCGCGACGTCGACCCCGGCCGGGAAGTGCTCGACGGGGATGCCGCCGGCGAGTTCCGCCAGCGCGTCAGCGTCGAAGACGATCGTCGGTTCGACCGACACCGCGCTGAAACCCGCTGCGACCAACCCTTCCTCACACGCGCGCTCGGTCAGGGCACCGGCGATGCAGCCCGTCCACAGCGACGTGACAGCGTTGAGTTCGGGCGGCAGTTCCCGGCTCAGCACCACGTCGGACACCGCCAGGCGCCCGCCCGGCTTGAGCACCCGGTACGCCTCGCGAAACACCTGCTGCTTGTCCCCCGAGAGGTTGATGACGCAGTTGGAGATGATGACGTCGACGCTGTTGTCAGGCAGCGGAATGTCCTCGATGTGGCCCTTGAGGAACTCCACGTTGGTGGCTCCGGCTTTGGCCTGGTTGGCCCGGGCCAGTTCCAGCATCTCGTCGGTCATGTCGAGTCCGTAGGCCTTACCTTCCGGGCCCACCCGGCGAGCGGACAGCAGGACGTCGATGCCCCCACCGGAGCCGAGGTCGAGCACGGTCTCGCCTGGCTGCAGGGCGGCCAAGGCCGTGGGGTTGCCACATCCGAGGGAGGCGATGATGGCCTCCTCGGGCAGCACCGAAGTGGCTGCCTCGTCATACTGCGATGCGCCGAACACGCTGGACTCGCCCTCGAGCGAACAACAGCCAGCTCCTCGGGCGGCCTCGGCGTAATGCTGACGTACGGTCTCTCGGATCTCGGTCATACGGCACCTCCTGGTGCGATCTCGGTGATGAGGGTTTCGATACGGCTGCGGATCTCGTCGCGGATGGGCCGCACGGCGGCGACTCCTTGCCCGGCCGGGTCCTGCAGCACCCAGTCCTCGTAGCGCTTGCCGGGGTAGATCGGGCAGACATCACCACAGCCCATGGTGATGACCACGTCAGATTCCTTGACCGCGTCAGTGGTCAGGACCTTCGGCACCTCGGCGGAGATGTCGATCCCCTCCTCTGCCAAAGCGGCCACGACTGCGGGGTTGACCGTCTCGGCCGGGGCGGAGCCCGCTGAGCGCACCTCCACCCGGTCACCCGCGAGATGGGTCAGGTAGGCGGCCGCCATCTGCGAACGGCCGGCGTTGTGCACACAGACGAAAAGGACCGACGGTTTCTCACTCATGCTTTATCCAAGGTGGGGGTGGTGAACAGGCGTTTTCGCAGCCACAGGGACACGTAGACCAGGGCCACCAGCGCCGGGACCTCGACCAGGGGGCCGATCGTGCCGGCCAGGGCCTGCCCGCTGGTCACACCCCAGACGCCAATGCTGACGGCGATTGCGAGTTCGAAGTTGTTGCCTGCGGCGGTGAAGGCCATGGTGGCCGTCTTGGGGTAGGACAGACCGATGGCGCGGGAGGTGAAGAATGCGGTGAACCACATGATGGCGAAGTAGCACAGCAGCGGGATCGCGATGCCGACGACGGCCAGCGGATCGGACGTGATGCGCTGACCCTGCAGTGCGAACATCACGACGATGGTGAAGAGCAGCCCGTACAACGCGATCGGCCCGATCCGGGGCAGGAACGTCCCGGTGTACCACTGCTCCCCACGCCGGGCGATCCCGATCCGGCGCGTCAGATAGCCCGCGACCAGCGGGATGCCCAAGAAGATCAGCACACTCTTGGTGATCGACCACGTCGAGAACTGCGCATCGGCGGTCTGCCAGCCGAGCCACCCGGGCAGGATCTGCAGGTAGAAGACCCCCAGGGCGGCGTACGCGAGGATCTGGAACACCGAGTTGATCGCCACCAGCAGCGCAGCCGCCTCCCGATCACCGCAGGCCAGGTCATTCCAGATCAGCACCATGGCGATACACCGGGCCAGGCCCACGACGATCAGCCCGGTGCGGAACTCCGGCTCATCGGGCAGGAAGGTCCAGGCGAGGAAGAACATCAGGGCTGGCCCGACGACCCAGTTGAGCAGCAGGGACAGTCCGAGGAGTCTGCGATCGCCGGTGAGGTGGCCGATCTCCTCGTAACGAACCTTGGCCAGCACCGGGTACATCATGGCGAGCAGACCGATCGCGATCGGGATAGACGTGCCCTCGATCTCGCCAGCACTCAACACGTCCTGAATGCCAGGCAGCAACCGGCCCAGCAGCAGGCCCCCCAGCATCGCGGCGCCGATCCACAGCGGTAGCCAGCGGTCCAGCACGGACATCCGCTCCAGCACGGCATTCTCGGCCGGATCGACATGCTGCTGAGTCATGGTCGGCCTCTCCCATATCGACGGTTGTCAATACTTACAGTAGAAGCCTATATTGATAGTTGTCAATACATCTCAGGGAGGTGCCGTGGATCTCGCAGCGTGCTGTGCCACCGGTCTGCAGGGCCCGCTGGCCCGTGCCGAGGCCGAGCAAGTGGCGCGGGTACTGAAGGCGGTCGCCGACCCCGGGCGGCTGCAGTTGCTGTCGATCATCCGCTCCAAAGGCGAGGCGTGCGCCTGCGACCTCAACGAGCCACTCGGCCTTTCGCAGCCGACCGTCAGCCACCACCTCAAGGTGCTCGTCGAAGCTGGCCTCATCTCCCGCGAGCAGCGCGGCCAGTGGGCGTGGTTCCGCGCCGAGGAGGCGAATATTCGCGACCTCGGCCGGCTGTTCAGCCAGGCCTGAGCCCGGTCAGCCGAAGCGACCCGAGATGTAGTCCTCGGTGGCCCGCTCCTTGGGGGAGGTGAAGATCAGCTCGGTGGCACCTGACTCCACCAGCCGGCCCGGCTGGCCAACCCCGGCGAGGTTGAAGAAGGCGGTCGTATCCGAAACGCGCGCCGCCTGTTGCATGTTGTGGGTGACGATCACAATCGTGTAGTTCTGCTTCAGCTCGTGGATCAGGTCCTCGATCGCCAGGGTAGAGATCGGGTCGAGGGCCGAGGCCGGCTCATCCATGAGCAGGACCTGCGGTTCCACCGCGATCGCCCGGGCGATACACAGCCGCTGCTGCTGCCCCCCGGACAGCCCGGCGCCCGGCTTCTTGAGCCGGTCCTTAACCTCTTCCCACAGGTTGGCGCCCTTCAGGGATGTCTCCACCACCTCGTCAAGGCTGCGGCCCTTCGCCTTCGACTTGTCCAGCTTCAGACCCGCGACGACGTTGTCGTAGATACTCATCGTCGGGAAGGGATTGGGCCGTTGGAAGACCATGCCGATCGTGCCCCGGATGTTCACCGGGTCCACGTCGGGGGCATAGATGTCATCTCCCTCGAGCAGGATGTGCCCTTCCACGTAGGCACGCGGGATGACCTCGTGCAGGCGGTTGATCGATCGCAGCACGGTCGACTTCCCACAGCCCGACGGCCCGATGAAAGCGGTGACGGCTTTGGGTTCGATCGCCAGGTTGACGCCCTCCACCGCCTTGAAGTCGCCGTAGTAGATGTCCAGGTCTTTGATGTCGATGCGCTTGGCCATGTCTTTCCTTTCAGTCCTTGGCGGGGGCGGTGAGTTTGGCGACGAGGCGGGCCAGTCCGTAGAAGATGACCACAACCATGATCAGCACCAGGGCACCCGCCCAGGCACGGTCGATGGAGGCGGGTGTGCCAGAGGAGATCTGATCCCAGACGAACGTCGGGATCGATGCCTGCGGCCCGCTGAAGGGGTTGGTGTTCAAGCTCTGCGACAGGAACGTCGTGAGCAGCAAGGGTGCGGTCTCCCCTGCTACCCGGGCGATGGACAGCATGATGCCGGTCACGATGCCGCCGAATGCAGTGGGGATGACGATGCGCACGATGGTCTTCCACTTCGGCACACCGAGGGCGTAGGACGCCTCGCGCAAGTCGTTGGGCACGATCTTGAGCATCTCCTCGGTCGACCGCACGATGACCGGGATCATCAGAATGGTCAACGCCAGCGATGCGGCGAAGCCGGAGCGCTCGAAACCGAAGGTCAACACCCAGAAGGTGTAGATGAACAGACCGGCGACGATCGACGGCACACCGGTCATCACGTCAACGAAGAATGTGACCCACTGCGCCAACCTGCCGGTGCCGTACTCGACGAGGTAAATCGCGACCAGGATCGAGATGGGCACGGCGATCAGCGCCGCGATGCCGACCTGCTCCAAGGTTCCGATCAGCGCGTGCCACAGACCGCCACCTTCGCGTAGCGGCGAGACGTTGCGCATGGTGGTCGTCACGAAGTCTGCGGAGAAGGCCTTCAGACCGCGGATCGTGACCGAGGTGATGATCCACACCAGCGCCGCCAGCGCGATCAGGAACGAGGTCGAGATCAACGTCGTGGCGAGTCGGTCGGAGGCGAAGCGGCGGCCTTCGACCGCGAAGCTCCAGGCCGTCTGCACCACCATGAACAGCACGAACCAGATCACCACGGAGCCGGCCACACCCTGGGCGGGCGTGAGTCCCACGATGACCGCCGTCAGCGCGGCGGCGATGAACGCGGAGTACAGCCCGGCGAAGCGCGGCAGCCGGCGCATCGCCAACTGCGAGCTCAGCCCCTCGAACTCCTCAGTTTCTGTCGTCGAGATACTCATCCGTTCGCCCCTGAGAATTCCTTGTGCTTGGCGATGATCGACCGGGCCACCATGTTCACGACCAAGGTGATGATGAACAGGATCAGGCCGGAGGCGATCAGAGCGGACAGTCCGATCGGACCGGCCTCATTCCACTTCAGGGCGATGTTGGCCGCGAAGGTGTTGCCGCTGGGTTCGGTGATGTGCCAGTTGATCTCGAATGCGGCGGACAGGATCAGCGCGACCGCGATCGTCTCACCGAGTGCTCGGCCCAGACCCAGCATCGTGGCGGAGATGACCCCGGGCTTGCCGAACGGGATGACCGCCATGCGGATCGTCTCCCAGCGCGTCGCACCGAGGGCCAGAGCCGCCTCGCGGTGAGCCCGTGGCACCTGCAGGAAGACCTCGCGCGAGAGTGCGGAGATGGTCGGCAGAATCATGATCGCCAGCACCACGGATGCTATGAAGATGCTCTTGGTGTAGATACCGAGCTCGTTACGGAACAGGGGGATGAAACCCAGGTAGTCATTGAGCCATTTCGTGATCCCGTCCATGTGGGTCATCAACACCTGCAGGCCCCACAGGCCGTAGATGATCGAGGGCACGGCAGCCAGCACGTCGATGAGGAAGCCCAGGGAGGTCGATACTCGGCGGTTGGCGTAGAAGGCGATGAACAGGGCGGTGCCGATGGCGATCGGTACAGCGATGAGCATGGCCATCAGGCTGGAGATCGCGGTACCGAAGGCCAGCGCGGCGATGCCGAAGACGGGCGGATCGGAGTCGGGGAACCACTCCTGTGTGGTGAAGAAGTTGCCGGTGTTGTTCTGGAATGCGGGGATTGCCTTCCAAACCAGGAAGGCCCCGATGGAGGCCATCAGGATCAGGACGAAGATGCCTGCCCCGCGGGTCATGCCTCGGAAGATCCGGTCCCCCACGCGGACCGAAGACCCCTGGACGCGCGAGGCCTGCGCGTCCAGGGGCTTCAGCGATGTGTTCACAAGTGTCCTTTTAGGAGATCGCCGCAACCGTCTCGGCGACCTGGGTGTCGAGCTCGGCCGGCAGCGGCACGTACCCGATCTCGGTCAAGATGCCCTGGGCGTCAGCGCTGGCCGCGTAGCTCAGGAAACTCTTGGTCAGCGGCAGTGTTGTCGCATCGTTGCCGGACTGACACATGATCTCGTAGGTGAGCAGCAGCACCGGGTAGGCGGTGGAGTCGGCAAGCGTGTAGTCCATCTCCATCGTCATGTCGCCAGGGCCGGCGTCGGCATTCGGCGTCAGCTTGGCCTTGGCCAGACCGGCAGTCGCGGTGTCCGCGGTCGGAGCGACAGGACCTCCGCCGTTGTCCACACTGGCGGCCTTCAGGCCCTGGGTCTCCACGAAGGAGAGTTCGACGTACCCGATGGAGTTGGGGGTCGACTTGACACTCGCGGCGACACCGTCGGAGCCCTTGGAGCCCTGCCCGCCCTTGGCGGTCCAGTCTGAACCAGCCTCGTAGGGCCAGTCATCGCCAGCGGCTGCCTGCAGCCACTGCGTGAAGTTGTCCGTGGTCCCCGAGCCGTCCGACCGGTGGAACTGTGCGATCGGCGCATCTGGCAAGGTCACACCAGAGTTGATCTCGGCGATCGCCGGGTCATTCCAGTTGGTGATCTCGCTGTTGAAGATCTTCGCGGTCACGTCCGGGGTCAGGACCAGGTTGTCGACACCCTCCAGGTTGTAGGTCAGCGCGATCGCGCCACCCACCATCGGGACGTTGATCGGAGGGGCCGCGTTACAGCGGGCGGCGGCCTGCTTGAGCTCATCGCTGTCCATGGCGGCGTCGGAGCCGGCGAAGGCGATCTGGTTGTTGATGAAGTCAGCCCGGCCGGCGCTCGACCCGGAGGGCGAGTACTCGATCGTGGCGCCCTCACACGCGGTCTGGTAGGCGTTGATCCACTCGGTCATGGCGTTCTTCTGAGCGCTGGAACCGGAGGCTTTGATGCTCCCGGTGGCGCAGTCGATGCCACCGATGCTGCCGGCTGCGGCCGGTGACTCGCTGCCACCGGAGTCCCCGGAACTACATGCGGCCAGGGCCAGAGCCCCTGTGGCGGCGAGTGCCGCTACCTTGGCGGAACGGGCGATTTTCACCCTTTGTCTCCCTTGTGTCGTTAACTCTTACCGGTCCTGACGGTAGGGAGCCCGCGTGACGCGACTCTGAGGTGAGGGTGTCCGGGCGGTGAACGTCTGCGGAACGCCGAACGGCCCTCCGAGGGGCCAACCTCAACTGTTTGGCTGGAATTCACACTCCGGAAATGCTTCACGGGTGTATGCGGTCGGTCTTGACCCGATGTCCAGGTCTGCTCGACGCCACCGTGGCAGACCCGATTTCACAACCAGTGCCACGCTATCGGCATCCACATGACCGGAACGAACCGCGTGGGGTGTCCAGCACTGGTTGATCGTGGTCGGGTGCCAACCAGAGGGACACGCTCAGCTGCGGACGACTTCGACCGCCACGGCCTTTGCCCCGACCCGATGGAAGATGACCGCCCCCCCGGTGTCCAGTTCGACGTCAGGGGCCTCGGCGCCCAGCCGGCCGGCGATGTGCTCCAGCAGGTCGGGCAGCACCGGCCGGTGGGAACAGATCACGACGGGCGCACCATCACCGAGAATCTGATCGACACGTTTGAACGCGGCTGTCCTCGCCGAGCTGAACCCCTCCTCGGTGAGCAGGGGTTCCTGAGCAACCGGGGCGTGCGTGACATGGGCATACGGCCGCACTGTATCCAGGCAGCGCAGAGCGTCCGAGGAGTAGACCTTGCGCACATCGAAGGCGCCCAGCACCTCGATCAACCGTTGGGCATCGGCGGCACCGCGCGCGGTCAGCGGCCGCTCGGCGTCCACCCGGCCCCGGTAGGCGGTGCGCCGCATCGCCTCGCTGTGGCGCAGCACGATCAGCGGCGTGCTGGCGGGGGCGGTCAGGGCTTCCCGGACCAGGTCGCCGTCGCGGGGATACGTCAGCATGTCCAGCGCCTCACTGACGCTCACCCAACGCAGTTCGTCGATCTCCTTGTTGGGCGCGAAGCCTGGACCGCCATCGCGTTCCCGGCCTACCCAGTAATGAACCGTCTTGGGCCGCCCGTCGACCAGATACTTCTGCGTACGCAGCGGAACACCGAGCACCACATCCGAGCCGGTCTCCTCGATCGTCTCGCGGCGGGCGGCCTCCACCTGCGACTCGCCGGGGTCGAGCTTTCCCTTCGGGAGGGACCAGTCATCCTGCCGCGGACGATGCAGCACGCACACCTCGGGACCTTCCCGAAGCAGCACCACCCCCGCTGCCCGTATCACCGTCCCCCGCGCCATCAGGTCAACTGCGCCTTCTTGTGGGCATGTTTGATCGAAGGCCACAGCTCGACGAAGTCGTTGCGGTTGAACATCTCCTGCTCGAACTCAAACTGGTGCAGCAGCCCGAGGCTGAAGCCGCTCATACCGTCCACCTCGGGGCGCTGCGCAAGCACCTTCAGGGTGTTCTGCGCGACCCACGCGTCCTGATGATCGCCGAGCAGCTCGGTGACCTGCGCCAACGCCTTCCCGAACTTCTTGACGTCCTCACCCAGCACCGGGGCCACCGCCTCCGCAGCGTAGCGGGCCTTCTTGGCCCGGATCCGCGCCTCGTGCCAGGGCTCGGACGGCCCGTTGATCTCCAGCAACTTCACCTCTTTGGCGAGCTTGCGGTAGGCCTTGTCGACCAGGCCCGGCAGCACGTCCTCGGCAGTGCCGTTGGCCGCCTCATTGAGCATCGGCCGCGCGGCGGCGTCCACCAGTTGATCCAGGAAAGCCCGATATCGCTGCCCCACCATCGCGCTCAGCGCGTGTTCGCGGGCGTCACGCCATTGCTCGTTCAGGGCCGGATCCACAACCGCTCGGATCATGCGGGCATACTCCCCGCCGATCTCGTCCGCATGCTCGTCGATGCGAGCCTGCAGCACCTCCGTGTCGCGGCTGACCCCGAGCTCACCGGCGATCCAGCCCAGTTCAGTCCGCAGGGCCTCGGCCCACTCGTAGTCCAGCAAGGGTTCGAAGACCTTGAGCCCACTGCGCAGTCGACGCGCGGCCACCCGCATCTGATGCACGCTGTCGGGCAGGTCCCGGCGCACGCGCACGTCCTGCAGCAGCAGCGCCCGGGCATGTCTGCGCATGTGGGCGGTGACGGCTGCCCCAGCGGAGTCCGCACGGTCGACGTCCACCGGCTCAGGCACATCACATGGCTCATGCGCCAGCGGTCCGAAGGCGACGTCCGCTGTTGACTGCTGTTCGACGACGGCACCCACGCTTCGCAGTACACGCAGAACCGCCGGCAGGGCAGGGCGGACCTCGACCTCACGGAAGCGGGCGGCGATGTCGTCGCCGTCGAGCAGGCTCACGGTGTCGTCCAGAATCTGTCCGATCTGGCCCTGCTCACCGGCCAGCGTCAGCACGGTGCGCTGCGTGCGCACCGTCGCGACCGGCACCAGGGATGCACTGCGCGCGAACGCCAAGGTGAGTTCCAGGAAATGCTCGGGCACCTCGTCGCTGTAAGCGGCACAGACCGGGTCACCATCGGGCAGGTGCAGTACCCAGCCCGCCTCGTCGGCTGCCGTCTCGCGCTGCAGCGTCACACCCCAACGGGCCAAGCGAAGATCTTCGGTGTCGAAGTACGTGCGCTCCAGCGTCTGCGGTTCACCCCGCTGCACATCGGTGACGCCAGCATCGCTGAGATCGGGCAGCCGGAACAGGCCGTGTACCCGCAGGCGGCGCACAGGATCGGCGAACTCCTCGGAGTCGTAGTCCTGCGGCGGCTCCACGGACGGCTCAGCGTGATCCACGCTCACCACGTCCACGGGGGGCATGACTTCAAGACCTTCAGGGGGCATCATCACCTCATCGGCTGGATCGTCGGGCAAGTCGGCGGCGCGGGTATCGGGAGGAGTGGGGTCCTCACCCAGCGACGGATCGGGCATGCGGGTCACCCTCCTCGCAGATGCTTGCGCCGGATCAAGTACGCCTGGAAGTCCTCCAAGGGTTCGGTCGCCGTCGCCCTGTTGTGCACCCATTGGCCGTCCGGACCGAGGTCCCAGGCAGACGTACTCGGGTCCAACGCCTTGTCGATGATCTCGCTCAGGTAGGCGATCTGCTCAGGAACCCGCAGACTCACCAGGGTCTCGACGCGCCGGTCGAGGTTGCGGTGCATGAGGTCAGCAGAACCGATGAAGACCTCGGGGTCGCCGCCGTTGGTGAACTCATACACACGGCTGTGTTCCAGGAACCGGCCGAGGATGCTGCGCACCCGCAGGTTGTCGCTCATCCCCGGCACCTGCGGCCGGATGGCGCAGATACCACGCACCAGCACATCGACGGGCACGCCGGCCGAGGACGCGCGGTAGAGCGCATCGATGACCTTCTCGTCGACGATGGAGTTGCATTTGAAGCGGATGCCCGCGGGCAAGCCCTGCTCGTGGTTGCGCACTTCGCGCTCGATGCGTTCCAACAGGCCGGAGCGCACGGAGTGCGGGGCGACCAGCAGCCGGTGGTACTCGGTGTGCATGGAGTAGCCGGACAACTGGTTGAACAGATTGGCGACGTCCTGCCCCACCTGGTCGTCGACCGTCAGTAGGCCGAGGTCCTCGTAGAGACGGGCGGTCTTCGGGTGGTAGTTGCCGGTGCCGAGGTGGCAGTAGCGGCGCAGCCGGTCGCCGTCGTCCCGCACGACCATGCTCAGCTTGCAGTGCGTCTTCAACCCGACGAGGCCATAGACGACGTGCACGCCGGCGCGCTCCAACTTGCGCGCCCACTTGATGTTGGCACTCTCATCGAAGCGGGCCTTGATCTCGACGAGCGCCAGGACCTGCTTGCCGGCCTCGGCCGCGTCGATGAGGGCATCGATGATCGGGCTGTCACCGGAGGTCCGGTACAGCGTCTGCTTGATCGCCAGCACCTTCGGGTCGGCCGCCGCCTGTTCGAGGAAGCGTTGCACCGAGGTGGAGAACGAATCGTAGGGGTGGTGCAGCAGGATGTCGTGGCGGCGCATGGCCTCCAGGACGTTGGGGGCGCTGGCGCTCTCTTTGTTCTCGTGCAACATCCGATTTGTGCGCGGTACGAAGGTCGGATCGCTCAGGTCCTCACGGTTGAGCCCGACGAAAGCCCACAAACCGCGCAGATCCAGCGGCCCGGGCAGCATGAACACCTCGTTCTCGGCCACGCCGAGTTCACGCACCAGCACGTCGAGGATCTGCGGGTCGATCGTCTCCTCGACCTCCAGGCGTACGGGCGGGCCGAAGCGACGCTTCGACAGCTCCCGCTCGAGGGCCTTGAGCAGGTTCTCGGCATCGTCCTCCTCCACCTCGAGGTCCTCGTTGCGCGTCACGCGGAACACGTGGTGTTGCAGGATCTGCATGCCGGGGAACAGCAGGTCCAGATGCTGGGCGATCACATCCTCCAGTGGGACGAAACGGTCGTCGTCCAGGCTGACGAACCGCTGCAGACTCGGCGGCACCTTGACCCGGGCGAACAGTTCGGTGCCGGTCGTGGGGTTACCGACGACCACAGCCAGGTTCAGACTCAGGCCGGAGATGTACGGGAAGGGGTGGGCGGGATCCACCGCGAGCGGGGTGAGAACCGGATAGATCTTGTCGCGGAACATCTGCGACAGCCGCTTGCGCTCGTCGTCGCTGATCTCGGGCCAGCGCACCAGCTCGATGCCTTCAGCGGCGAGTCCCGGGCGCACCTCGGAACGCCAGCAGTCCGCTTGCCGGCGCATCAGGTCATGGGCGTGGATCAGGACGGCGTCGTGCACTTCCCGCGGCAGCAGGCCGCTGGCCGCCCGGATGGCGATGCCGGCAGCGATCCGGCGCTTGAGCCCGGCAACGCGAACCATGAAGAACTCATCCAGGTTGCTGGAGAAGATCGCCAGGAACTTCGCTCGCTCCAGCAGCGGCAGTTCCGGATCCTCGGCCAGTTCCAGCACACGCTGGTTGAAGGCCAACCAACTCAACTCCCGGTCGATGAACCTGTTCTCGGGCAACTCGCCCACTTCGGAGGTCGCGGTGTGAGGGACGGTGCTCGTCATAACCTCAGTCTCCCAGATATCTTGCCGTTCCGGTGGGCTCTGCGCCGGTGATCGTCGCCCAAATCGCCTCAGGGCCGCGGTTTTCAGCTCGCAGGCATGAACTGCACGTCACAATCGGCGCGTTCGAAGCCCAGACCCGTGTACATCGCGACCGCCGCCGCGTTGCTGGTGTCGACGTACAGCATCACGTCGGTGAGTCCTTGGCCCTGCAGATGCGCAAGGCCCTCGCAGGTCAGCGCCGCCCCCAGACCGGTGCCGCGCGCTCGGGCCGCTACCCCCAGCACATACACCTCACCGATGCTCCCGTGGTGCACCTTCGTCCAGTGGAAACCGGCCAGTCCGATGTCGTCGAAGGCCAGCAGGAATCCCTGCGGGTCGAACCATGGCTGCTGCAGTCGCTGCTCGAGGTCCGCACGTGCCCACCCGCCCTGATCCGGCAGATCAACGAAGGCCTCGGCGTTGAGGGCCAACCAGGCGTCGGCATCGGCGTCGGTGAAGGCGCGCACGGTGAAGCCGGTGGGGATGTTGCGGGTCGGTACCCCCGTCAGGCTGCGGGTGTATCGGCACAGCCGGCGCACGGGCACGAAGCCGGCACCTTGGGCCAGGCGGGTGGCTGCCGGAAGCTGGCCGTGGGCCCAGATGCGCGTGCGCGGGTTCCTCTGCAGAAGCTGGGCCAGCAGATCCTTGCCGATCCCGCGTCCCCGCGCGGCGGGATCCACCAGCAACTCCCCGATGCCGTCATCGAGGAACGCGTAGCCGACGATATCGCCATCCAGCCGGGCCAGCGCGTGATCCTCCCCCGGTCCGCCTCCCGCCAGGATGTGCAGGTACGTGTGCTCGGAGAGGCTGGAGACCCCATCGGCCAGACTGACGCGATCCAGCATGGCGTCGACAGCGGTGATGTCGGCAGGGCTCAGAGTCTCCTGCCAGGTGATGGTGCAGGTCACGGTGCCGGCTCTGGCTCCCGATCGGACCGCGGCGGCACCAGCCGGTAACCCACGTTGCGCACAGTGCCGATGAGGCTCTCGTGTTCGGGGCCGAGTTTGGCCCGCAACCGCCGCACATGGACGTCAACGGTGCGGGTGCCCCCGAAGTAGTCGTAACCCCAGACCTCCTGCAGCAGTTGCTGGCGGGTGAACACCCGGCCCGGGTGCTGCGACAGGTACTTCAACAATTCGAACTCCTTGTACGTGAGGTCAAGGATCTTGCCACGCACCGTCGCGGTGTAGCTGGACTCATTGATCAACAGCTCGCCGTGGCGGATCTCGGGCTCCGCACCGTGCTCACCAGCGACCAGGCGGCCCATCGCCAGCCGGAACCGGGCCTCCACCTCGGCAGGCCCGGCAGCGTCGAGGATGACATCATCGACCCCCCAGTCCGCTGCCACCGCGGCCAGCCCGCCCTCGGTGAGGATCAAGAGCACCGGCACATCGGAACCCGTCGCGGTGAGTACCCGGCACAGGCTGCGGGCACCGGGGAGGTCGCGGCGGCCGTCGATCAGAATCAGATCACCGTTCGGGAGGTCCAACAAGGCGGACATCTCCGCGGGAAGCACACGCAC
Organism: Actinomycetes bacterium; assembly: GCA_029779995.1. Next base: position 23,056 of record JAKOZM010000147.1, read on the forward strand.
CTGATGGGCGAGCAGACCCAGCGCGGGCAAGATGTAGTCGCTTGGTTCGACCGCATCTGTCATCAGCAGGACATTGCTCACGGGGCACCTCTTCCGCCAGCGGCCAGTTTAGTGCACGTGTGCGCGCCTCAACATCAGACGCTGACCACCTCAGGCGGGGATCGCCTCGCCCAGGGCGGCGATCACATCGGCCTTGCGGGGCTGACCCGAGGCTCGACGCACGATGGCGCCGTGGCCATCCAGAACCAGGATCGTCGGGGTGCGGGCGATGTTCAGGTCCCGTGCCAGGTCGAGGTACTCGTCGACGTCGAGATCGACGTGCTTGACGCCGGGCACCATGTCGGCCACCTCTTGCAGAATCCGCCGGGTTGCCCGGCAGGGGGCGCAGAACGCGGAGGTGAACTGGACCAGCGTCGCCTGCTCGCCCAGGGGCACCCCCACCTGAGCTGCGGTCAATGCCGGCCGGTCCGCGTGCGTGCGCATCCGCCCGTCGCGCAGGTGCTTCCAGACACCGAACGCGGCAATCAGAATGAGGACGACGGCCAAAACCCAGACTCCAGACACGCTGAACACAACAAGGGGCGCTCACCGGTCATTCCCACCGGACGATTTACCCTTTACGTACCGCTTCGACAAATCGTGAAAGGGTCATCCGTGATCGACCCCCGTGGCACCCGGTTCTCCGCTGCCCTGACCGTAATTGTGCTCGCCGCTGTCATCATGACCACGCCGAGCCCCCTGGCCACCGCATTGCTGAGCCTACAGACACTGGTCTTCGCGATGGGCGCCATCCTCGGCCCTGGCGCACAGCCCTACGGCTTGCTGTTCCGCTTCCTGATTCGCCCCCGCCTCAAGGCACCCAAGGAGATGGAGGACGCCCTGCCCCCGCAGTTCGCGCAGGCAGTGGGCCTGGGTTTCGCCTTCGTCGCGCTCGTCTCCGCGATGTTCGCTTGGACGCTGGGAGTGTGGATCTTCGCCGGGTTCGCACTGTTCGCCGCGGCGCTGAACGCGGTCTTCGGCTTCTGCCTCGGCTGCGAGATCTACCTGCGCATCCAGCGGTTCATCCCCGAGTCCGCCATCCCCACAGGCCAACGGCGCATGGGCGCGGCTGCCGAGCCGCAGTGGACCGGTCGGCCGAGCATCATCGACCTCAGCGACACGACCACGAAGGTCTGATCCGGCGGTGGATCGGCTGGTCATCCAACTCACCTCCGATGAGCCTGAGCGGGTGGCCGCCGCGCTCACGGTGGGAATGACCGCCGTAGCAAGCGGTGCTCTGGTGCACCTGTGGCTGTCCGGACCTGCGTCGCTCTTTGCGGTCCCGGGGCGGGAGCCTGCCTATGACCTCGCCCATGCCCCGGCGTTGGGCGCAGCACTCGACAGCATGGATTCGGTGACGGTGTGCAGTCAGTGCGCCGCGCGGCGGGGCCTGGCTCCTGCGGATCTGCGCCCGGGCTCCGTCATCGCCGGCGCCACCACCCTGGTGGAGGCACTGCTGGCCGACGGGACACAGGCGCTGACGTACTAGCGGTGCCGCGATTTGTGCACGTGTTGCGATTCCTTGCGGCGTGTCCCAACAACGAATGCCCACTTGGTCCCGTGTGCCGATTTGGCGACAGTTGGTTCACTTTGCGCCATGAGCCTCCTTGCGCAAAGTGAACCAAGTGTCGTAAACCAGCGGCAGCACCGACAGAACACCCACCGCGTTGAGCGCTCACCGGCCACGGCCTAGGCTGAACCCATGACTGAGGTGCTGGGTTCCGCGACGGAGACGTTCTTCACGTCCTTGCTCGTTCTCGTGTCCATCGTGATCGTCTGGTTCGCGGTCTACGTCCTCTACCGCCTGTTCAAGAGCGAGTAGTGAGTCTCCCCGACGAGGTGCTGCCCCTGTCGTGGCTCCTCGGGCACTGGGTCGGCGTCGGGACCGGTCATTACCCCACGATCGACGATTTCCGCTTCGGTCAGGAGATCTCCTTCACCTGCGACGGCCGCCCCTTCATCGCCATGAACTCGCGCTCTTGGATTCTGGATGCCGACGGTGATCGCATCCGGCCGGCAGCCACCGAGGCTGCGTTCTTCCGCCCCCGCCCGAACAACGAGTTCGAGGCTCTGTTCAGCCACCCGGCAGGCTACGCCGAGGTGTGGCACGGCCGCGTGACCGTCGCCGACATCCACGACGCAACCATCACTCGCGCCAGTCTGGAAATGACCACCGACTCGGTGATGCGCACGGCCAGCGCCAAGGAGTACGTCGGTGGCCACCGGTTGTACGGCCTGGTGCCCGACGGGGACCTCGCCTGGACCTTCGACATGGCTGCCATGGGAGAGTCGCTGGGAAACCATCTGGCAGCCAAACTCAAACGCGTTGACTGACCCCTTCGACGCCGCCTTACGCGAGCACGGCTACCGGCGCACTGCGCAACGGTTCGCCGTGTGGGACGCCGTGCAGAGACTGCGCCACTCGACGCCGGAACAGATCGCTGCTGGCCTGCCGGATGTGGACCTCTCGACGGTCTACCGGGCCCTGGAGGTGCTCGTCGACTGCGGCCTGATCAGCCACACCCACATGGGGCACGGGCCGCCCGTCTACCACGCAGTCGACCCGACGCCCCACCTGCACCTCGTATGCCAGCGCTGCGCACGGCAGTGGTCGGCCAGCATCGAGTTGGCCGATGGCCTCAAAGAGGGCGTCCGCGCGGCGCATGGTTTCCGGGCCGACGTCGACTACATGTCCCTGCCAGGCTTGTGTGCGCAGTGCGCGGAACAACCACCTGAAGCGGGACGTTGACACTGCCATGAACCCCTTCGCGCAGCAGAAGGCCCTGGTCGCGGGGCAATCCTACGTGCCGCTGACGGATCGGACTGTTCTGCGCCTGCGCGGTACCGACCGGATCTCGTGGCTGGACTCTCTGACATCACAGCGCATCCTGCCCGGGGCCAGCACCCAGACGCTGGTCCTGGACCCGCATGGTCACGTCGAGTACGACCTTCATGTCGTGGACAGTGCGGACACAACATGGCTGATCGTCCTGGCCGACAGTGCCGAGGCCCTGCAGAAGTACCTGGACTCCATGCGGTTCCTGCTGGACGTCAGCGTGGAACGCGTCGAGGAGGCGGTCTTCTGGGTGCCCCGCCGGGAGGTCGTCGCTGACCACCCCACGTGGTTGATCCCGGTGGAGTTCGCAGGTCTGGGATCCACGGAGTCCGGGACGGATCGCGGCGGTTCTGCCGCCAAATATGTGCCACAGCGGCCCGGCGCCTTCGTGGGTGCCGAGGTGATCGGCTGGCACCCGGATGAGGCCCCGGCCAGCCAGTGGGCGTACGACGCGCTGCGGATCGCGGCCGGCGTGCCACAGGTCGGTGTGGATACCGACCCCAAGACCCTGCCCCATGAGCTGGGCATGATCGGTCCCGCGGTTCACCTGGCCAAGGGGTGCTATCGCGGGCAGGAGACCGTGGCGCGCCTACACAACATGGGCCGGCCGCCGCGCCGACTGATCCTTGCCCATTTCGACGGTGCCCTACCGGATCCCGGCGCGCAGATCGTGCGCGGCGAGCGCGTCGTGGGCCGGGTGGGTTCGGTGGCCCACCACTACGAGCTGGGCCCGATCGGGCTGGCGCTGGTGAAGCGCTCCATCCCGCTCGATGAGCAACTGAGCGCAGGTGGCATCGCGCTGAGCCAGGAGCAGATCGTCACCGCCGACCTGT
>JAKOZM010000164.1 GCA_029779995.1 Actinomycetes bacterium
GACCCGCCAGGTCGACCGGATCGACCCCGACGCCGCGGAACGGCGCCGTAAGCGGGCCCGTAAACAGCGCGGGGTGTGGCTGAGCCCGGAACCGGACGGGATGGCCACCCTGTCCGCCTACCTCACCGCCGAGGAAGCCAGCGCCTGCATGGAGTCTGTGCGGGCGGCCTGCCGTTCCACCGACGGGTCGCGGGACGTCAATCAGGCCGACACGTTCGTGGAGTTGTTGACGGGGATCAGCCCGGCCCAGCAGGTCCCGGTGACCGTGATCATGACTGACGGCGGGGCCGAGATCGAAGGGTACGGCCCGATCAGTGATGGTCACGCCGCCGATCTGCTGGACCGGCTGCACACACCCTCGGTGACCGTCCTGACCCGCCCACCCATGGGCATCCGCTACGCCCCCAGTGTTGCGATGCGCCGGTTCGTGCAGGTGAGGGATCGGCACTGCCGGTTCCCCGGCTGCCGACGCCCGGCCAAAGGATGCGACCTCGACCACCTGACCCCCTGGCCGGCCGGGCCCACCGACGAGGCCAACCTCGCGTGTCTGTGCCGGCACCATCACCGGATCAAAACTCACACCGCATGGACCGTGCGCAGACTCCCCGGAAACATCCTGGAATGGACCAGCCCCACCGGACGGGTCTACCTCAGCACCCTCGAAGACCCCTGACGGTAAGCTTCCCGCCCACGGCGGGCAGCCACAAGCACAGTCGTCCCGGGTCGAAATGACGGTGAGCTCCCGGCAGCTGTTCACGCTCCCGGGCGACTCGGGTGCGACCCACTTCCTAGACCCGGTTCCTGGCTGCCGCGTCCATCGCGGCGCTTTCTGGACCCGATGGCCCGGGGGGCACGCGCTGAGGCTGCGTGCGCGACTGGATGGCGATGATCACGGGCACGAGGACAGACGCGACGATCCCCGCGGCCAGGCCGTTGTTGTACAGGTTGAGACCGGCATGGAGCTGTCCGACGGTCTGCACCGCGGATGCGTGGATGAAACCCGCCACGATGCCCCAGTGCCATCCGAACCGGCCGGCGATCGGCGCCAGTGTCGTTCCGAAAAGGGCTGCGAGCAACAGCGTCGCGTCAGCCGCGCTGTCCGCCTTGCCCAGTGATGCCAGGAACACGCCCAGCATGACCGGCAAGATGTTCAGGGGATTCTTGCCGAACGCGGCGAAGCCGACGATGCTGAGCAGCGCCCCCACGACCGGCCCGTTCAGGTCACCGCCCACCACGACGACGTAGGCCATCCCAACAGCGCCGGCCAGGGCCATGTTGACCAGCGTGGCGCCGATCCCCACCATGGCGATGAAGTCGGTGGGCGCCTGTCCGGACACCCGCAGCAACTGGCGCACCCCCGCGAGAGCATCACGGTCGAACCAGAGTCCGAGTGCGATGAGAGACAGCAGAATCACACCGAGAAAGGGCACGAGCAGGCGGTTGTTCCCCGTGGTCCACACGAACACCGGCTCCGGCACGAACCCGTAGGCCTTGTACATGGCCACCACCAGCACGCCAATCAGTCCGGCCGTGAATCCCATGTTGTACAAGCAGAAGCCCATGTGGGCCTTGAACAGCTGCGCCGCCGCCGGCACCAGGACGAAGCCGATGACCAGCGCTGTGGCGAGGGCGAGCGGCACGGTGAACACCGGACTCAGACTCGTACTCAACAGGATCTCCGAGACGATCGGAGCCAGGGCCACCCCGAAGAACGCGGTATTGATGTTGCTGGCGAAGCTCTGACCCTGGAACCGAGAGTAGAGCCAGACCCCGACGATGATCGGCCAGACGTTCAAGAGGTTCTTGCCGAACAGCGCGAAGCCGAGCACCAGGAACAGGCATGCGACCGACGCCCCGGTGATGGCGGCACCGCACCGTTCGTACACCAGGCAGGCCAGCAGGGTGAGCAGTCCGGCGTTGACGCACGCGGCCCCGATCCCGCCAATCCCGAAGTAGTCAGTGATCAGGGCGTCCCGGGTGGTCAGGATCTCGACCAGACCCCGAGCGACCTCGATGGGGCCGTCGACGGCCAGACCGAAGGCGATGAAGGCGAGTGCGTAGCCGGCCACGATGAGCAGGATGCCCCGATCGGAAATGCGCGTGGGGCCGGTCATGGAAGGGCCTCGCCAGGACCGCGATCCCTCCCCCGACACCCCCGGATGCTCCCGAGTTGCTCATAAGCCCCTGCGTGGAGCGCTCCCGCCGCCTGGTGCACGGTGGTGATCTTACGTGGGGCCGGCACGTGATGGGGTATCCGCAAGAGGTGGCTCTCGCACCCCACCACGAGAAGGTCCATGAAGGACGTCGATCGCCCTCGCTCGGGCACGGGCCGCGGTCCGGTGCTCGAACAGCACGACGCCGCCTGACCCACGCCCAACGTGGGCTGCGATGACTCGCCATCCGCTGAAACTACGCAGCCCCTCAGGGTGGCTGGTGTTCCCGCAAGCGTCACCATGTTCTGCAGTCGTCCGGGGACACCGTGCCCAGAGCCACCGCCTGGCTCCCGCCCGCCGACGCGGCCTGGATCGACACCGGCTGGTTCGCTGCATTCGGCGACAGATACGGCGTATCGATGCCGTTGGTCGTCTGGGTCACCGAGTCGTTGAAGTAGACCGGTGTGCCGTCTGCGGTGAGCCCGAAGAAGTCACGATCCAGTCGGCGTTCACCATCCAGGTCGGTTCTGCCCCGCGGCCTAGCAGCCGTCCAAGGACCAACTCTTGATCGGCGCTGTGGAACTCCTGTCCCGGACGGCGAAGAAGTTGTAACGGCTCTTCGCGTTGTGCACGTAGTAGTCAAGCCAGCCGGCGCGAGAGCGCACCGAGTAGATGTTCCACCCGGTGCCGGGGCTGTAGGGGATGGCCAAGTAGCCGGTCTTCTTGAGGCCGGGGTAGAGAGACTTGGCCCTGCTCAGTGGGGCGTTGGACTTCAGGCCCTTGCTCGTGGTGATGCGCTTGCCGCTGACCGTCTGGCTGCCCGACCAGGCGACGACCACCCCGTCCTTGCGTCGCCAGTTGTCGTAGGCCACCACCCCGTCGAGCCGTCCCCCGCACAGGTCATTCACAGCCAGCAGACCGTCCGCCTTTGCCGCGGCGACGGTCGTCTTGCCCATCCGTAGCGCACCGAATCGCCCCGGCGACATCACAGACGGACAGGTTCCGGTCCATTGCGGGAAACCGCCGCCGTTGTAGGAGTAGGTGCACGTCCCGGCATGAGCTGGCACACTGCCGAGCACTCCCGCGGCCACTGCCGTCGCCGCCACCCAGATCGCCTTGTTCATAACTTCCCCTCAGTCGGCCCTCCCCCAGACTACTGCGCAGTTGCCCCAACGAATCCGGGAACGACGTCTGCCGCTGGCCGCAACCTTCTGCGGAAGATCCACGAGTTGGGCCCAACACGTCGGGGCGAAACAGTGCCCGCGGTGAGCCTGTACCCGGCCCAGGAGTGCGCGAGGCAACCCGCAGCAGATGCGACAGATAGAACTCGGACGGCTTCCGGCGCTGCCCCCCATGTGCATTCGCCCGTGCGACAAAGCAGCCCCGACAGCGGGCGAATAGCCGGGTTCACTCTTGGGTCAACTGACCGCCTCCCGCAGCTGCTCAGGAGTCAGGCCACCCAACCCCAGACCGGCCATGGTCCGGGCCTGCTCGTCGGCGTAGTCGCGGCCCGTGACCACCGAACTCAGAGTCAACACCGAGTCCATCACCGGCGTGGCAACCCCGATTTGCCGTGCCAGATCGGTCATGAACACCAGGCCGAAGCCGGCGTCCTCGTTGAAGTAGCGGTGGTCGAGCGCGGGCTGCGCCTTGATCCCCAAGAACCCCGGCGCCTGGGAGTATCCGATGCCGTAATCGTCGATGACCTGGTAGCCCTGTGAGATGCCGATGACGGGGTCGCGCTGCACGGGCACATCGAGAGCCTGCGCGATCTGCACCCGTTCGAGGTCAACACCGCGGATCAGTCGACCGACGGCCTCGGTCACGCCCTCTTCGTAGAACAAGAAGTCCCCACCGGTGCGCTCAATGAGACCCGCATTACACAAGGACACGGCCGGATGGATGATCGGGTTGCTGTTCTGCAGGGTGGTCTGCCAGATGCTCTGCGCGGGCGCGATCTCCGCGTGCACCGAGCGGAGGGTTTCGAACACCGCCCCGGTCGCGCTACTCGGCAAGGCAGCCACGTAGTAGCCGCCTTTGAGCCGGTTGTAGACCGTCAGATGAGCGGTGCCCGTCACGCGCACCGCGTACGGCAGGGTCGATGTCTCGGCCACTACCACCGCGCCGTCATCGAGAGCCAGTCCCAGCGACTGCTTGAAGACGATGGCACCCGCGCACGAGCCTGGGCACACGACGAAGACCTGCCCTGGACTGACGTGTGGTTTGCAGGCCACCGCGAACGGTGCCGTGCTGTAGGCGGGGCCCACGGCAAAGACCAGTTCCGCGCCCTTGAGCGCGACAGCGATGTCGTGACCTGAGTAGGCCACTGGCGCGAACCCTTCCAACTCCCCGTCCGAGGTGATGCCGCCGGCGGCCGCGACAGCGGCGATGTTCGCGCCGAACTGTTCGAAGTCGAATAGGGCCACCTCATGACCGGCCTGCGACCACTCGAACGCGATCGCCATACCACCGTTGCCTGAACCCAGGACTGACACCTTCATCGCACACCTCCACTACTGATTGTTGTCCGGTAGCGAGCAGGCTGCACGGCAGGGCTAAGGACAACCAGTGGTGCTCCCCGTCCCCTCACCCGGGCCCCAGCACGTTGATGGCATAGGCGATGACCAGCATCCCGACGGCCAGTGACACCAGCGACTCCGAGACCATCATCAGTTTGGCCCAGGGCCGGATCGCCGAAACGTCGGTCGGGCTGAAGGCCAACGCCGTGTTGAAGGACAGGGCCAGGTAGTCGACGAACTGGGGGTACCAACCGGGACCCACAACATCGGTCATGGAGGACTCCGGGAACACGAAAGCGGGCGCCACCGTCGTGTCGGCGTTGGCCCGGGCCGCCGCCCCACCGGCATCCAGATCCCAGTACCAGAGCGCGTAGGCCAGGACATTGGAAACCCAGATGATCCCCCCGATGCCCAGCAGCTGTCCGGCACTATCGAACGATGCCTGGGTGAGGATGCCATCCACCAGCCGGATGGCCTGGTAGGCCGTGACGATCGTGATAGTCGCGATCATCAACCCGGTGGTGATCCGCAGCCACCGGCGCTGGCGGTCGATGCGCCCAGGATCGCCCAGGATCAGGACGACGAGGAACGCCAGAAGAAACAGCGGGTAGACAACCGAAACGCTGAGGACCACGCGGAAGTCCTCGGGCAGCAGCATGAAGCCGATGCCTTGGACCATCACCGCAGCTGCCATCGGCCACCGTCGCTCCGCACCCCGCCGCAGAGTCTGCTGCTCAGTTCGTCTGGCCACCCCGGAGTCCATGGGCGCCCACGCTACCCGCACGAAGCATGCTGTGGCGGAGCGAACGTTTGGACGGCCGTGCTTGGAAGTGCGCGGGTTCCGAGCGAAGATGTGGATGTGCCCCGCGGTGCAATTAGTGCATATCGGACATCAGGGGGTGTGTCGCGGGTTGGGATCTCCCAGCCACGGACGCCGCCCAACCAGATGTGGACGCTCAGTGGAACAAGAAGCAGGACTTCGACAGTCGCTTCCAGGTCTGCTTGCCCACCTTGCCGTCCACGAACAGGTTCTCCCGCTCCTGGAAACGGCGGACGGCCGAGGCCGTCTGCGGGCCATAGGCCCCGTCCGCCACGAGCGGCCTGCCGGCACTGTCGCGGATCCCGATCCGTTGCAGCACTGCCTGCACGCTGCGCACGGCCTTTCGCACCTGCCGATTGGTCGAGTCCTGCTGAGCGGTCGACAGGAGGAACCCGAAGGGGTAGCGCGGATTGGGCGTCGCGGGGTCCAGCGGTTGCTTCGCAAAGTGGCAGACCGTCACCTTCGACCCTGCCGTCTGCGCAGCCGCAGCCGGGGCTGCGGGAGCCAGAACTGCCAGTGTCACACCAATGAGTGCTGCCGCTCGAACCTGCATGAGGACCTCCTGTGTCGCTGGATCGCCAGCGTAGCCGCGCGTAGGCTTCCCCGGCCATAGGCAATGGTCCAGCGCCGCAAGACGCACGGCCATGACCCGGGAATCCTGTCTCGAACATGCCTCACTGTTCATTCATCCCGCGGAACGCTACAAGCGGCGCAGGGCGGACATCAGTGGGATTCGCACGCCCAACCATGATCCTCGCGCGTGAGCGTTTGGCAAAGCCAGTGGCGGGTGGGGGCAGTCGGCGGAAGAGCAGGGCAAAAGTTCTCGGCCTTTGGCGCAGTGTTCACCCTCATCCCGGCAGACCTCGCGCCAAACGCCTCACTAGCCGCCGCGTTTGGCGCGCGGTCTCCAGCGTTGTTGCCCGAACCGCTCGCGACCAACCAAGCCACGCACCCGGGGGACCCACGGACATCACCCGGTCCGTGGCGCCCACCGGGTCGTCGGCCTGACAATCTCGCTGCTGAACGGGGATCGCGTCGTGTGGCAGCACGCACGGGGCCACCGGCGCCACCCCGAGAACCCTGTTCCACATCGGCTGCGCGCCCAACACCGCATCTGCGATCGCCGGGATGCAGACAGTTCAGCCCGGTGTGCACAACCTCGACGAGACCGCTCTCAAGGGGCCCCGGACCGAGTTCACCGTTCGCGTTGCACTCGCTGTTCGTCCCACACTGGGACATCAGATTCGTAGACCACTCCGTCGGCACCGAAGACCAGAAACCGATCGAACCCGCGGGCAAACCAGCGGTCGTGTGAGACGGCCACCACCGTGCCTTCGAACGACGCCAGACCCTCCTCGAGCGCCTGCGCCGACTCCACGTCGAGGTTGTCGGTGGGCTCATCCAGCAACAGCATGGTGGCCCCGGACAGCTCCAGCAGAAGGATC
>JAKOZM010000194.1 GCA_029779995.1 Actinomycetes bacterium
AACCATCTCCTGGCGCAGGCCGGCGGCGTTCGCGCCAAGTCCGGGCACCCGGTCGATCACATCGATGACCAGATGGAAGCGATCGATGTCGTTGATCACGCACATGTCGAAGGGAGTCGTCGTGGTGCCCTCCTCCTTGTACCCGCGCACATGCAGGTTGTCGTGTCCATTGCGCGAGTACGTCAGTCGGTGGATCAGCCACGGATAGCCGTGGTAGTTGAAGATGATCGGCCGGTCACTGGTGAACATCGCGTCGAACTCCGCGTCCGTGAGCCCGTGCGGATGCTCGGAGTGCGGCAGCAGGCGCATCAGATCCACGACATTGACCACCCGCACCCGCAGGTCCGGCAGACGTTCGCGCAGAATCGCGACCGCTGCCAGCGTCTCCATCGTGGGAACATCCCCCGCACAGGCCATCACGACGTCGGGCTGTTGACCGGAGTCCGAGGACGCCCAGTCGAAGATCCCGAGCCCGCGCGTGCAATGCAGACGGGCCTGCTCTGCATCCAGCAGATCCAACACCGGCTGTTTGCCGGCCACTACGACATTGACGTAATCGCGACTGCGCAGGCAGTGCTCCATCGTGGACAGCAAGGTGTTGGTGTCCGGCGGGAGATACACCCGGATGACACCGGGCTTCTTGTTCACGACATGGTCGATGAAGCCGGGGTCCTGGTGGGAGAACCCGTTGTGGTCCTGGCGCCACACATGGGAGGTCAGCAGGTAGTTCAGCGAGGCGATGGGTGCCCGCCACCCGATGTCCTGGGTGGTGTTGAGCCACTTGGCGTGCTGGTTGAACATCGAGTCGACGATGTGGATGAAGGCCTCGTAACAGGAGAACAGGCCGTGGCGCCCCGTCAACAGGTAACCCTCCAGCCAGCCCTGGCAGGTGTGTTCGCTGAGGATCTCCATGACCCGACCCTCCCGACCGAGGAAGCCGTCCCACTCCTCGTCCAGGATCTGCGCCTCCCAGGTCTTCTTCGTTACCTCCAGCACCCCGGCGAGCCGGTTGGACTCCGTTTCGTCAGGGCCGAAGATCCGGAAGTTGCTGGAATCGTCGTTCATCGCCATCACATCGCGCAGGAAGCTGCCGAGCACCCGCGTGGGCTCATGCACCTCCCGGGCCGGCGACGCGATCGGCACGCAGTAGTCCATCCAGTCGGGCATGCGCAGGGCCCGCAACAACCGGCCCCCATTGGCGTAGGGCTGGTCGGACATACGTTTGGTGCCTGCGGGAGCCATGGCCAGCAGATCGGCGGCGGGGCGGCCCTGGGCATCGAAGAGGTTCTGTGGCTGGTACGACTTCAGCCACTGCTCCAGCTGCCGAGCATGGTCAGGATTGTCATGGGTGTCATGCAGCGGGACCTGATGGCTGCGCCAGGTCCCTTCCACCTGCTTGCCGTCGACCACTCGTGGACCCGTCCAGCCCTTCGGACTGCGCAGGACGATCATCGGCCACTGGCCACGGGTGGTCTTCCCACCTTCTCGGGCGGCGCGCTGGATCTCCGCAATCTCGGACAGCGCGGTGTCCAGGGTGGCGGCCATCAGGTGGTGCATGTGCTCGGGGTCGTCACCCTCCACGAAATGGGGTTTCCAGCCGTACCCCACCAGCAGGGCGGTGAGCTCCTCATGTGGGATCCGGGCGAGCACGGTCGGATTGGCGATCTTGTAGCCGTTGAGGTGCAGGATGGGCAGGACGGCACCGTCGGTCACCGGGTTGAGGAACTTGTTGCTGTGCCACGACGCGGCCAGCGGTCCCGTCTCGGCCTCACCATCGCCGATCACACAGGCCACTAGCAGTTCCGGGTTGTCGAATGCGGCGCCGAAGGCATGGCTCAGCGAGTAGCCGAGTTCCCCGCCCTCGTGGATCGAACCAGGGGTCTCCGGCGCCACGTGCGAGGGGATGCCCCCCGGGAAGGAGAACTGCTTGAACAGCGCGCGCATCCCCGCCTCGTCCTGGGAGATGTCCGGGTAGTACTGCGAATAGGTGCCCTCCAGCCAGGCGTTCGCGACCAGTGCCGGCCCGCCATGACCGGGACCCGCGATGTAGATCATGTCCAGGTCATCGCGGTTGATGACCCGGTTGAGGTGGGCGTAGATGAAGTTCAGGCCCGGCGTGGTCCCCCAGTGCCCGAGCAGGCGCGCTTTGATGTCTTCGGCCGACAGCGAACGGCGCAGGAGTGGGTTGTCGAGCAGGTAGATCTGCCCCACTGACAAGTAGTTGGCAGCCCGGAACCAGCGGTTGAGCCCTTCTACCTCGGCGGCGGACAACCGTTCTGGGCTGACCTTGACCTTGCTGGTCGACGGATTAGCCTTCGCGGTGCGGGTGGGGGTCTCTCGTTTGGTTTTCGACGCCATGTTCGCACCTTTGCGCAGATGCCGCGCTCAGGCCAGTCGGCGCGCTGGTGGTCAGGCATGGACCGGTGTGGTCCCATGGAGGTATGAGTAACGACGACGACATCGAGCGCCTGTTGCGCGAGGTGAACAGCATGACCAGCCCGGGAGCCCAACCGCCGGCGAAACGACCTGATGCCGAGGTGGCTCAGCAGTCCAGCGGGGGCTCCGCCGCCATGGTCCTGGTGATCTCAGCGGTGATCGGGATCGTGGGCTGGGTACTGGGCTTCCTGCCCTTGGTCGATGGCGTCTGGCTGGGCCTCGGAGGGTTCCTCGGCTCCTTCCTCGCCTTGACCGTCTACCGCCGCCTCAGCTAACCGCCGCTGCTGGAACACCGGCCGCAGTAGCCGGTAGGTGACGTATGCCGCGAAGAGGAAGAGCGGCCAACCCATGACGATCTTGGCCGCACCCAGCGCCTCTACCCAGCCGGCCAGGTAGAGCGGCACCTGCACCAGGATGCGGCTACCGAACAGAAGGACCCACACCCAGGTGGCGGCCGCGAAAGTGCGCCGCAGTTCCGGGTCTTTGCGCCAGCCGCTCGGGTCGCCGGTGAACATCCCCACGACCACCCCCATCAACGGCCAGCGCACCGCCAGCGAGATCAGGAAGGCGGACCCGTAGGCCACGTTGACGATCAGACCCCACAGGAAGAAGTCGCGCGCCTGCCCGGTTCGGGCACTGACCCAGGCGGAGATCGCCACGCCGGCGAAACCAGCCAGGATCTGGGTGAGCGGCTCCTTGCGTAGCAGCCGCAGCACCAGGATGACCGCTCCCGTACCCAGTGCTGCGTACAGAGCGGGGCGCAACTGGCGACCGTCGAACATGTAGACCAGCAGGAACACCACGGACGGCAGTCCGGAGTCGATCATGCCCCGCCAGCCTCCGATGGCACGCTCCAGCAGGACAGCCTCCGGATGGGCCTGCTGGTTGCTCACCCGATGCTCGGGATCGTCAGCTCGTACTCAGGGTTGAAGATGACCTTCCGGCCGTCACGAATGGCGACGCGGCCGCGAGCGCTGATCTTGCGGCTGGGCACGATACCGGTGAGGCGGCGACGCCCCAGCCAGACGAGGTGCACCATACCGGATTCATCGGACACGTCAGCCTCGAAGGACTCCACCCCACCGCTGGGGTGCAGCGTCACGCTGTGGACGTGGCCGCTGACCTCCACCACATCACCGATCTCGGCATCACAGATCTGCACATGCTGGCACCTTTGGCCCGTGCTGGTCCGCGCGCTCCAGGACTTCTGAACTGACACACTCCCAGGGTACCCGCGCTGGGCCACAATGAAAGGGTGAGCGCCTGCCTGCTGTTGCACGGTGCCGGTTCCACCCCTGAGTTCATCCAGCGGGCGTTCGGCCCGGCGGTGCGATCCGCCGGTTTCGACCTCGTCGCACCGGACCTGGCGGGGCTCGATCTACCGGCCATCGTCCGGCGCATCGAAGCGACGCGCTTCGATGCGCTCGGCGGGGTATCCCTGGGCGCCCACGCCTGCGCGTTGTACGCGGCCAGGGTCGCCTGGCAGGGTCCGCTTTACGCGGTGATGCCCGCCTGGACGGGGCCGCCCGGCCCCGTCGCAGCCCTCACGGCGCACACGGCCCATCGCATCGAGCAGACATCCGTGGCGCAAGTCCTGGCTGACATCACTGCGACCGCCCCCGATGACTGGGTCACCGCTGAACTGGTCCGCGCCTGGTCGTCGATGGAGGCTGCGGACCTCGTCGCAGCCCTGCGGGTGGCCGCCGATCAGCCCGCACCGACAGCCGCCGATCTGGCTGACCTGCGTACCACTACGACGATCGTGGCGTTGGCCGACGATCCGACGCATCCCCAGGACGTAGCCAGGCAGTGGGCGGAATTGAGTTCGGCCACGCTGCACGTCGTGGCGCGTGATGCCGGAGCACGGGGGTTGGCCCGCTGGCTCCCGCAGGCCTTGGTCAGCGGGTCTCGGTGATCTCCGGACCCCGTTCGAAAGGCTCCAGATCCTCGAACCGCGCGTCCTCCTCGGCCTCGTCCTCGACCATCTCCTCGGTCTCAAGACCTGCGGGCGGGGTGAGAGGAATCAGATCCCCTGGCGCCATGGGCCGCTCACCGCGATCCACGACACAGCCCGAAATGATGTCCTCGAAGAACTCGCCCATGCCCTCGTCAGTGGCGGCCGTGCCCATGAACATGCCCCGGATGAACCAGCGCGGGCCCTCGGCTCCGATGAACCGTGCGGCCTGGAATCCGCTGTTGCCCTCCGCGTCCTGAGCTGGGACATTTCCCAGCAGTTCGGGTCCGAATCGGCCGTCCTCCTTGCGCACCATCTGGCCACCGGCGTTGGTGATCTCGTTCTCCAGCTCCTCCATCACCTCAAGCCAGAAACCACCCGACCGGGGCGCGGCGACGGCCATCAACTGCAGGGCGGCCTGCCGCTCCTCCAACACGACGATGGCCAGCGCGAAGCTGTTCGACTCCTCGTTGTGTCCCTCAAGGTGCAATTGCATGTTGTCCACGATCGGGATGCGCAGCCCGCCGAGGTCCACCCTGGCGATCTCATCGTCCGGAGCGGCGCTGACGTCGTAGGGCCCGGCGTGCTGATCCGTACTCACCTCGACTACCTCAGCGGCCATCTCGTCGACCACCACCGCCTCGTCGACTCCCGTGGTCTGCTCTGGCTCGGATCCGCCCTTACGTCGCTTGAACACTCACATCTCCTTGTCCTGGAACTGTCCCACCGTAACGCGCACGATCAGGGCTGCGCGCCGCGATGGCCCCCTGTCGATCCGAAGCCGCCCGTGTCGCGCGCCGAACCCGGCAACTGCGACACCTCGATCAACTCCACGTGCGGCACCTCTTGCACCACGAGCTGGGCGATCCGGTCCCCCCGCCGAAATTCAACGCTCTGGTGGCCATCCAGGTTGATCAGGATGACACCGATCTCACCGCGGTAGCCGGCGTCGATCGTGCCTGGACCGTTGACGACACCGACGCCGTGTTTGGCGGCCAGGCCGCTGCGGGGGTGCACGAATGCGGCGTACCCCGCAGGCAACGCGATAGCCACGCCCGTTGGCACCAAAGCCCGCTCACCCGGCGCGAGTGTGACATCGGTACGTGCGTACAGGTCCAAGCCGGCGTCCCCAGGATGAGCGAAG
>JAKOZM010000196.1 GCA_029779995.1 Actinomycetes bacterium
GACCGGACTGGGTGTGCGGTTCAGCCTGAACCCCCGGCTGGTCAGGGGTCTGGACTACTACACCCGCACGACCTTCGAGTTCGATCATCCAGCCTTGGGCGCGCAGTCCGGGATCGGTGGGGGCGGGCGCTACGACGGGCTGATGGCGTCGCTGGGTGGTCCCGAACTCAGTGGCATCGGCTTCGGCTTGGGCACTGACCGCACGTTGCTGGCCTGTCAGGCCGAAGGGCTGCAACCCGCGACGGGACGACCGGTGGAGGTCTACATCGTGGCGCTCGGGGAAGCCGCCAGAGATGCAGCTGCGGTGCTCGCGGGCCGGTTGCGGGCCGATGGGGTACCCGTCGACATGGCCTACGGTGGCCGCGGGCTGAAGGGCGCCATGAAACATGCCGACAAGTCCGGCGCGCGGTGGGCGATCATCGTGGGGGACACCGAACTGGCCGAGGGGTCAGTTCAGTTGAAGGACCTGGCGTCCGGCGGCCAGCGCAGTGTTCTGGTCGAGCGGATCGTCGGCGAAATCCTGACAGGAGAATGAGTTGAAGAGAACGTTAGCCGGATCCTTGCGGGCCAGCGACGCGAGCCGCGAGGTGACGCTGTCGGGATGGGTGGCCCGCCGCCGCGACCACGGCGGGGTGGCCTTCATCGATCTGCGCGATGCTTCGGGCGTGGTGCAGGTCGTGATCCACGACGAGGCGGCCCACGGTCTGCGCAACGAGTTCTGCATCACCGTGTCCGGAACTGTGCGGATCCGTCCGGAGGGCAACGAGAACCCAGACCTGCCCACCGGTGCGATCGAGGTCGACGCGAGCCAGGTCGAGGTGCTGAGCACCTCTGCCCCGTTGCCATTCCCGATCGACGAGCACACCGGGGTCGGCGAGGACACTCGGCTGAGGTACCGCTACTTGGACCTGCGGCGCACCGGCCAGGCCAACGCCCTGCGGATGCGCTCGAAGGTCAACCAGTTGGCCCGCGACGTCCTGCTGGACCGGGACTTCGTGGAGATCGAGACCCCGACTTTGACGCGGTCGACACCGGAAGGTGCCCGCGACTTCCTGGTACCCGTGCGCCTGCAGCCCGGTCACTGGTATGCCCTGCCGCAGTCCCCGCAGTTGTTCAAGCAACTGCTGATGGTGGCCGGCATGGAGCGGTACTTCCAAATCGCGCGGTGCTACCGCGACGAGGACTTCCGCGCCGACCGGCAGCCCGAGTTCACCCAGCTCGACATCGAGATGTCGTTCGTCGAGCAGGACGACATCATCGAGGTCGGCGAAGCCGTCGTGCGCGCGCTGTGGGAGGGGGTGCTCGGGTACCGCATCGGGGACATCCCGCGGATGACCTACGCGGAGGCGATGCGTCGCTACGGATCCGACAAGCCGGACCTGCGGTTCGACCTTGAGTTGACCGAGCTCGCCGACTATTTCGCCGAAACCCCATTCCGGGTGTTCCAGGCGCCATACGTGGGCGCGGTCGTGATGCCCGGCGGCGGCAGTCAGCCGCGGCGGGCGTTCGACGCATGGCAGGAGTGGGCCAAGCAGCGCGGTGCGCGCGGACTTGCCTACGTCACTGTTGCCGAGGACGGCACGCTCGGTGGCCCGGTGGCCAAGAACATCTCGCAGGCCGAGCGGGACGGTCTGGTGGCCGCCACCGGGGCGGCACCGGGCGACTGCATCTTCTTCGCAGCCGGCAAGGCCGGCGATGCCCGGGGTCTGCTTGCGGCTGCCCGTGACGAAATCGCCTCCCGGCTGGGTCTGATCGATGAATCCGCGTGGTCCTTCGTCTGGATCGTCGACGCCCCGATGTTCGAGGAGATCGACCTGCCCGGTGGGGGCAGCGGCTGGACCGCGGTCCACCATCCGTTCACCTCTCCCAACGCGGACTCGGTGGACACTTTTGACGCCGACCCCGACGCGGCACTGGCCTGGGCGTACGACCTGGTCTGCAACGGCAATGAGATCGGTGGGGGATCGATCCGTATCCATCAGCAAGAGGTGCAGCGACGCGCGTTCGAGGTGTTGGGGATCGGGCCGCAGGAGGCCGAGGAGAAGTTCGGCTTCCTACTCGAGGCGTTCAAGTACGGCCCCCCGCCGCACGGCGGGATCGCCTTCGGCTGGGACCGGATCTGCATGCTGCTCACCGGTGCCTCCTCGCTGCGCGACGTGATCGCCTTCCCGAAGACCGGCGGTGGCCAGGATCCGCTGACGGGTGCACCGACCCCCATCACTGCCGAACAGCGCGCTGAGGCTGGGGTGGATTTTGTGCCTGAGGACGACCCCCAGTAGTGGATCTGTTCGACCAGAACGCTCCCGCCCAGCCGCTGGCCGCCCGGATCCGGCCGGGTACGGTCGATGAGGTCATCGGCCAGTCCCATCTGCTGGGCCCGACCAGTCCATTGCGGACATTGCTGTCGGATCCGGATGCGGCCACGTCGGTTATTCTGTGGGGCCCGCCCGGGACGGGAAAGACCACACTGGCCCGGCTCGCCGCGGATGTGTCTGGGCGACGTTTCGTCGCGCTGGCAGCGGTCAGCGCCGGCGTCAAGGAGGTGCGGGCGGCGATCGAACAGGCCCGCGAGATCGGCCGCACGCGTGGCCAACGCACGATCCTGTTCATCGATGAGGTGCACCGGTTCTCCAAAACCCAGCAGGACGTCCTGCTGCCGGCGGTGGAGCATGGCTGGGTCACGCTGATCGCCGCCACGACGGAGAATCCCAGCATCAGTATGGTGAGCCCGCTGCTGTCACGGTCGATGCTGCTGGTACTGCAACCTCTGGATGACGACGAGATCCGGCAGGTGGTGAGCCGGGCGCTGGATCACCCCGAGGGCCTGCCCGGGGTGTCGGTCGACGAGGAGGCCCTGGACCTGCTGGTGCGCTTCGCCGGCGGGGATGCCCGGCGGGTGCTCACCGCGGTGGAGACAGCTGCAGCGGCCGGACCCCAGATCACCGCCGAGACGGTGCGCACGATCATTCCGCAGGTCGCGAACCGGTACGACCGGGACGGGGACCTGCACTATGACGTGACGAGTGCGCTGATCAAGAGTGTCCGGGGCAGTGACGTGGATGCTGCGCTGCACTATCTGGCGCGGCTGGTCGACTCCGGTGAGGATCCCCGGTTCATCGCGCGCCGCCTGGTGATCCTGGCCAGCGAAGACATCGGCCTGGCCGATCCGAGCGCTCTGCCGCTGGCCATCGCGGGGTTGCAGGCCGTGCAGTTCGTGGGATGGCCGGAGGCCCGGATCACCCTGGGTCACATTGCGATTCACCTGTGTCTGAGCCCGAAGTCCAACGCGGCCTATGTGGCCATCAACGAGGCCCTGGCGGACGTGCGGGCGGGTCGCATCAGCCCGGTACCGGCGATGCTGCGCGACGGCAGCCTGAAGTCCTCGCGGCTGACCGGAGCCGGTCAGGGGTATCGCTATCCACACGACGAGGGCGGCTTCGTGCCGGTGCGGTACGTCGAGGAGCCCGTTGCATCGCGGCGCTACTACCGGCCGACGGAGCACGGTAGCGAGGCTCGGGCCAAGGCGGCGGTCGACCGGCTGCGCGAGGCGTTCGGGGAGTAAGACATCGGTGGTCTGGAAGACTCCGCACCGCTCGCATTTCGAGCGCCCGATCTGCGCGCCGTTCCTGATCAAATGCCCGCCTTGGAGTGAAAGTCCGATTCGAAACCCGGGAGAACTCCGCACGGAAAGGGCATCCGTGCGGCGTTTTCCAGATTCCTCCTGCGTCGACTCGCGCCGGTCATGCCTACACTGGCCCGATGAACCGCATCTTCTGGGCCGGGGTGGGTGCCGCTGGCGGCATCTACGTCTACCGCAAGTCGACTCAGACCTATAACGCGGCGCGCGATCGCACGTGGAAGGAGAACCTGTCCACCGTTGCGCGGCATGCCTCCAACGTGGCAGCCTCCGCGCGCTACCTGGCACAACTGAGCGGCTCCGAGGAGCAGGCAGCGGTGGTGGACCTGCACAGCGTGCCGGG
>JAKOZM010000201.1 GCA_029779995.1 Actinomycetes bacterium
CGCACCCGCACGAGCTGAGACGAGACAACGAACGTGGCACTCGACGTCCTGACGGACCTCACCAAGGTCCGCAATATCGGCATCATGGCGCACATCGACGCCGGCAAGACGACGACGACGGAACGCATCCTCTTCTACACCGGCATCACCTACAAGATCGGTGAGGTCCACGACGGCGCAGCCACGATGGACTGGATGGAGCAGGAGCAGGAGCGCGGCATCACCATCACGTCGGCCGCGACGACGACCTTCTGGAAGGGCCACCAGGTCAACATCATCGACACGCCCGGCCACGTCGACTTCACCGTCGAGGTCGAGCGGTCGCTGCGTGTGCTCGACGGTGCGTGTGCGGTCTTCGACGCCAAGGAAGGTGTCGAGCCGCAGTCCGAGACGGTGTGGCGGCAGGCCGACAAGTACGGCGTGCCCCGCATCTGCTTCGTCAACAAGATGGACAAGCTCGGCGCGGACTTCTACTTCACCGTCAAGACGATGGTCGACCGGCTCGGCGCGACCCCGCTGGTGCTGCAGCTGCCGATCGGCCAGGAGAGCGCCTTCACCGGCGTCGTCGACCTGCTGCGGATGAAGGCCCTGATGTGGCGCGGTGAGACCCAGAAGGGTGAGGACTACACCGTCGAGGACATCCCGGCCGACCTGCAGGACAAGGCCGAGGAATACCGGCACGCGCTCGTCGAGATGGTCGCCGAGTCCGACGACGCGCTCATGGAGAAGTACCTCGAGGGTGAGGAGCTCACCGTCGAGGAGCTCAAGTCCGGCATTCGCGCGCTCACCATCGCGGGCACGGTCAACCCCGTCATCTGCGGCACCGCGTTCAAGAACAAGGGCGTGCAGCCCATGCTCGACGCCGTCGTCGACTACTTGCCCTCGCCGTTGGACGTGCCGCCGATGATCGGCCACAAGCCCAATGACGAAGAGGTCGAGATCATCCGCAAGCCCGACGCCAAGGAGCCGTTCTCGGCGCTGGCGTTCAAGATCGCGGTGCACCCGTTCTTCGGCAAGCTCACCTACGTGCGGGTCTACTCCGGCGAGGTGCCCTCGGGTGCGCAGATCATCAACTCGACCAAGGGCAAGAAGGAGCGCGTCGGGAAGCTCTTCCAGATGCACTCCAACAAGGAGAACCCCGTCGACAAGGCCTCGGCCGGTCACATCTACGCGTTCATCGGTCTCAAGGACACGACGACCGGCGACACCCTGTGCGACCCGACCAACCAGATCGTCCTGGAGTCGATGACCTTCCCGGAGCCGGTCATCTCGGTGGCCATCGAGCCCAAGACCAAGGGCGACCAGGAGAAGCTCGGCGTCGCGATCCAGAAGCTCGCCGAAGAGGACCCCACCTTCCAGGTCGAGCAGGACCAGGAAACCGGCCAGACCATCATCAAGGGCATGGGCGAGCTGCACCTGGACATCCTCGTGGACCGCATGCGCCGCGAGTTCAAGGTCGAGGCCAACGTCGGCAAGCCGCAGGTGGCCTACCGCGAGACGATCCGCAAGGCGGTCGTCAAGCACGACTACACCCACAAGAAGCAGACCGGTGGGTCGGGTCAGTACGCAAAGGTCCAGGTGACCATCGAGCCGCTGGACACGGCCGAGGGCAAGCTCTACGAGTTCGACAACGCCGTCACCGGTGGTCGCGTCCCGCGCGAATACATCCCGTCGGTCGACGCCGGTATCCAGGACGCCATGCAGTACGGCGTGCTGGCGGGCTATCCGCTGGTCGGCATCAAGGCGACCCTCGTCGACGGCGCCTACCACGACGTCGACTCCTCGGAAATGGCGTTCAAGATCGCCGGCTCCATGGTGCTCAAGGAGGCCGTGCGCCGGGCCGACCCGGTCCTGCTCGAGCCGATGATGGCCGTCGAGGTCCGCACGCCCGAGGACTACATGGGCGATGTCATCGGCGACATCAACTCGCGCCGCGGCCACATCCAGGCCATGGAGGACGCGGCTGGTGCCAAGGTGGTCCGCGCCCTGGTTCCGTTGTCGGAGATGTTCGGTTACGTCGGTGACCTGCGGTCCAAGACCCAGGGCCGGGCGAACTACTCCATGCAGTTCGACTCGTATGCCGAGGTGCCGCGTGCGGTGGCCGAGGAGATCGTGAAGAAAACCCGAGGCGAGTGAGTCGGGTAAACTCCCGTAGGCTTGCCAACAACCCCAACAAGCAAGCGCCACGTCCTACCTGACAGGCGAACGGCGTACCACCAGAGAGAGTCCTGAGGAGGACACCACAGTGGCGAAGGCAAAGTTCGAGCGGACCAAGCCGCACGTCAACATCGGCACCATTGGTCACATCGACCACGGCAAGACGACGCTGACTGCTGCGATCACCAAGGTTCTGCACGACAAGTTCCCCAACCTGAACCCCTTCACGCCGTTCGACCAGATCGACAAG
>JAKOZM010000237.1 GCA_029779995.1 Actinomycetes bacterium
GGTCGCAGCAGACGCAGGGTGGCCAGGACCCAGCCGCGCGGTTCGACGCGCTCTACGCCAATCCCTCCGTGGACTGGTCGATCGCGCCAGCGGTTCTGGACGGCGACCCGGTCAACCTGTTCGCGAGCTTCCCCACCTACCAGCGCGGGGCGATGACGCTGCAGGGATACCGGGAGATCGTGGGGGATGAGCGGTTCTTCGAGCTCGCCCGCACCCTGAACGTGAGGTTCGCGTACGACACGATCAGCACGTCCGAGTTCATCGCCGAGGCGAAGCGCGCCAGCGGTCTGCGGGGTGCGCAGCTGACATTGCTGGACGACTACTTCCAGCAGTGGCTCTACGGCGAGAGCCGGCCGACCATCCTGCCCGAGTCGTTCCTCTGAGGGTCAGCGGGTGACTAGCTGAAAGACCCACAGGCCGACGCCGATCCCGACGAGGATCGCGATCAGCTGCACGATGGCCATCGCGGCTTTGGTGGCGTTCGAGTTGGTCACTGCCCCTCCAGGATTCGGCGTTTGGCTGCCGCGAACTCCGCATCGGTGATGGCACCGCTGCTGTGCAGGGCGGCGAGGCGCTCCAGGGCGTCGGGCAGCGAGTCCTCAGAACTGACAGGTGGGGTGGGGCCTTGCCGCAGCGGAGCACGGACGCCGTGGGGGTAGGGATCCACGGGGTTGTCACTGGGGGCGTCGGCCCAGAACAGGGCCTTGGCGACGTCGCGGTTGAACAGTCCGAACAGCGGCAACGCGCCCATTGCGACGAAGACCACCCCGCAGATGATCCACCCCCACACGACGCCCGTCGCGGCCATCGGTGGGTTCAGCCCGTACTGCCAGAAGTTCCAGCCCAGGCTGAGGAACAGCGCCGACCAGGTGAGCAGGGTGAGCCGCGGGCCCGGCAGCTTCGACGAGGTCACTGCGTACATCCAGAGGCCGATCAGCCCCACGATGAGCCCCAGGGGTAGCAGAGCCGCGGCGCCCTCCGGGCACGGTGTGGTGATGGCGTAGGGCCCCCCGGATGCGCACGTCCCGCCGATATCCATGACGGCGCGCATGCTCAGGAACACGAGCGTCATCCCGGCAGCGACAATGGTGAGCCCCAGGAACATCACCACGACCCGTCGCACGGTCGCCGCACTCATGGTCCAATGATGCCCGGTGTCGGCGTATTCGGGCAGCAGCCGGCCTGGTGCATGTATCCATTCGTGCCCTTCCGTCGGTGCGACGAACGGGTCTACCCTGGGGCAATGCTGATCAAGTACGCCGTGGGAACCGCCGTCGCCGGCCTGCTGATGGCATCTGGAGTTCCATCCTCAGCGCGTGAACTGCCCCCTCGATCGATAACCCATCAGAACTCGCAGTACTGGACGTGGGCGGGGCCGCGGAACTGGGTGTCGGCCGATGGTGCCTATGGGATCACCATCTCGTCGGGAAACGGGCAGATGACGTTGGACTACGGATTCAGTTCGATCGTGTGCGCCAGCGCGGCCACGGCTCAAGGATCGGTTACCGCGTATTTCGGGCAGCAGCTGGCGACGCTCAGGCAGTCGTTACGGGCCAACTGGCGCCGGGTGCGGGTGCGGGCTTCGGCCATCGGGCAGTTGCCGGAGTCCGCCTACGGTCCGCTGTACTTCCAGCAAAGGGCGCAGATCAGCGGCGTCGCGAACGGCACCCCCATGCGTGGCGTGGTGTCCTACGACTACTCATTGGCGTCAGGCCCGACCTACTGCTACTCGCGCAGTGTGTCCCGGGTGGTTCCCGCCCAGGATGGGCGCCGCTCCCTGCGCCAGCTGCAGTCTGTGCAGGCGTCCTTGGCGTATTTCGGCCCAGGAGCACCTCTCGACCCGGTCGAGTAGGGGGCGCCGCCGTCCTCTGCCGGCGGGATCTGCGCGGCGTTTGGTCGTCAACCGTCCCGGGTGAGCAGCATGTGGGTCAGCCGAACAACCGGCCCAGGAACGTGTTCTTGCGGGCGGCCTCGCGCTGGGCAGCGGTACAGCGGCATCGCTGATCCTTCGGCACGCCTCGCAGCACCTCGTTCTTGTGCTGTCCGCATCCGGCCCACGTCGTCTTCTTGCACAGCTTGCAGGTCGTCTGATGGCACACGAGCGATTCTCCTGACGGTCGGGTTTCATCCACTATACCCATGCGGGGTATTTCACATGCCGTGCTCGCACAATGTCCGATAGGGATTCTGCGCGCCCGTGGCCGGGCCGTAGGCATCGCATCCGATCTGCAGGTGAACAGTGGGTGCTGGGGTACCGAAGGCGCCGCGGGAGTCGACGGCGACGACCGTGACGTCGATGCTCTTGGGCGGGTTGTTCGCATAGATCATCGGTCCACTGATCCGCACGTCGCGCTGATCGGCGCCGTACTCCACGTACCACGCCGATTCCCATGTCTGGATGCTGAAGTCGTCGGTCACCAGGACGTAGTAGCCCGCGACGGGATTGTCGCTGTAGGAAACGGGTGCATCCCAGGTCATGTCCAGGACGATTTCACTGAGCTTGCCCGGATTCTGCAGAGCAACTGTCGAGGTGATCGCCGGCGGCCCCAGGGTCTGGTTGCTGCCGACCTGGAAGAGCATCGGTCCAGCGAGGGATCCGGAGGTGCGGGGTTTGCTGGGGGGAGGTGTGACCGGGGTCGACGGGGTCCCCGGGTCGAAGGTGACGGTCAGCGGCAGCGTCGCCGGCTTGGCGGCTCCATGGCGCAGAACCCGCAGTCGCATGCTGAACGTGCCCTTGCACCACGCCCCGCTGGTGCAGATCGGATTGATGGGCAGGCGGGCGCGACCTCTGCGAACGCTGGTCCGCGCGCGGCTGTGGACCAGCCATTTGCCCTGCTGATAGACCTCAAGGCGCACCTTGTGCCGCGGGGTGGACGGCCTGACCCCCACGAGGATGGCGATGCGCCGGGTCTTGTTGGCGTATTCGCTGCTGGGGAACGAGCGCTGCGTCTGCGTCGATCCATCGACCCATTGCCAGCTGTACACCTGTGTTCTGGCGCTGACTGTATTTCCTATGGGGCCGGCGGCTACGGGGCCCGCGGTCATGGCCAGGGCGGCGGTCAGGAATGCTGCGGTGATCACACCAGGAACGTTCATGGTCCACCCCTTCACTGCGCGCTGCTGTGAGCGTCGCCGAAGGGCGGTCCTTTGGCGGCTCCCCCCGGCGTGCCACCACTTCCAGTGTACTCCCGCTGGGGCGTCCGGATGTCCGAGGTGTTCAAGAGCCGCGATGGTTGGCCTCTGGCACGCCCAGAACTGAGCAGACAAGCCCTCGGGACCAGACTCAGGTCAGTTCGAGGCTGGTGGTCCATCCACTGACGTGGACTCGTTTCATGCAATGGAGGCTACCGAAGCCAAGAACCTTGACTGCCGCTTCAATGGAGCTGGCCTCCCTCTCGCACCAAGGATCGGGACCACGCGCTCAACAGAGCAGGCCGGCACGGTTGCGCGCCGCGCGGCGTTAGTGCAACCAGCGGAGTTCAGGCTGCGAGCGCTGACTGGAGTGTCGTAACCATGAGCCGCTCACCTCTCGTTGGATGCGAGATGCGTCGGTGGTGGGAACGGTTTCGACATGGGAGCGCTGGGCTGTCTGTGGCCGTGAGCCTGAGCCTGGTCCTTGTGCCGGGTTCAATCGCAGTCACCCGACACCGTCCCAAGAAGCGAGTGTTTGTGAGACGGTTTGACCTGGATGCCTCGGCTATGTCAGGCGACGGCCTCGAAATGGATCCTTAGTCCAAGGGCACGCGCGACCTTGCTGATCGTCGCGAAGCTCGGGTTGCCGTCGCTGGACAGCGCCTTGTACAGGCCCTCTCTACTCATGCCGGTGGTCCGTGCGAGTTCGCTAAGATTGCCAGACCGCGCGATTGTCCCCAGGGCCTGCGCGATGAAGGCTGGGTCGTCGCCGGCCTCTTCGATCGCGGCTTCGAGGTACGCGGCGGCCTCCTGGCGGTTGTTGAGGTAGTCGGCCGTGTCGTAGGGGGTGAAGACCTCGCTCTTGTCACTCATCGGCGTTCTCCTTCTTCCATGTCTCGGCGAGTTCGTGGGCGGTCTCAATGTCGGCGGCTTGGGTGGACTTGTCTCCTCCGCAGAGCAGCAGGATCAGGTGTCGCCCGTGTTGCAGGTAATACACGCGGTACCCAGGACCGTAGGGAATCCTCATCTCCGACACTCCCGCTCCAACGGGTGGGACATCACCGGGATTTCCGGCCGTGAGTCTGTCGATGCGGACCTGGACCCTGGCGGCCGCCCGACGATCCTTTAGACGTCGCAGCCAGTAACTGAACGTCGCACTCTGGATGACCTCCGTCACGTGTTAACTGTAGTTAACAGTTTTGCGTGCGGGCAAGTCGACTTCCGTTGAGTGTTGTGCCATAAATGAAGGTTTCTGAGACATGCGGCACCGCGTTCGCTCCCCGTCGGTGGGGGGTGTGGTCACGCGACCCCGTCCAACAACGTTTTCGCTGTGCAAGTGACCGGATCGTGGTACCTTGCGCGAAAGGGTAAGAACCGGGGGAAAGATCATGAAACATCGCTGATCAGTCATCGCGCTTGTGCTTACGTCTGCCTTTGCCGGGGTGAACCCCGTCATGGCTGCGGCACCGAATGATCCGGCAACTATTCGAATACCCATGACTGTGGTCGGGTTTGACCCTGAGGTTGCGGCCGCCAACGGCTACCCCGCGGTGCCGCCTGTCTCGGCCTTCAGCACGGACGTAGTCACTGGGAATTGCGGATACTCGTCCGTGAGCCTGCGCGATGTGGGTTCGAAGAAATACACGGTTGTAACCGGCTTCGGGGTGGCTCCTGCCGCGGTGTCCTACACCTGGTCGGTGCGGGTCACAGGACCCAAGTGGGACAAGACGCATCGCTGGAGCGGGGGCCTTGCTCTTCGGACAACTTGGCAGGGCCAAGTGACGAACGTCGTTAACACCGGAGGTTGGTATGTCGCGAAGGCCACCGGAACCGCAGTGCTTTCCAATGGCTTCGTCTGCTCATCCGGGGGCCCAGTGACCGAGGAAGCGATCTACTGAAAGGTATGTCGAGACTCCTTTGGCGGGACGGCTGGCAGCGGCGATTGCCCGAAGTGCAGCCAAGTGACGTCCTCACACAGTTGCTCTGCTTGCGGGACGGCTTGCGTCTCACCGCTCTGACGTCCGTGCCGCCCCTTGCCAACAACACATGGCTTACCGGTTCCCTGTCTGCGAGTGATGAGGAGCGTGAGAGTCTCGCGGCTCTCGTTGAGCAACTGTGGGCTAGCTGGCCGCTGACGAGCGGGACGCAGTCGCCCGGCCACGATGAGGAATGGCGACGAGTTCAGCTATTCAAAGTGCGATTGGATTCAGACCATGTCGTCGGCCGATGGATGGCCGAGCAGTTCGACCCCCTGCTGCACCGTGTGATGGACCAACAGTTCACAAACCCGAAGGTAGTGCCGGAACACCTGGCGGAATCAGCCGTCTCTCGAGCCGTCGAATGCGGCCTCGAGCGGGTGCTGGTGCTTCCTTTGAGTCGGGATTACTGGGACTGGAGACCCCAGGCACACGTGCTCGTCGTGGCAGAAGCCACACGCACGAACACGGCCAGGTACCAGACGGCCCTGGCGTCCATTTGGACGAGACCTTAGCCCGCCGATCCACCGATCGCCTCTATACGTGGGGCGGTCCTTGGAGTTGATCTACATAAGGATCGGACGAATTCCAAGGCTGGACGTCGGGGCCCTGCGGATGCCGTGGGTGTCGCTCCGGACAGCAACAAAGCTCACGTTCGAGTCCGATGCAAAAGAATCTGGTTCAAGACGCATCACCAACACCAGCACTGAGCTCTTCGTTCAGATCGGTCGAGTTCATCGACTCGTATGGGAGCGTCCGCCCGCGGACTACTTGCAAGTGCGCGCCTGGACCGAACCCGTGGTCGCCGACACTCCCGGAGCTAACCACTCCTCTTCTGTGCGGGCGACCACGCCTGGGGAGCTACGATCCCCCATGGTGCGACGTCGTGGTGCTCACGCTTCTGTCGAAGCCACGCCTCGTATGCCGCGCCGTATGCGTCGAGTTCCGCCTCGGTGTCGAAGGCTCGAGTGGCGTGCAAGTCAGTGGCGGTGTCGATGTCGGTGGCAGTGAACAGGCCCTCGCCCCGGTCGTTCAGAGACTGAAGGGAATCTGGACTGATCCTCTGACCCCGATAAATCACATCGAGGCTTTGCGGTTCGATGTGCACCATTCCCTCGCTGCGCCAAACGCCCTGGCCGTCGGCGCTTCCGACTGCGCCCAAGCCGAGCACTGCCGCTATGCCAACAAGCGAGGTTACGCCTGCCATAACCGTCCTGCGCCGACGGCGTTGAGTCACTGTGCAGACCACTGCTTTGCTCGTGTTCTGTGACATTTCCCCCTCCTCCAGATCAGGTAGACGCCTACCCCGTCGCCAGCCCGCTCGGATCGCGCCTGATCCTTCAGCTCTACCTTGACGTTGAGCGTCAATGACTCTTTCGGGCGCCACGCCGGTCCCCGCTCCACGCGTTCACCCGGATGGCAGACGTTCGAGGGCCTCAGACGTCGCCGAAACATGGACCGTCACATACCGTAGGAACTAGCCGAACGGGTGCGGCGAAGTCTGTCGACGGGGGTTTCGGGGGAAAGACAAGGAAACGCCATGCGACAGCACATGATGACCGCTTCCGTACTCGCCGTAGTCGGCCTCGGGACCACGTTTCCGACGACGAGCGCAGCGGCAGCATCCAACCCGGATTCGATCAATAGGGCCGCAGTCAGCCAGTCTGCAGGAGGCAACCTCGTTGTGGACGTGCCCGCCGCTTTGATCCGCTATGGGCAGCCCGGCTTACAGCCTCAGGTGAGGACGTCGGCCTCGTGGCATCTGTCACTGGCATCGGTGGGACGACTAGCCTCGAAGCGTACGCGATGATCCCTGGCTGCCCGGCGCTCACGTACGGAAGTCGGGACTATGACGACGCCAATTGCGGTGGAGCTTATCTGGCTTCCTTCCCGACGGACGCCATCGCGCGATACGGCGACTATGGCCACGGTGACAAAATGACCTCGCTGGACATCGAGAACAATGGGGGCGGATGCATCGTCGTCCGTACGCTCTACAACAACGCCAACTACAACACGACGGGCGGCGTGTGGCGTTACACCGGAACCGCTTACGAGGGCACGTCGGTCAATCTGCCGTCTTCGCAGAACGACCGGGTATCGTCAAGCAAGTCGCAGTGCTCGTGAGCTCTCAGGATGTCTGCGGAGTAGTGCCTGGCTGACGCTAGCGCGCCCCTGGGCGTCCGACCGGTCGCGTGCTTCACGCTCCAGCTCGGGGCTCGTCCCAAGTGTTGTGGCCAAGTTTCTCGGGTCGCTATGGACGGTGTCCCACAAACGAGGGTTTCTGACACACCACGATGGCAGCGGCCGGCGCCGGGCGGTCTTCTCGTGGGCCGGAGTCGCAGAACTCAGTGCCACAATCAATGTCTCGAAACCAAGGGGTGGTCACGGGTTTCGCGACAGCCCCTTGGTTTCGGCAAACGCAAACGGAGCAATGCTCCGTTTCAAGTCAGTCACCCCGGCAATTTGAGGCACTCAAGGTCGCCGTGACGGTCCTTCGTCAGGTGGTTCGGATCTTGCTCCAGAAACGGGCGGCCGGGGTGAGTCGCGGGGCTGTCCAGAGATCCCGGCCCGGTGGTGGGTTTCACTGCCGCAGACGCCAAAGGCACGATGGCAGTTTGAAGAGTGAGGGGACGAGACATGCACATGACGGAGAAGCAGGTGGAGAAGGCCTTTGCGGCCTATCTGCGCGGGGATGGTTGGGATGTCAGCACTAAGAACCGTGATTACGTCGATCTCCTGGCTAAGCGCGGCGCCGAGGTGATCGTGGCGGAATTGAAGGGCCACACGTCGAGCCCCGGCTTGGACGTCGATACCGGCTACGGCCAGTTGTTGCGCAGGATCGATCCGCAGGTATCCGGCGTGCGGTATGCCTTGGTCGTCCCTGCCAGCATGCGCTATCACGTGACCCGGGTACGCAAAGGTGTTCGTGCACGCGTGGGCGTTGAACTGTATGTGGTCGAGGACGATGGGGACGTCAGTCTCGTCACTGACTGATTGACACCAACTACTTCGATGGGCTCTCTCACAGGGTTTCGAAGTAGTCCTCGTCGAGGCGGTAGAGGGTGGCGGTGGTTTCGGCTTGGACGCCGACTTCGTGGGCGACGAGGAGTTCGGCGAGGCGGTTGCCGTCGATGAGTTCGATGCGGGCGTTGATGCGTTCGGCTTCTTGGCGGGCGCCGTTGGTGAAGCGACTGGTGGTGATGTACACGCCGCGGTCGCCTTGTTTGCCGAGCAGTGCCCCGGCGAATTCGTGGATTTTGGGTCGGTCGATGGGTCGGTCTTCGGCGTAGCGTTTGGCCTGCACGTAGATCCGGTCCAGGCCGAGGGGGTCTTGGCTGATGATGCCGTCGACGCCGGCATCGCCGGAGGTGCTGGTGCGTTCCACGGAGCCGGCCCGGCCGTAGCCCATGGTTTCCAGTAGGCGGATGACGAGGTTCTCGAACCCGGTGGCGGACAGCCCCAGCGCTTCGCGCAGGACGTCACCTTCGATGGCGGCCCGGTTTTCGGCCAGGGCTTGGGCGACCAGGTCGGCGGGTGTGGCGGCCACGGTGTCGGGCTGCTGGACATCGGTGGGTTGTGGTGCGGGGGCGCGTCGGCTGCGGCGTTCCCGGAATTGCCGGTAGGACGGGTACTGCTCAAGGACTGCCATGTCGATGCGGTTGGGGTTGTCGGCCAGGGCGTGTCGGCCGGTGTCGGTGATTTGCAGGTGGCCGCGGCGGGGGCGTTCGGTGAGCCCGGCCTGGGCGAGGTAGGTCAGTGCCCAGCTGACCCGGTTGTCGAAGGTGCGGGCTCGCCCGCTGGGTAGCAGGTGTGCCCG
>JAKOZM010000247.1 GCA_029779995.1 Actinomycetes bacterium
ACGCAACGTCGTCATCGGCTGGACGGTCACCGTCGTGTTGGCCGCTGTGATGTTCGGGTCCGTGGCCCCGTCGATGACTGAACTCGCCGACGATTCCGCGGGCAGCTTTGCGCAGGTTCTTGGTGGGACCGGTGTGGAGGCGCTGCTGTCGCTGCTGGTCACCATGACATCCCTGATCGTGACGGTGTTCGCGATCCAGACCACGGTGACGATGCGCCAGGACGAGGCCAGCGGCATCATTGAGGCTCAACTTGCCGGGGCAGTGTCGCGCACCCGATGGGCGGGGCAACGACTGCTGATCCCGGCCGTGGGATCGGCGGTGCTATTGCTGATCTCCGGCGCTTTGATCGGTGTTGGGTACGCCTCGGCCGGCGGCGGCGCGGACCTCACGGGGTCGCTCATGCTGGCCGCGCTGACCTACTGGCCGGCCGTCATGCTCTTGGCCGGGATCGCTGTCTTCCTGTTCGGCTGGCTGCCGCATTTCACCATCGCCGGGTCATGGGCGATCCTGGCCGCGATGTGGATTCTGGTGGTCTCCGGCGATGCGCTGAATGTGCCGCAGGCTGTGCTCGATGTGATGCCGTTCACCGCCACCCCGCACCAGCCGTTGGAACCCATGGCCTGGACCCCGGTCGTCCTGTTGGCCCTGGTCGGGCTGGGTCTGCTTTGGGCGGGCGTGTCGCGCTTCGGGCGCCGCGATATCCAAACCGACTGAACGCCGGCCGGGTCTGCGTTGCTGGGTAAACTTGGCCGCAGACCTGAGGAGACCCCCGCATGAGCAAGGCGTTCTACGTCACGACGCCCATCTACTACGTCAACGACGCCCCCCACATCGGCCACGCGTACACCACCGTGGCCGGCGATGTTCTGACCCGCTGGCACCGGCAGCGGCAGGAGCAGGTGTTCTACCTGACGGGCACCGACGAGCACGGGACGAAGGTGGAGCGCACGGCCGAGGAGCACGGGGTCAGCCCGCAGCAGTGGGCCGATCGCCTGGTCGAGGAGCACTGGAAGCCGGTGCTGCAGACCATCAACGCGCGCACCGACGACTTCATCCGTACCACCAGCGATCGCCACCGCATTGGGGTGCAGCGGTTCTGGGAGACCCTGCGGGACAACGGCTACGTGTACGAGGCCGATTTCGAAGGCCCGTACTGCGTCGGCTGCGAAGAGTTCAAGCGGCCCGGCGACCTCGTCGACGGCAAATGCCCGATCCACGACCGTCCCGTGGAGATGCTGCACGAGTCGAACTACTTCTTCCAACTCGCCGCCTTCCAGCAGGCCCTCCTCGAGCATTACGAGCGGCATCCGGAGGCCGTCGAGCCCAAGAGCGCCTACAACGAGGTCGTGAGCTTCATCAAGCAGGGTCTCGAGGACATCTCGATGAGCCGCTCCAGCGTCGGCTGGGGCATCCCTTTGCCATGGGACGAGAAGCAGGTGGTGTACGTCTGGTTCGACGCACTGCTGAACTACATCACCGCCATCGGATATGGCCAGGACGAGGCCACGTTCGATGCGACGTGGCCAGCGGACGTGCATCTGGTCGGCAAGGACATCCTGCGATTCCATGCGGTGTACTGGCCGGCGATGCTGATGGCAGCGGGATTGCCGCTGCCTGCGAAGGTGTTCGCGCACGGCTGGCTGCTGGTTGGGGGCGAGAAGATGTCCAAGAGCAAGCTCACCGGGATCGCCCCCGAGCAGATCACCGAGGATTTCGGCGTGGACGCCTTTCGGTACTACTTCCTGCGGGCGATCGCGTTCGGCCAGGACGGGTCGTTCTCCTGGGAGGACATGGCTGCGCGCTACACATCAGAACTGGCCAACGGCCTTGGCAACCTGGCCTCGCGGGGCACGGCCATGGTGATCAAGTACCGCAATGGCCTGTTGCCGGCGCCGGGTGATTACACCAACGCCGACCTCGCGCTGCAGGAGCTGTTGGTGGCCAGCGCCGAACGGGCGGATGCAGCCATGCTCAAGCTCGACTTCAGCGGCGGGATCTTGGCCATCAAGACGTTCGTCGATGCAGTCAACGTGTACGTCACCGAGCAGCAGCCCTGGGTGTTGGCCAAGGATGAGGCGAACGCCTCCCGCCTGGACACCGTGCTGTACACGATCTGTGAGGCGCTGCGGGCGATCGCGGTCCTCTACCACCCGGTGATGCCCAAGGCCACAGAAGAGATGTGGGCCTGCCTCGGTCAGGCGGAGACGCTGGAGGGACGCAACGTCACGACCGTAGCGACCTGGGGGCAACTCGCGCCAAGCGCGACGATCACCAAGGGTGCTGCCCTGTTCCCGCGCCTGGAGACCACGTGAGCCTTCCGCAGGGCTACCCGCCCCTGCCAGAACCGCTGCCCTCACCTGTCATCGACAGCCATTGCCACCTGGACATCGGCGCGCAGGGCCGGACCGGGGAGCCAGGCATGGACATCGAGGTGGCCCTGTCCGCTGCCGAGGCAGCCGGGATCGACGAGATCGTGCAGGTCGGCGTCGATGTGCCCAGCAGTCGGGAGTCCTTGAGGTTGGCGCAGGCCTGGCCGCAGATCCATGCGGCGGTGGCGCTGCATCCCAACGAGGCACCCCGGATCCACGCCGAACACGGTTCGTCAGTACTGGAGGGGGCCTGGCACGAGATCGCCGAGATGGCTGCCGATCCGCACGTGGTGGCTATCGGCGAGACCGGCATGGACTTCTTTCGCACCGACGCCAGTGGCCGTGCCGCGCAGGAGGAATCGTTCCGTCGCCACATCGAGATCGCGAAGGACGTCGACAAGGCGTTGGTGATCCACGACCGGGACGCTCACGGCGACATTCTGCGGATCGCTGACGATGCCGGGCCGCCCAGTCGCGTGGTGATGCACTGCTTCAGCGGAGACCCGGCCTTCGCTAGGGAGGTCAGTGAGCGCGGCTGGTACTGCTCGTTCGCCGGTGTGGTCACGTTCAAGAACGCCGCTGATCTGCGGGCCGCTCTCGACGTGGTGCCGCGCGATCGCATCCTGGTCGAGACTGATGCGCCCTACCTGGCGCCGATGCCCTATCGGGGCAAGCCGAATGCCAGCTACCTGATCCCATGGACCATGCGACTGATGTCCGAGCACCTCAAGGTCGACCTCGATGAGTTGTGCCGGCAGGTGCGGGCAAACACCATCGCAGCGTTTGGGCTGTAGATGGGGTTGCTGGGCCCGGCGCAGATCCGGGAACTGGCGGCCGAGTTGGACTTGCGGCCCACGAAGCGACTCGGGCAGAACTTCGTCATCGATCCGAACACGGTCCGGCGGATCGTTGCCCTGGCGGGGGTCCGGGCCGATGATTGGGTGCTGGAGGTCGGTCCGGGGCTGGGTTCATTGACCTTGGCGCTGCTGGATGCCGGCGCCCGGGTGCAAGCCGTCGAGATTGACGAACGGCTCGCGCGGCGACTGCCGCAGACGGTGGCCGATTTCGCCCCGGACGCAGAAGCCCGACTCGAGGTCCGGACCGAGGACGCGATGGTCATGCCTTCGGTGGGCGCTCCCACGAAGTTCGTGGCGAACCTGCCCTACAACACGGGCGTGCCGATCCTTCTCCATGTGATGGAGACCGTCGACAGCGTGCACTCGGGCGTGGTCATGGTTCAGCAGGAGGTGGCGCAGCGGTTGACGGCCGCGCCGGGCAGCCGGGTGTACGGCGTGCCCACCGTCAAGATGGCCTGGTGGGCGTCGGCTCGCAGTGCTGGCAAGGTTGGCACCGAGGTCTTCTGGCCGGCTCCCAACGTCCAATCTGGCCTGGTCGCGTTCGAGCGCCGAGCCGTGGACCAACCGGGATTACGCGGACCCACGTTTGCCGCCATCGATGCCGCCTTCGCCCAGCGCCGCAAGATGCTGCGGTCGGCGTTGCGCGGTTGGGCCGCCCCGCTGGCTGCCGTGGATGTGCTCCACGTGGCCGGTATCGACCCGGCCAGTCGTGGTGAGTCCTTGACCGTTGCGGACTTTCAAGCGCTCGCCAGCGCGAAGTCCGAGATGCTGCGCACCTAGCCTGGGGACGTGTTTCCCCCCACTCACGTGACGGTGCTCGCGCCCGCCAAGATCAATCTGTATCTCGGGGTCGGACCGGTCCGGGCGGACGGCTATCACGGACTGGCAACTGTGTTCCAGGCGCTGGATCTCACCGATCAACTCACTGCGGTGATCGCAGAGGACGTGTCGCTGAGTGTGGATGATGAGGAGCTGCCTGACGGGCCGGAGAATCTTGCGGTAAAGGCCGCATTGCTGTTGCGGGAGCGATTCGAGATCACGGCCGGGGCGGCGATGAAGCTGACCAAGAACATTCCCATCGCCGGCGGCATGGCCGGCGGATCGACGGACGCGGCTGCGGCCTTGGTCGCGTGTAATGCCCTGTGGGGGGCGCCGGCGACCCTTGCGCAGCTGGTGGAGCTCGGAGCTGAACTGGGGTCGGACGTCCCGTTCTGCCTGCACGGTGGCACTGCCTTGGGGTCCTCGCGGGGGGAGATCCTGACGCCGGTGCTGACGACGGGCTCGTTCACCTGGGTGGTGGCGACGTCGTTCGGGAAGTTGTCCACGCCAGCGGTGTACAAGCGGTTCGACGAAATGGGTGGGGATGCGGCGGACGTGCCTGTGGTGCCGGCGGCGATGATGGCCGCGCTGCGTGCGGGGGACCGGGAGGGGGTCGGTGCTGCCCTGCACAACGATTTGCAGCGGCCCGCGATCGCCCTCATGCCCGAGTTGGACATGCTGCTGGAGGCCGGCCGGGATTTCGGGGCGCTAGGGGCGATGGTGTCGGGGAGTGGACCGACGACGGTGTACCTGGCCCGCGACTACGACCACGGCCTGGAACTAGCGGTTTTGCTCATGACCACCGGGCTGTGCCGATCCACGAAGGTGGCTGGTGCTCCCGCCCATGGGGCCCGGGTCGTGCCGGAAGGCAACGGGTAATCTGACATTGATTCCCCGTTGGTGTAATCGGCAACACTACTGGTTTTGGTCCAGTCATTCCAGGTTCGAGTCCTGGGCGGGGAGCCCTTGAAATGGCTGGTTGGTGACCTCAATCCCGCCTTCCATGCCCTGCGTGCAGCGATGAACCGCCCTGGGTTCTGTCCCGCTCTCACACGGGTTGCGGTTCCTCGGTGAGGGCCGCGTAGTGGGCTTGTTCGTATTCGATCGGGGTGAGATACCTCAGGCAAGTGTGTAGCCTGCGGTTGTTGTACCAGTCGACCCGGCCGGCAGTGGCGTACTCGATGTCGGCAGGGGTTTTGATCGGTCCTTCGTGGAAGACGGTCGTGCCGATGCATTCGGTCTTGTACAGCCCGATGATGGTCTCCATCAGGGCGTTGTCGGACGTGTCACCCACGGTGCCGATCGAGGGCCGGATGCCTTCGATCTGGCAGTGCTCGGTGAACCGCATCGAGGTGTACCGCGACCCGGCGTCGGAGTGAGCGATCAGCTGCCCGGGCACCGGTACACGGCCTTGACGGTCGCGTGACCACGCCATCCGCAGCGGGGTGCTGACCAGGTCGGTGAGCTTTGACGTTTGCCGTGCCAGTCCCCGATCATCTGGGCGAACGCATCGACGACGAACGCGACGTACACGAATCCGGCCCACGTGGTGCAGTAGGTGAAGTCCGTCAAGGTGTGAGCGGTTTGCGGCCTCAGAACTGCGGTGGATGATCCCTCACGAATGGATTGTCTTGTCGTACCTGTGTGCGACGGTGGGGATGTTGGTCGGGTTGTGCACAGGGCGCTGGTTCTGGCCGCGGAACTTGTCGGTGGTGGGTGTCAGGGTCTGGGCAGATGGAAAGGGGGTGGTGTGGGGTGGATGGGCCGGGGTTCTTTGAGTTGTCGCGGCCGGGGCGGCGGCGGGTGCGGATTCGTGAGCAGGTGGCGTCGGTGGTGCCGGCGGTGTTCGCCGAAGTGGAGGCGCTGATCGATGCGCTGCCGGATCCTGCCGATTTGTGTGCTGAGGAGCGGGCGGGGGTGGTGCAGGCGGCGGCGCGGTTGTCGGGGCGGTTGCAGGCGGTGGTGGCGGCGACGGCGGCGAGCGCTGATGATGCTGGTGATGCCCGGTTGTTCGCGGCAGGGTCGACCGGGGTGTTGGTGGCGGCGTTGACGGGGGTGGATCCGGCCGGTGGCAGCGCGATGCTGCGGCTGGGGGTGACGATGGCAGCGTTGCCGGCGGTGGGGGCGGCGTTCGCGGCGGGGCGGATCGGGGCCGGGCATGTGCGGGTGTTGGCCCGCGCTGCTGATGGGGTGGACGGCTATGCGCAGATCGAGGAGGCGTTGATCGAGGTGGCGGTGCTGGCTTCGCCGGGGGAGTTGGCCACGATCGTGGATGTGTTGATCGAGCAGTCCCGCCCGGAGTATCTGAATGGGCAGGAGGCGGTCCGGCACCGTAAGCGGGGGGTGTCGTTGACGGAGTTGCCCAACGGCATGTTCAGGCTGGTCGGGTTGTTGGACACGGTGGCTGGGCAGCGGCTGCGTGATGCGTTGGTGGCGGCGATGGACGGCGCCCAGGCCGGTGATGTGCGCAGTCCGCAGCAGCGCCGCGCGGATGCCTTGGATGATGTGGTCGCGGCGGGGGTGGCGTCGCGGCGGCCGTTGGGGGTCAACGGTCTGACGGTGACGGTGGATGTGGCGGGGCTACCCGAGGCGGTGGGGGCGCGGCTGGGTCAGGACACCCCGATCGGCAGTGACCTGTTTGATCTGTTGACGTGTACCGCGGTCGTGAATGTGTTGCTGGGGGTGACCCGAGGGACCAGGTTCATCCCGTTGCAGTTGGCGCGGGCCGCGCGGCGGGCTTCGGCGGCGCAGTGGGTGGCGCTGGCGGTGCGGGACAAGGGGTGTGTGCGCTGCGGGCGGGAGGTGCGGTACACCCAGGCCCACCATGTGGTGCATTGGCGTCATGGTGGCGGCACCGATCTGGACAATTTGTGCCTGTTGTGTGGGCGCTGCCATACCGATCTGCACCAGGGCCGGTTCAGCATCGTGATGGTCGATGGCAGCCCGCAAGTCAGCGTCACCGGTCGAAGACCCTAGCCGACCCCGGAACCCCCGGGGCCGGCACCAGTAGCGCATGGCTCCTGATCTTGGGCTTTAGTGTCCGACGGCTGATTTGAGGGCCAGAACGATGAGCACGCTGACGATCACAGACAGCACGTACATCCATGATCGAAATTGCGAGATCTCTGCTTGCCGTGCCGCGAGGTATGCCATCCACGCCACGAAAGCCAGCAGGAGTCCCTCCGCGACCTGAATGCTGGTCGGGGCGTCGAAGAGGATCATCGGAATCATCAAGAGCACGATCACGAAGGCGCCGGCCACGATTTGAGCTGTTGCGATAAGGCGAGCTTCGGCGTCGAGTAGACCCCGACTGACCAACCGCGACGAGATGGCGAATGCCAACAGATGGGCCACAAGCAGACCGACAGCGGTGAGAAATACCAGGCTGCCCGGGTCACCCTGCCCTGACTCCGCCGTTGGTATGGCAAGCAGCACAGCCATGAGGCTCAGCGACAGGTAGAGGGCCATCGTGACGGCCTCGCGGACGAACTCGCGACGGCCTCCGTGTGGTGCTGATTCCAGTTCTGACACGAAACTCATGATTCCACTCAGCACTGGCTCGATTCCGACAGTGTTCGGCCTCGTGCAATGCGAGACCAGAGTGTTACCGACGGGCTGGCACCAAACACCGAGATTCGGCGGGGCCGGACGCCTACAGTGGCATGACACACAAGATCCGAAAGGCTTTTCTATGCGGACTCGACTGCTGGTCGCGGGCCTCGCTGGCGCCACTCTGCTGGGGATGTCGCCGGCCCAGGCGGCTGACTACAACACGATCACCTCGTTCGATGGAACGCCGATCACGTTCTACTGGTTCCCGGCCGTGGGCCTGGCGCCCGGACAGACTGCACCCACGGTCTTACAAGGCCCGGGCTTCGGCGGCCAGGCGCAATCCAATCCGGAGGCGACCAGTGGCGGCCCCGTCCCCGGTGTGGGGTCCCTGCGGCAGGCCGGCTACAACGTGCTCACGTGGAACCCGCGAGGTATCTCACCATCTGGTGGCGAGGCGATGTTGGACAACCCCGACTACGAAGGACGCGATGTCCAAGCACTCATCGACTGGGTGGGTCAGCAACCGCAGGCACTACTTGACGCTCCGGGCGATCCGCGTGTGGGTATGACCGGCGGGTCCTACGGGGGTGGCATCCAACTCAGCACAGCGGCCATTGACACGCGCCTCGACGCGATTGTGCCCGTCATCGCCTGGAACTCGCTGACCACTTCGCTGTATAAGGCCGCCACCATCAAGACCGGCTGGGTGAACGTTCTGATGGCCAGCGCCACGAGACCCGGCAACACCTTCAGTCCTCGCATCCTGAAGGGCAGGGAGCAGGCACGCAAGGGGATGACCTTCAGCGACAGTGTCGTGGAGTTCGCACGGTCGGCTGGTCCCAACCAGTACCTGCCGGGGATCGAGACGCCGACGTTCATCATCCAGGGCACCGTGGACAACCTGTTCCCGCCGTCAGAGGCGATCGCCAACTACCGGCAGTTGCAGTTGTATGCCGGCGTCCCCCTCAAGATGACCTGGTACTGCGGCGGTCACGGCTTCTGCCTGACCAGCGACGGTTCCACCTCCGTGGCACTTGAACAGACCTGGGCGTGGCTGGACAAATACCTCAAGGGCAACGCGGCGGTCGACACCGGCCCGGCGTTCACGTGGGTGGATCAGAAAGGTACCTACCGCAGCGCCGCGACATTCCCACGGCCGCAGCGCTGGGAGAAGGCCACCGGCGCGGGCACACTGGCGCTTAAGGCCAAGGGCGGATCGGGCCCCTACACCGGGCCCCTGCCCGAGGGTGTCAATCCGCTGACCGCCGTCCTGCTGCGCAATACGATCCCGACGCCGGCGAAGAAGGCGGTGAGCGTGCCCGTGAAGGTGGCGCGCGAGAGTGTGATCCTGGGAGCGCCCAAACTCACCGTGACGTACTCCGGGACGACGAAGTCGAAAAAGGTCCGCGTCCTGGCGCAACTGGTCGACGTGGCCAACAAGGAGGTGCTGGGACATCAGATCACCCCAGTCCCACTGCGACTCAACGGAAAGAAGCACACGGTGAAGGTGCCGCTGGAGGCGGTCAGCGCCGCACTGGGCAAGGGTCAGAAGCTGACGTTGCAGATCGTTGCGCAGAGCAGCGCGTACAACGTGTTCCCCAAGGGTGGTTCGGTCACGTTCTCGAAGGTTCGGATCGCACTGCCGGTGGTTCAATGAGTTCCCTTTCCGCCTTGTGGGAAGAGTTCGACACGGCGGCCACGCCCGACTTGGGACGGGTGCCCGGCGAGCATCGCTCCGAGTTCGTCGGCCCGCTGTGGCTGCGGTTACCCGCCCCGATCTTCCTCGCTGTGCGGGGGATGCCGTTCTGGGCGGGTAAGCGTTTCGAACCGCCTCTGGACGGGGTGGCTCACGGCGTGAACGTGCTGCGGGTGCGGGGCTTCACAAAAGACGCCTTGCCAGTCACGGCCACGCTCGAGGGTCGCGACCTGGTCATTCGGTATCCGCCGACGGCCGCCTGGCCGTGGCCGGGAGTGGTGGACCGGCTGCGGGCGCGTGACGAGCGGACCCTGCTGGGGATGACGCACGGCCTGCCGCTGATGCCCCCGAAAGGTGCGCCGTTTCTGCTGCACAAGGTCTAGCCTGGGCCGGTTTCAGCGGCGGAAGGCTGCCCGGGCGAACCGGTCCTGCGGCATCGTGGCCAATGCAACGGCCAGCGCGATGAAGCCGAGGCCAGCCCACTGA
Organism: Actinomycetes bacterium; assembly: GCA_029779995.1. The sequence goes on from JAKOZM010000247.1 coordinate 9,781, forward strand.
GCCCAGCCGAACGAGGCGCCTTCGCTCGGCAGGAGCAGATCCATGAACACCGCCCCGAGCAGTTGTCCGGCGATCGACAGCAACCCGAATACGAGCACCCCGACACCACGCACGGCCCAGGCCGCGAGCGCGATGAAGGCCGCGCCGATCGGCCCGCCGAGGTACAGCCACCACTGCGGGGGCCAGCCTGCAAAGGTCACGGCGCCGCTGGCCAGGGCGATTCCGGAGACCGTGAACAACCCGGCGCAACCCACGATGAAGTTGACCAACGTCGCCGCCAGTGGCTGGCGGGTGGCGACCGCGACTTGCGCGTTGATCGCCTGCTGGACAGAGATGCCAAATCCCGCGGACACCGCCAGCAGCACCACGATCGACAGCCCGAACTGACCGTCGTGCATCCCCGAGAACACCACCGCCACCAGCGCCACCACGGCAGCGAACCCCCGGTTGGCCGTCACAGCCATCTGTCCGGCGGGACTCAGGCCATAACGGTCCACGAGCAACGATCCGCTCACTTGACCCGCGACGACCCCAATCGTAAAGGTCGTGACTCCGACCACACTGACCACGACGCCCTGCGTTGTGACCAGCCATGCCCCGCCCAGGCCGCCGAGCAACTGCCAGCTGCGCAGCCGACCGTCTCGGACCAAGCGGGGAATGCTCGCTGCCGCCTGGCGGTAGTCGGCGCGGGCGACAACGATGGCGATCAGCAGCAGCAAGCCGGTTCCGAAGCTGATGGCGGCGCCCAGGACCCCGGCGCCCACCTGCTCGCTCAGGTCGGCGTTGATCCGCGATTGCAGCGCGACGAGCACCCCGACAGCAAGGGCCGCCACGATGGTGATCGGCCGACTGGGCGGTGCATGCACGTGGTCCATTGTCGCGAGCGGAGGGTTCACACTCGTCGCCGCACTAGACTTGTGCGGGTGGATCATCCAGTAGCCATCGTGCTGGCCGCAGGGCTGGGCACCCGTATGAAGTCCAGCAAAGCCAAAGTTCTGCATGAGGTCGCGGGGGAACCACTCGTCGGCCATGTGTTGCGGGCCGTGGCGCAGGCTGGGATTCCCGACGCCGTGGTGGTCGTGGGGCATCAGCGCGAGCAGGTCATCGAATACCTCGCCAGCGCTCACCCGCACGCCCGCAGCGCAGTTCAGGAGCAGATGCGGGGAACCGGCGATGCCGTCCGCCAGGCCATGCCCGAGGTCCCCGCCGATGCGGACACCGTCATGGTGCTGGCCGGTGACACCCCGCTGCTCACCGGAGAGACGTTGCGGGTGCTCGCGGACCACCACCGCGCGAGCGGCGCCACCGCGACCATCCTCACCGCCCGACTGCAGGATCCCACGGGCTACGGCCGGATCGTGCGCTCCGGGGAGGGGGTGCAACGCATCGTTGAACACAAGGACGCCAGCCCGGAGGAGCGGGGTATCGATGAGATCAACAGCGGCCTCTACCTGTTCGACGCCGCAGCCTTGCGTGAGGGCCTGCAGGAACTGACCAGTCACAATGCGCAGGGCGAGGAGTACCTCACCGACGTGGTCGAATGGCTCGTGGACGGCGGTCGCACCGTCACCGCCTACCTGACCGAGGACCCCGACGAGATCCATGGGATCAACGACCGGGTGCAACTCGCGGCCGCCGGCGCGGTGCTGCGCGAACGTGTGGCCAGGCGCTGGATGCGGGAAGGGGTCACCATCGAGGATCCCGCCACCACCTGGATCGAGGCCGACGTCCGGATCGAGGCGGATGCGCTGATCTGCCGCAATTCCCACCTCGCGGGTGCCACCCGCGTGGCTGCCGGGGCAGTGATCGGACCCGACACGACCCTCGTGGACTGCGTCGTGGGCGAGATGGCAACCGTTCTGCGCACCCACGCCGTGTCCGCGGACATCGGCCCCCGGGCCAGCGTCGGGCCGTTCACTTATCTGCGCCCAGGCACCATCCTGCGCGCTGGCAGCAAGGCGGGGGCCTACGTCGAGATCAAGAATGCCGTGGTCGGTGAACGTGCCAAGGTCCCGCACCTGTCATACGTGGGGGACGCCGAGATCGGGGAGGGCACCAACATCGGTGCTGCCACAGTGTTCGTCAACTACGACGGCG
>JAKOZM010000259.1 GCA_029779995.1 Actinomycetes bacterium
CTGGTACGTCCGCGATGGCGACGACGTGCTTGTCTCAACGGTCGCGGATCGGCGTAAGCACAAGAACATGGTGCGCGATCCGCGGGTGACGCTCCTGGTCTACGACGCCGAGAACCCTTATGAGTACGTCGAGATCCGCGGTCGGGTCCAGATGACCACCGAGGGCGGCCGGGAACTGATCGACGACCTGGCGCGCGCCTATATGGGCGCCGACCGCTACACCATGGACGATGGCACGGACAACGTGCGCGTCGTCTGCCGGATCGTGCCCGAGAAGGTCATCAGCCGCTAGGCGTCAGCGGGCAGCGAACCACGCTGATGCCTTGGCATTCCACAGCAGGTACAACACCAAGGCGGCGATGATCGTCAGCACGACCGCGCCCCACACGAAACTGCTGCCCCACAGCATCACGATCGCAAAACCGCCGAGTACGAACCGGACCATCATCAGCAGGCTGATGAGCAGCCGCGCGAACTTGCTCCCGTTGCCCAGCGCCGAAGCGAACAACGCAATTACGAGGCCCAGGACGATCGAGATCCAGGCGGTCAGGGTCGCGGTGTTTGGGTTGACCCCCGCGTCGACGAGTGTCGCATCGCTGGCGAACAACAGGATGACGCCGTCGAGGATCGTCACGATCGCCACCAACCACGTGAGGATGACGACGAAAGAAACACTGGCAGGCCGCTTGGGCAGTTCGGAAGTCATGGCGCCGAATGTAGCGTGATCAAGGTCGAACTGGCCGATGGCGCGCCATCGATCAGCCGACGTCCTCCGCAGCTAGCAACCAGCGTTCCTCCAGCTCCGCTAGTTGATCCTGCGCGCCTGACAGGTCGCGGCCCAACTGGACCAGCGCGTCACCATCGGTGGCCGCTTCGGCCATCGCCGAATGGATGGTGTCGATCCGAGCGCTCGCTTTACCCATCTCCCGCTCGATGCGAGCCAGCTCCTTGCGGGCCGCTCGAGTATCGCCACCCCCGGTTGCCTTGACCGCGGTGGCTTGCCCGGTCCGGTCCCGGTCCAGGTACTGCTGGACACCACCGGGCATGTGGACCAGGCGACCGTCGATCAGGGCCCACACGTCGTCGCAAACCCGCTCCAGGAAGTACCGGTCGTGCGAGACCACGATAAGACTGCCCGGCCAGCCGTCCAGAACGTCCTCGAGAACCGTCAGGGTCTCCGTGTCGAGATCGTTGGTAGGCTCGTCCAGCATCAGCAGGTTCGTCCCCGACAAGAACGTGCGCAACAGGTGCAGGCGTCGCAACTCACCCCCAGAGAGATCACCGAGCCGCTTCCACGGGGCGTCACCGGTGAAGCCGAACTCCTCCAACAGTTGCGAGGGGGTCAATTCGTCACCCGTGCTGACCGTGACCCGGTTTCCCACCTCCTGCAGCCAGGGCAGCACGCGCTCCTGGCCGTCCACCATCGGAAGCCGCTGATCGACCACCGCCGGGTGCACTGTCTTCCCGCGCTTAACAGTCCCGGCGTCCGCCTGCAGGGCACCGTTCAGCAAACGCAACAAGGTGGTCTTGCCTGCGCCGTTGGGACCGAGCAGACCGATCCGGTCACCGGGACCGATCCCCCATGTCTGATCAGTCAGCACAGGCGCAACGCCCGGTGCCGGTCGTAAGGTGACACCCTTCAGGTCCACGACCTGCTTACCCAAGCGGTTCATGCTGACCTGTTGCAGGCTCAGCGGGTCGCGGGGCGGTGGCTCGTCGGCGATCATCGCCAGAGCCGCATCCTGGCGAAATTTCGGTTTGGAGGTCCGGGCCGGCGGGCCGCGCCGCAACCAGGCCAACTCCTTGCGCAGGACGTTCTGGCGCCTCGCCTCCGACGCGGCACGCTGGGAGTCACGTTCAGCCTTGGCCAGGACGTACGCGGCGTACCCGCCGTCGTACATATCCACCGCACCCCTGCCGACCTCCCAGGTGCGCTGCGTCACCTCGTCGAGGAACCAGCGGTCATGGGTCACCACGACGAGTGCCCTGCGACCACGCGGCCACGCTCGGAGATGGTCTGCCAGCCAGCGCACCGACTCGATGTCCAGATGGTTCGTTGGCTCGTCGAGCAGCAGCACGTCCGGCGTCGCGACCAGCGCCGCCGCGAGTGCCACCCGCCGGGCCTGGCCGCCGGACAGGGCGTTGGCATCCCGATCCAGCCACGCCTGGTCGAGCAGACCTGCCAGGATCTCGCGCACCCGCGGCTCGGAGGCCCATTCATGGGTGTCGGCCTGCCCGAAAAGAACGTCGCGCACCGTCCCGGGCGGTAAGGCGTCGTGCTGGGTGACCAGCCGGATCTCGATGCCGGACGTGGGGGTCACCCTACCCGCCGCAGCGAATTCCTGTCCGGCCAGCGCACGCAACAGCGTCGACTTGCCAGCACCGTTGCGCCCGACGACTCCGACCCGGTCACCATCCCCGAGCCCAAGTGACACCTCATCGAGGATCGTCTTGTCGCCTTTGACGATCGTGAGGGCGTCGGTCACGATCAGGGCAGGCACTCTCCCAGGTTACGTTGGCCGGTGTGCGGCGAGGGATGAGCATGACGATGTCTGCGGGGTTCGTCCGGTGTCCAGGCGTTCAGCGTGTCGCAGCACAAACCGACGAACCGGTGCACCGCAGACGAACGGCTGCGATGTCGACCACCGCAGGGTCCTCGTCGACCCCCAACCTCAACTCAGCCAGTCGCGCAGGATCTCCAGCAGCACATCGTTGGCCGCGGCCGGGTCCTCAATCACGCTCAGGTGCCCCGCATCTGGGATCTCGCGTCCCACCGCCTGGGGCATGGCATCGAGCATGATCTGCTGCTCCGCCCGCGGGGAGATGGTGTCCTCGCTGCCCCAGACCACCGCCGCGGGACCGTCATACCCGCGCAGCACGGGCACCGAGTCCAGGCGGTCGGCCATGGTTCGCTGGGCATTCGCCACGGCCGCCGGCGACGCTTCATCGATCATCTGCCGCACGGCACGCACGACATCGCGCCGACTCTCTCGCGTCGTGGTCCCCAACAGGTTGGGGAGAAGTTCATCGGCGAGCCCGGCCGTATCCGGCGCGACGTCCATGCGCTGGGCCATCTGGAAGCGAACTCGGCGGGCTTCCGGGGCGTCGGCGGTGGCCTTGGTGTCCACGAAGATTGCCCCGGCGACCTTGTCCGGCGCCTTGCGCAAAACCTCCATCAGCAGGTACCCACCCATGGACACCCCTACGAACACAGCAGGCTTGCTCAGCCGCGTCAGCACGGGAGAAACCATCTGCAGCAGCGATGGCGAGCCCGGCACCGCGGAGTCACCGAAGCCACCCACATCGGGGGCGAAAACGGTGTAGCCCACGCCCCGCAGGTACTCGATCTGACCGTCCCAGAGGTGATGATTCACCGGAAAGGCGTGCAGCAGGACGACCGCTGTCATCGACCGAACCCCCGATGCGTCAACCGGCTCACGAAGTGGGGGGAGTCTCGGGGTCCCCGCTCGACTTCGGTGCTGCGTCGGCGACCTCATCGATGGTCGACGGCGCCTCGTCGGTGGCCTTGGTCACGGTCTTCTTCAGATCGGCCACGGGTGCCAGGTCAGTCTCGGGTTGTTCCATGATCTGCCACTCCTCGGCCGCCTTGCGCCGCTTCTTCAGCGCGATCAGCAGGCCCACGGCCACACCCGTCACCGCCAGACCGATGGCGATCTTGGGGAGTAGGTGCCGGTTCTCATCGATCTTCTGCTCCGCGACCTCAAGAGCGCGATCAGCCTGCGCCAACACTTTCTCCGTATCCAGGACTGTGGTGTCGGCGACCTTGATCACGCCGTCCCACTTGTCCAAGCGGTTTTCCCAGTGCTCGATATGGTCGCGAACGTTGTCGATGTCGATAGTCATGGCTCCAGCCTTTCTGATGAGGACATGATTCGGCAAGTCGCCCACTTACGGCATCGCCGAAAGTCCCCCATCGAGGATCAACTCCTGCCCAGTCATGAAGCTTGAGGCGTCGGAAGCAAGGAACACCGCACCTGCGGCGATCTCGGGCACCTGCCCCCAGCGCTGCATCGGCACCCGGGCCAGCACCCCCGCACCATTGTCGGGGGCGGCGCGCAGGAACTCGGTGAGATCGGTCTCGATCCAGCCCGGCAGCAACGTGTTGACCCGCACCCCGGCCCACGCCCACTCCACGGCGACCGAGCGGGTCAGGCTCATGATCGCCGCCTTGGCCGCACCGTAGTGGCTCATCATGGGCGCACCACGCATGCCTGCCACGCTGGCCACGTTGATGACTGAACCGGACTTCTGCTCCAGCAGCGTCGGACCCACTGCTTGCAGCATGTGCACCGTGGAGTCGACGTTGAGCTTCTGCGTCTTCTCCCAGCCGGAGAAGCGCATACCCACCACCGGGCTGGAGAACGAGTTGCCGCCGGCGTTGTTGACGACGACGTCCAAGCCCCCGAGTGCACTGATCGCCGACTGGGCCGCATTGTGCACGGCGGCGGCGTCAAGCACATCTGCCACGGTGACGACCGCCCTGCGACCGAGGCCTTCGATCTCTTGGGCGACCTCGGTGAGCATCTCCTCGTTGCGGGCCAGGAGTGCAACATCGGCCCCCTGCCGCGCATATTCCACGGCGATTGCCCGCCCAATACCCCGGGAGGCGCCGGTGACGATGGCCTTCTTGCCTGACAACTGACTCATAGGTCGCTCCACTTCTCCATTGGCCCGTCCCACTCGGTCGGCAGGACGGTTACTTCACCGGTGACTGTTGTGACGATCTGGTTGAGCACCGTGCTGGCTGCCCGCTCCCCCACCCAGAGGTGCTTGGCGGCCTGCACGGGTATGAACTGGACCTGCGGCGCGCGCGCGAAATGAGGTCGTGCTGCCAGCGGCGGCAGGTAGTCGTCGTCCTCTGGGACCATGACCACCAATGGCCGGCCGTCGCGGCCCCAGCGATCGATCTCGGCGTCCGTGGCGTACCGCAGCGGCGGGCTGAGCAGGATGGCCCCCCGCACTGCGGGGAGCAATCCGTGGCGCAGCACCACATCCGTGCCGAAACTCCAGCCCACGAGCCAGATGTTGGGCATCTCCGCGACGAACTCAACGGCGGCCTGCAGATCCAATCCCTCGGCGGTACTCGCGTCGAACTGCCCCTCAGAGGTACCCGCCGCGCTTGACGTCCCGCGGGTGTTGAAACGCAACACTGCGATATCAGCAAGGGCCGGCAGCCGCCAGGCGGCCTTGCGGTAAATGTGCGAGTCCATCATGCCGCCATGGGTGGGCAGCGGGTGGACGGTGACGAGGGTAGCGACTGGGTCAGCCAGCGGCAGGGCGAGTTCGCCGACGAGTCGCAGACTGTCGGCCGTGGTCAGTGTGACCGGATCGCGGCGGGCGGGCAGCACCGAGTTCGCACCGATCCGCTCCACGCAAGCAGCCTATGCGGTGATTGGCGCGGCGGTGAACCCCGCCGGGGCTCAGCGCCCTGTTACCTGCACTGGCTTGGCTCGGTTGAGCGGTGGCAGGGTTCCCCGCTCGGAGGTCACCCGGTTACGGCCCGCAGCCTTGCTCTGGTACATGAGGCGGTCGGCGCGATCCAGCGCCTCCTGCCAGGTCTCGTCCGGGTTCACCATGGTGGCCCCGATCGAGACAGTGACGGTGACCCGCATGCCGTCGATCGTCAGCCACGACTCCTCGACCAGCATCCGCAATCGCTCAGCCGCAAGCTCCAGGTCCGCCGCTGAGGCCAGGCGCACCACCGCCAAGAACTCCTCGCCACCCCAGCGCACCGGCCAGTCGTGGGGACGCAGGCCGTGCGCGATCGTCTTGCCCACCATCCGTAGGGCGTCGTCACCCACCGAGTGACCCCAGGTGTCGTTCACGCTCTTGAAATGGTCCACGTCGATGAAGAGCAGCCCGACCGACGTCCCGGCGGCAACCATGGGCTCGACGTGCGACTGCACGAAGCGGCGGTTGCCCAACTCGGTCAGGGGATCGATGAACGAGGCATCAAGATCGGATGCGGCGCTGGTCGCCAGATCCGCCGTGTTGCGGCAGTGGAAGACCTCTACTGAACCGACGATCTGTCCTATGTTGTCCCGGATAGGGCTGCCCTTGACCGTGACCGGCACGCGATGGCCATCGCGGTGATGCAGGTACACCTCCGCCTCCCGCCGCCGGCCGTCGTTCATCACGCCAGCCAGCGGGCAGCCATGTGTGCACAGGTGATATCCACCTTCAGTGACGTGACGCAGGATCCCCTCGGAACAGGAGTGACCGGTGACATCCTCGGCGGAATATCCTGTGATCTGTTCAGCGCCCGCATTCCAGTACGTGATACGCCGATCCAGATCGACGAAGTACACGCCGTCCTCGACCTGCTCCAGAATGGTGCGGTAGACCGACTCCAGCACTAGTACCTCCCAACCTTCCGGTACCAGTATGCTCCCGACGCTCGTAGTTTGTATTCATGGCAACCATCAGGGTGAATCGGCAGTCACTCGGCCAGTACCTGGCCACCAACGACGCCGGGGCACACATCGCGTTCGGCGAGGGCGATGATCGTTTCTCCAGCGTGGAACTCCTGCTGGCCGCCCTCGGAGGGTGCACCGGCATCGATGTCGACTACCTGACATCGCGGCGATGTGAGCCTGACTCCTTCGACATCGAAGTGAGCGCGGACAAGGTTTCCGATGAGCAGGGTAACCACCTCGCGGACATCGTCGTGAGCTTCCGCCTGCGGTTCGCAGAGGGACCTGAGGGCGACGCCGCACGGACGGTGCTGCCCACGGCGGTGCAACGCTCACACGACCGCCTGTGCACGGTTGGTAGGACCGTCGAGTTACCCACACCCGTGCGCACTACCATCGTTTGATCCTGGATACGCCGGGGAGGGTTCTGGCCGTCGGGGTGGCTCTGCCCGCGTGTGCGGGGAATCCCATTTCTACGGGTCGTCCGGGCGGCTGGTGTACCGCTTGCCGCGGGGGCTGATCCAGATGGTCGTGTTGTCCGGTCCCCGTTCCACCCGCCAGCCGCTGTGGGTTTTGATCCGGTGATGGTACCTGCACAACGCCTGCAGATTGGCCACGTCAGTCGCACCGGTTGGGTAGGGCACGATGTGGTCGAGGTCGCAGGAGCGGGCGGGCCGGCGGCAGCCGGGGAACCGGCAGTGCCGGTCGCGGGTCTGGACATAGCGGCGCATCTTCACCGTGGGTGCGTAGCCGATCCGACACTGCGGTGGTGTCAGCCGGATGATCGCCGACGGGGACTCCAGGCGGCGCAGCAGATCATCGACATGGGCGTCGGCGATCGGCCCGTACCCTTCGATCTCGGCGCCGTCGTCGGTCATGATGACCGCGATCGGGACCTGCTGGGCTGGCGTGATCCCGGTCAGCAGGTGGATGAAGACATCGGCCTGGCTGGCAGCCCGCGACCCGGCAATCGTGGTCGCTTTCGCCCGGATCGCGTTCATACAGGCGGTGGCTTCCTCAGCGGTGAGGTAGGCGGACAGGGTGGCCATGCCATCCGGCTCCGGGATCAGGCTGACTCTGCGGCACTTGCGGGCCTTCCTACGGCGCCGCTCCGCGGCGTCGGCGTCGATCCGGTCGACCTGCCGGGTCAGCCACGGCCGCACCCGCGACACGGTCCGGGTCGCCGCGTAGTCGATCGCCCGCTCCACCAGCGCCCCCCGAGCACCCGGTTCAAGTCCGAGGGTGGCGCGAGTGATCTCCCGCACCTTCACCAAATCGATCCGGCCCTCAGCAAGAGCGGTCAGCAGCACCGGCAGGTCCTCGACGACGTCCACCGCCACATCCACCATCGACGAGGCGGCACCCGGGGACCACACCATCGCGCAGGCCACTTCCGGGGGGGTCGGGTCGACCACCACCCCGTCCGGATCCGCACCCAGTTCGGACTCCACGAACACCTGATGGAAAGCCCGCAGTTGTTGGGCGTGGCAGTACCCGATCACCGCCTCGGCGGCTTTCGCCCGCTCCAGCGGATCTCCGTCGGAGAACATGTCCTCCAGGACCGCAACCACCGAATCGTTCATGCCCACACCGTACGTGAGGGCTACGACAAACTGTCTTGACCAGGTGCTTTGTGGTGGATAACCGCATGTAAGGGGCAGCGATCTTCAATGCCCATTGCCCTCGCGACCGCACATTCTCCCCGCGATTGTTTCGGGTTGTCACGGGATCGCCCAGACCCCCACAGGTCCGCGAGATGGCCCCGCTACGTGGCATTGCTACCCCTGAAGCCCGGACTTCGTGACCGGACCGTTACCGAATCTTGTCGTGTGAGGCATCAATACTTGAATTCAGTAGCCGATTCTATAAACGTGGTTCGTACAGCGCAGCAGTTGAAGTCCGGGGACACCATCGACGTGGAAGGCGATCACCTCGTGGTGTTCCACTTCTGCCAGGAGTACGGCGAGATCGTGATCGACGCGGTCAGCTCAGTCTCCGCGCGACGGTATGAGTTGCACTATTCCCCGGACGCGCGCGTCAGCATCTTCTGACGACCGTTGGCGCAGCCTCCGCTCAGAACTGGAACGTCATCCGCTTCGGGCCTTCGATCGCCTTGTCGATGGTCGCTCGCAAAGCCTTCTCGTTCATGGCACCGGCCTTGCTGTGCAGCACCTGATTGTTGCGAATCACCACCAGCGTCGGGATCGCGGTGACGCCGAACGACTGCGCTAGCCCCGGGTTGGCGTCCACATCCACTTTCGCGAACACCACATCGTCGTAGTCGGCGGAGACCTTGGCGAACACCGGAGCGAACTGCTTACACGGGCCGCACCAGGCGGCCCAGAAGTCGATGACGACGGTCTTGCCTGCGGTGGAATCGGTGAACGTGGCGTCGGTGAGTTCGGTAGTGGCCATGTCAGGTGCAACGCCGCGGGTCAGGCCAGGATTCCCGGACGTTCGCACCGAGACGATGGCCCACAAGCGGTCACCGTTACCCTGAGACCCGTGTCTGCTGGTGCGATCAGTTGTGGGTCAGGTCCCACAGCAGATGTTGGCGCCCGCGTACTTGCCGAGGGTGGGAACGCCGTCGATGCGGCCATCGCGGCAGCCTTCGCCTCGACCGTCACGGAACCTGGGGTGTCCAGCATGGGTGGCGGCGGCTTCCTGCTGGTTCGCGAGCCCGACGGCACCAGCACGCTGGTCGACTTCTTCACCACCGTGCCCTCCGGGACGATGGGTGACGTCGATACGGTCACCGTGGTCTACTCCGGGACGACCCAGGACTTCCACGTCGGCACGCAGACCGTGGCAGTTCCCGGATGTCTGGACGGTTTCCTGGCCGGGCACCAGCGCTGGGGGTCCCTGCCGCTGGCAGATCTCGTATCGCCGTCGATCGCGCTAGCGCGAGACGGTGTGGTGCTGGAGCCCGGTGTCGCCCATGCCATGTTCCTCATCGAACCGGTGCTCATGTTCACCCCGCAGGTGCGGGCGCGGATGGCGCCACACGGGACCTTGCTGCGTGCCGGTGAAACGCTCGTGACACCCGAGTTGGGGGACTTCCTGCAGCGCGTTGCCGATGGCGAGGTGAAGAGCGTCGCTGACCTCAACTCGCACTTCGAGGGGTTGACCCCCGTCACGCAGGGCGATTTGCGCGACTATGCAGTAACGCTTCGAGAACCTCTGGTCTCAACGGTCCACAACGCTGTCCTGACAACAAACCCGCTGCCATCGCTGGGCGGGTCCATCGTCGCGCACGTCCTCAGCGACCTGGCCGAGCAGAGTCACCCGCAGCCGGTCGCTATCGCAGAGGCTCTCACGGAGACCACGGCCTGGCTGAAGTCGCAGGTCTCGGGGCCCGTCTCCACAACAGGCACGACGCACATCAGCACCGTGGACGCGAATGGAATGTGTGCCTCCTTGACGGTGTCGAACGGTCTGGGCAGCGGAATCGTTCTGCCGGACACGGGCATCCACTTGAACAACATGATGGGTGAAGACGACCTGCACCCGGCGGGTCCTCATGCGGCAGTCGGGGGGACTCGCATCCGGTCGATGATGGCACCGAGTGTCGTGAAGTTCGACGACGGCCTGATCGTTCTTGGCTCGGGGGGTAGTGAACGCATCCGCAGTGCCCTCACCCGCGTGATCACGCTGATGACCGACGGGGACGCCGATCTGGCTGAGGCCATCGAGGCCCCCCGCCTGCATGTGGACGGGGCCGGAGTTGTGCAGGCCGAACCCGGTTTGTCCCCGGCTCAAGTCGACGCTCTGCGCAAGTTCGCGCCCGTCAACATCTGGGATGAACGGCACTTCTTCTTCGGGGGTGTCAACGCGGTGCAAGTGACCGGGTCCGGCGCACTGCGCGCACACGCCGATCCACGCCGCGGCGGCGCCTGGCGCATCGTCTGAGGCGCGCCTGGACATGGCGAGGCCCCCGATCCCACGCTCGTGGAGAATCGGGGGCCTCGTTCGTAGATCAGGCGCAGCCCCAGGGGCCCCATCCGCTGCGCTTCCACAGCCGGTAGGCCATGTGATCCTGTGCGAACTTGGGTGCCTGATGGGCGTAGGACGAGTAGCGACCGCCACCCACGCCGCGCCAGGTGCCGGCCGCGAACTGGTAGGCGCCGTAGTAGCCGTTGCCCGTGTTGATGCCGTAGTTGCCACCGGACTCGCAGGAGCGCACGGCGCGGGGCTTGGAGCCCTTGGCCCAGACCTTGGCCGCGGCGATCTCGCGCAGTTCGCCCTTCTTCAGGTTGTACTTGTTCACGTACTTCAACTGAACGGGGAAACGCTGGGCATAGTTGCGTGATGACTTGTTGTCACGGTCGTTGTTGGCGGCCATCGCAGGTGCCATCGTCGTGGCGCTCACGCCCGCGATCATGAGGGCAGCAAGGGGCATAGCAAGTGCTTTTTGCAAGATTGTTCCTTGGTCGATCGTCCCCTCGTGCGGTCCGGTACTGCACCGCGGTCGCCGGGGCTGTCGTAGGAGGTCTGGGCCTCCAAGGCGTCGAAAACGGTGTCCGACGCTTCATCGACCTTGACACAGCCCGAACAGTTACTTCAACCGATTGTGAACAAGCGCACAGTGGGTGTGAGCAGCATCACAGAACATGCGCCGGGACATATCCGACATAGGATCGTCCTCATGACAAATGCCATCGAGGCCCGCGGTCTGGTGAAGATCTACCGCGCACGACGGGGTTCTGCGGAGGTCAGGGCGCTGGACGGCGTCGACCTCGATGTCGCGCAAGGCACTGTCTTGGGACTGCTCGGACCCAACGGCGCGGGCAAGACCACCACCGTGCGGATTCTCACCACACTGCTGAGGCCGGATGGGGGCAGCGCCAAGGTGGCCGGATACGACGTGGTCTCGCAGTCCCAGGAGGTACGCCGCGCGATCGGGCTATCCGGGCAGTACGCGGCCGTCGATGAGAACCTCACCGGCTGGGAGAACCTGTACATGTTCGGGCGGCTGTACGAGATGCCCAAGGCCGAGGCCAAGAAGCGCGCTGAGGAACTCTTGGAGCGCTTTAACCTGACCGACGCCGGTGGGCGCACGATCAAGACCTACTCAGGAGGCATGCGGCGCCGGCTCGACCTTGCCGGAGCCTTGATCGGCCAGCCGAACCTGCTGTTCCTCGACGAGCCGACCACCGGTCTTGATCCGCGCAGCAGGCTCGGGATGTGGGATGTGATCCGTGACCTCGTCCGGCAGGGCACGACTCTGCTGCTGACCACGCAGTACCTGGAGGAGGCCGACGAACTCGCCGACGTCATCGCTGTCGTCGACACCGGCAAGATCATCGCGCAGGGGACAGCGGACGACCTGAAGGCGCAGGTCGGCGGGGAGCGGTTGGAACTTGTGGTGCGAGATCGGGCATCGGTGCAGGCGGCCGTCACCCTGCTCGCTTCCCTGGCCGGCGGCGTCGAAGTCGACGAGCACACGCGTCGGCTGACAGCTGCATCGACGGGTGGTGCGCAGCAACTGGTGGAGGTGGTGCGGCATTTCGGAGAGGCCGACATCGCCATCGACGATCTCGCCTTACGAAGGCCCACGCTGGACGATGTCTTCCTGTCACTCACCGGCCACCACAGTGTCGAGCAGTCGGAGGAGGAGAGCGCATGAGCATGCTTGAAAGTGGACCGGTGTCCGACTCTTTGGTGATCATGTGGCGCAACCTCAAGCGCATTCCGCGGATCCCGGAACTGGCGATCTTCGCGGTCCTGCAGTCGATCATGTTCGTGCTGCTGTTCGCGTTCGTGTTCGGTGGCGCGATCCCGCTGCCTGGAGGCGGCGACTATACCGAATTCCTGATGCCCGGGATCTTCGCCCAAACCATTGTGTTCGCCTCGGCCACGACTGCCATTGGGATGGCCGACGATATGGGCAAGGGCCTGATCGACCGGTTCCGATCGCTGCCGATGGCGCGCTCGGCGGTGCTGTCCGGTCGGACGGTCGCCGACACGATCTACCAGGCGGGCATTCTCGTCGTACTCATGCTCGCCGGGCTCGCGGTCGGGTGGCGAGTGCACACCTCCATCGGGGAGTTCATGCTGGCCGTCCTGCTCTTGCTGGCCTTTGCGCACGTGATGGCCTGGCTGGGGATCTGGATCGGGCTCTCGGTGCCGAACACGGAAGCCGCTCAGCAGTTGACGTTCGTGACGATCTTCCCGCTGACCTTCATCTCGAACGTGTTCGTTCCGCCGGCGTCCTTGCCAGGAATCCTGCAGCCGATCGCGGAGTGGAACCCGGTCAGCACGTTGACCGCTTCCACACGGGAGTTGTTCGGAAACCCGAACCCGTATGTCGGTGAGGGCATCCCCGCCCAGCACCCGATCCTGGTGACGGTGGCCTGGATGGTCATCCTGATCGCGATCTTCGCTCCCCTGGCGATCCGGAAGTACCGTAACGCCAGCCGCTAACGGCTGACCGCCATCCACAGGCCGCAGCGTGCCTGCCCCCGGTGTTGTTAGCCTGCCAGCGATCGTCATCGTGACCGCGGGTTGCACGGAGTAACCCGACTCGGGGATGGCGAAGAATCCAGGGGATTACAGCCATGACGCGTTTATCGCATCGTTTCGCCATGCCCATTTTCGGTGCCATGCTCGCACTGATTCCGCTGGGAGCGGCTGCGCCACCGGCCCGGGCTGACACGTGGTGTGAGAAGGCGGACTACGTGGTGATCGGTGCACGCGGCAGCGGCCAGCAGTCAATGGAACCGTGGGGCTGGTACGCGGACACGGTCGGCAGGGCGGTCAATGCCTTCAAGAAGGACGTGGCCAAGAGGTTCGCTCTGATGGATCGTCCCCCGCCGGTCATCAAGGAGATGCCGTTGTCTGATGTGGACTACCCTGCTTCGGGGGCGACATTGGATTTCGCGGTGGCAGCCTTGAAGATGCCGGGGTCGTATTCAGACAGCGTGACGTTGGCTAAGGGTGCCGCTTCGCGCCGCTTCGAGGCGATGATCACTGACTGTCCGGCGAAGACCATGGCCCTCTTTGTTGGCTACTCGCAAGGGGCGCAGGTGACAGCGGACACCTACCAAGACGCCCTTCTGACCCATCCCGACCGGATCGCCGGTGGGATCTTCTACGGCGATCCGTACTTCCGCGGCGACAGCATCTACGGCAGTTCGGGGCGGTGGCCGGGCTCCTTCGATTCGAACCGGCACGGCGGCCTCGGACAACGCCCGGAGTTCCGAGGAGCCACGGGCAGCCGAGTCATATCCACCTGTCACCCCGACGACATGGTGTGTCAGGGGATCCCGGCATGGACCGGTCTGTGTGCCCTGTCGGCAGTGCCCTTGCTGGCGCCCTCATGTGCCAAGGAGGCTGTTGATACACGGGCGCACAACTACACCAGGCCCATCGGTTGGTCCCCGAATCCCAACGACACCGGAGACAACCCCTATGACCTCACGGGTGAGGCAGTCGACAGTGCCCGGCACATCGGGTCGCGGTTGGGCCTGGCCAGGCTCCCCACGGAGGAATACACCGGGGAGCAGGACGTCGTCCTAGTGATGGATTCCACGGCTTCCATGCGCAACGACATCGACAATGCGGTCAAGACGGTCAGAAAGGAGTTCATCGAGAACCCAACGTTCGACCGGGCACGCTTCGGCTTGGTGGAGTACAAGGGCAATTACGATCGGCCATCTGCTCGCACTGTTGTCGGGCTGACCGAGGACAAGACGGCGCTGATCGACGGGATGGTCTCCTTGCGGGCGAACGGTTGTTGCACGGAGCAGGTCCTGGCAGGAGCCGCACTCGGGCTGGACCAGGCCTTCCGGCCGCAAGCGCGCAAGACGGTCGTTCTGTTGGGTGACGAGGACGGAGCGAACCCGGATCCCATCCAGCTCACGACCGAGTCGCTGGCCGAAAAGGCGCAGGAGAAGGGTGCGCGCTTCCTTGCGGTCAACTTCAGCCGGGCCGCCAACAAGATCTTCTCGGACCTGGCCACCGCGACTGGTGGCTACATCATGGAGGCCTTCGGATCGATGGGTATCGCGAGTGCTGTTCCCGCCGAGGACGCCTATGTCGTGGACGACGGTGACGATGATCGCGCGGCAGCGATGGCGACGGGGGGATTTGAGCCGACGGGTGACCCGCTCTATGACGTGATCCGCGGTCTGGATGCCTACCCCACTGTGGAAGTGGCTGTGAGTCCGCTCACCTTCACGGGCCTGCCCGTGGTGTTCTCCTCCAACCCGTCCAGGGATCCCGTCGGGTACATAGCGAACACGGAATGGGACTTCGACAACGACGGCGTCTACGAGGTGTCCGGCAAGCCGGTCGTGACCCGGATCTTCGATACGCCGGGGACTCGAACCATCGGGGTGCGGGTCACCAATGACATCGGACTCCCGGCGGTACGCACGATCAAGGTCACTATCTACGAACGGCCGAAGGAGATCCCTGACCGCGTTCCGCAGGCCCCGCCGGCTCCGACGGTGAAAGCGAGGCACCGGTCCCTGAAACTGACTGTCAATCCGCCCACTGCGGGTCCTGCCTCCGGTGTCTATCGAGTCTTGGACACTGCAACCGATGAGGTGTATGCGGTGATCCCAGCCGATGCCACCGGCATACCGTCGACCAGCGTCACGGTCGGGGGGCTGGACCCCAAGCGCGTCTATCGGATGGCAGTCCAACCTGAGAATGTCGCGGGCTTCGGTCCCATCGGAGCGGTCACCGCTCGGCGACCGTTGGCCAATCAGAGACTATCGGTGAAGCCGACCTCGGGTCGGCTCGTCGTTTCGGTGAAGCCCGAGCTACCCGGGTCCTGGACCGTGCAACTGCAGACTCGAAGCGGCAGCGAGTGGGTTTCCTCACCACGGAGGTATCGGACGCAGGGCACACAGGAGCGTGCGCATATTGGGGTCCCGAACAAGGGTCGCTATCGCGTCGCGGTCCACCGTCAGCGGGGCTTCCCAACGGCGTACTCCGATCCGATCCAGATCGGCCGGTAGACAGACGGGCACACGGCGGTCAGCCCTCGCGCGTGACCGGGCCCTCTTCGCCCAGGTTCACGTTCATGGGCCGCTTGAAGAATCGAGTGACCCACAGCAGCACAAGGATGCCGATGCCGAACCAGATCAGGCCGTAACGGGTCGACTCCGCCGACAGGTAGAGCCACAGGAGCACGGTGAGCATGACGCCCACCCCGGGCAGCACGATGTTGCGCAGGATCTCCTTCGTAGTGTGCACTTGGCGCTTGCGGTATGCGAAGTAGACGATCACCGTCAGGTTGACGAAGGTGAATGCGATCAGGGCACCGAAGTTGAGCAGCGACGCCACGAAGTCCAGGTTCAGCCCGATCGCGAACATCGAGACCAGCCCCGTGAAGATGATCGCGTATGCCGGGGTCTGGAAGGTCGGATGAATGTAGCCGAAGAAGCGTGAGATCGGCCCGCGGCCATTGCGGCCCATGACGTAGAGCAAGCGGGACACCGATGATTGTGATGCCAGGCTGGAGGCCACGGTGGCAGCGAACGCCGCAGCAGTCAGCAGGATCTTGAACAATTGCCCGCCGACCTCGAACGCGATCTGCGGCAGTGCGCTGTTCTCCAGCGATTCCTGGGTGAAGCCCGAGGTGTCGGGGAACAGAGACTGGGTGAACCACGCGGCGACGAAGAAGATCGTGCCACCGATGAGCAGTGCCAGCAGGATAGCCCGCGGCACGGTCGAGGCGTCCTTGGCCTCCTCGGTGTACATGGTGATCGCGTCGAAGCCGATGAAGGAGAAGGCGACGATTGTCGCGCCCGTAATGACGTGGCCCAGATTGACACCCTCATGCCATGCCGGCTCGAAGGAGAGGATGGTGCCGTTGCCCATCCCGTCCATGAGGGCCTTTGCGGCCAGGATCAGGAAGACTCCGATCAGGACCACCTCGAACACCACCAGCGCCATGTTCACGCGGGAAGTATTCGTCATACTCACCAAACACATCGCGGTGATCAGGGCTGCGTAGACCACGACCCAGATCCACTCCGGGGCGTTGGGGAAGAACGAGAACATGTAACTGCGGATGATGAGGGCGTTGACCAGCGGTAGGAGCAGATAATCCAGCAGCGCTGCCCAGCCGATGAGGAACCCAAGGTTCGGGCTCATCGTTTCTGACGTATACGTGTATGCCGAGCCCGCCGAAGGGAAGACTCGTGTCATGCGGCCGTAACTGATCGCCGTGAACATCATGACCACGAGGGCGAACAGGTACGACGTCGGAACCACGCCGCCCGTTTCCTCGGACACGATGCCGAAAGTGTCGAAGACGACGGTCGGGGTCATGTAGCCCAGACCCAGGCCCACGATCGCCCACATGCTGAGAGTTCGCGCCAGATGACCGGTCCCGGTTGTGGCGGCTCCCTGCGTGGTATCGGCCATGATGGCGAGCTCCCTTCCGCATGGGTTCATGCAACTGATGCTCAACATAGGGGATCGGAGGGCTAGATTACTGATGTATGAGGTACATCGTGGGATATGGACCCGAACAACACGGCATCGACGGCATCAATCTGGCTGCCACATTGGCCAGATCTTCGGGGGCTGTCATCGACATGGTGGTAGTGCTGCCGGACGACGGCCCGACGTTTCATATGTACTCGCCGGACCGCGCTTTCAACGAAGAACTGCAGGCGCAAGCTGAGGAATGGCTGGCCGACGGACTCTCTCGCGTGCCGAGTGGGGTGAAGGTCGAGGGGCGGCTGCAGCCCGCCGAATCGATCATTGAAGGGCTTATCGAAGAGGCGGAGAATTCCGAGCGGAGCAGTTCTGACGATCTGATCGTGGTCGGGACCTCACACCGAGTTCGACTCGGCAGTATCGCCGACGCATTGCTCCACGCCGCGTCGGTCCCGGTCGCTCTTGCTCCCGTCGGCTACGAGCCTCAGTCGGGCGTCAGCCGCATCACCTGCGCCACCGGTGTGCGTGAGGGCGACGATGTGCTCTTGGACTACGCCATCAGGCTGGCCGCCAGCTGGAAGGTTCCGTTGCGGCTCATGTCGTTGGTCGCCGTCGGCGAGGGTGGCTCCGAGGAGCGTCGTCAGGAGTGGACCGAATTGGCCAGACTTCACGTCGAGAGCGTCGCGGCAAGGGCCGCCGAGAAGCTGCCTGCGGAGTGCCCCGTGACGACCATCGTTGGACACGGCACTTCCATGGGAGACGCCGTGAGCAGACTCGAGTTCACAGCCAGTGAGGTTGCTGTCGTCGGATCCAGTCGGCTCGCCCAGCCGAAGCGGATCTTCCTCGGCCGTACCGCCAACAAGATCATGCGAGTGCTGTCAGTGCCGATGATCGTAGTTCCCCGCGACTTCGAGCACGATCCCGCCTGACGTGGCTGGTGGCGCTACTCCTGCTCCGGGTCGACCTCATGCATGCCGAAGGCGTCGGGGTCGCCCTCGGGGATGTCCGTCAGGTCAGCGTCGGGGACATCAGTGAGGTCGGCGTCGCTGATGATCTGGGCCTCCGTACTCGGTCCGGAACCGCCGTCACCGGGCACCTGTGCCTCGGCCAACGCGTCGTCCGGAATCTCTCCGGTGATCGGAGTCTCGAGATTCGCCATGTCATTGGATTCGCTCATGCCGGTTGCTACCCGTCACCCGCGGGCGTAGTCAGGGTCGCGTGTCGTACGTGCGCGTTACCGTCGAAATGACCGAATAGGCAGGGGAGCGGATGAGTGATCTGCAGGAGATGGCCGAAGAGGATCTGTGGACAGCGCTGACGCAGGCATCCGGCCGCGAGCGTATCGACGTGCTGTTCGAGCTGGCGAATCGGGCATCGAGTCGCCGCGATTACGACCGGGCGCTGACGCTGTGGCAGGAGGTCGAGTCCACCGCTGCGCAGCTCGGCGATATCGGTCAGGCGGCCACCGCCATGCGGCTGCAGGGGGCTGCCTGCTTCAGTGCAGGCGACGTCGACGCGGCTGTTCAGACGTACCAGCGAGCAGCCGCAGCCTACGGTGAGGCTGCAATGAGCCGGGATGCCGCAAGCGTTCTGTGGTGCTTGGCGGACTGCTATCGGGTCCTGGGGGATGTAGAGGCGCAACTTTCAGCGGCCGTTCAAAGCCGGGAGCTCGCGGAGTTCGAGGGTGAGCGCACCGTCGCTGGTGACGCCTGTTTCTTGCAGGCGCGGGCTCTGTACCTGTTGAACCGAGATGAGGAAGCCTTGGTGGTCTGCCGAGCCGGTCGGGACCACTTCCGGACGGCAGAGCGCCCGGATCTGGTCGCGGTCGTCGACGACTTCGCGGTGTCTGTACACCTGTTCCTCGGTCACCTCGACGAGGCGTTAGAACTGGCCCGGGGATGTTTGGTGCTGGCGAATGTGTCCTCGTCCACGGCGGATGATCGGTACGCGCGCTATCGATTGGCCGAGGTCTTTCTGCGTCGTGGGGAGGCCGAGCAGGCGTTGGGCCAGGCCGAACAGGCCCTTACTGCCTATCGGCAGGCCGACGACTTCGTGGGGGCGGCGCGGTGTGAGCAACTGCGGGCCGAGGCGTTCTTCGAACGCGAGGACCTGCCGGCCGCCCTCGAGGCCTTCGCCAACGCGTGGGTGCTGTTCGATGCGACGGGCAGGGACGCTGAGGGCTTGCGCTGTGACACCCGTCGGGCGGTGGCCCTTCACTACGCCGGTGACTACCGACAGGCGGCGCGGACCAACGAGCGTTTGGTCCACGCGTTCGGGCAGGCGGGCGACCAGCCAGCCGTGCGGTGGAGTGTCGTGCGCTGGTTGGACAACCTGCGCCAGGACCAGCAGTTCGAACAATGCCGCCGGATCGCGGAGGAGCATACGAGTCTGTGGCCGCCCGATGCGACGGCCGAGGACGCGAGTTACCGGGAGTTCCTGGGCGTGTACTCCCTTGCCCTGGAGCAGACCGGTCATGTCGACCGGGCCACGGAGATCGCCAGCCAGGTCATTGCTCAGACCCCGGCTCGGGAAGCGAGTCTCGGTACGGCCTACTGCTATGAGGTGCGTGGTCGGTCGCGGCTCGACAGTGACGAACCGGGAGCCGGGCAGGACTTCTCGCATGCCATCGCCCTGCACCTGGTGCAGGGGAACACCGACCGGGCCCGCGAACTCAGCCAGTATTTCCTGCCGGCTAACGACAGCCTGCGTAAGCATGCTGGCGACGAGGTTCCGGTGAGTCCCGAACACGGGTGAAACGTGCCCTGTTCTTAGACCGGGCGCGTTTCACCACTGTCCCCCAGGGTCGCGCTCGGCTCGTCGCCCGCGAAAGGATCCTGGGCCGCGGTGCTCGTCATGGTGTCTTCGCTATGGGCTTGGTCGGCGGCGTCACGTTCACGCCTATCGGAGGTCATGCCGGCCCTTTACCCGGCACCGACTCAATGATGCTGCATCGACGGCGTGGTCTGCTGGCCCTGAATTCAACCCACTGCTCGGAGTAGCCTGAAGGGTGCGTTCGCCAAGGGGAGGCACATCATGGACGACGCCGCGCAGATCTGCTCCGAGTGCTCGCACCCGTTGCATCCCGAGGACAAGTTCTGCGCGGAGTGTGGGCATCCCGCGCCCGAGCGAATCGCCAACCAGGACGTTGAGATTGACGTCGAAGCGCCTCCACCGAAAGCGGTTGTCGCGACAGCGAGGCGCAAACCCAGGTTCTGGGTCATCCTTGGTGGCGTTGCCGCGATCGGCATCATCCTGATCGGGGCCGCCTGGTGGGGCCTCAGTCAGAACAGTGCAGCGAAGGATGAATACGAAGCCTCCACCCCAGTGCTCATGGGGACGTTGGACGATATGTCAGCGGCTCAGAGCACGACGATGGTGCGAGATGTCGCCGAGCAGGCGGCTACTCAGGTGACATCGATTGATGCTGTCCTCGACAGTGACCCCGCGGCAAAAGGTGCCGATCGACTCACGACGCTACGCGACGCCCTGGGAGCGCTAGCTGCGCTCACGGAATACACCCAGGACAACACGGTCGTGTGGACCGATAATCGCGAAGTACTGGTGTCGAACCTCGACACGCTCAGCTCTTATGGTGACCCAACCCTGGAGGCGAGCGCCCAGGGTGACGACGCCGTACGCACCCTCGATGACCTGACTGACCGCGTTGACAAGGAGATGGCTCGGTACAAGCGGCAGGTCAAGAAGGCCCGCCTGGCTGCGCAGGCGCAGCGCGCCGATGTGCGGTCTTACCACGCTCAGATGGAACCGTTGATTGATAGGTACACCGCGCTGCGCAACGACACCGGGACCTTCGTCGGCCGCATGGACAGCGAGCAGATGTACATGTTCGAAGTCACGGAGTACTTCTCCCAGGCCGCCGAGGACCGACGCGAGATCGCCAACAGTATGGCTGCCCTGCGACCGCCGACAGACCTGCGAGGTGTGCATGGCCGGATCGTCACGGTGCTGGGTGACGGTGCGGATGCCATCGACGCTGCGGTGGGCGCGCTCGACAACGCCGAGTGTTTCTACGGCGAGTGCTACTTCGAATTCAACTCTCAGTGGCAACAGTTCCAGGACGAATCCGACCGCATCACGCTGCGCTACGGCCAGGCCTATGACGCTTGGCAGGCAGCGATCCGGGTGGCCCAGCGTCAGGCTAAAGGCGCGGAGCTTCCGCCAGAACCTCAATTGTAGAAATGTCCGGGGGGTGGCCCTCAGCGCGAGCGGGGAGGCTCCACCAACACTGCCAGCAACCGAGCGAGGTCGGCGTCGGGGTCGTGAGTCAGGCCGGTGTGGATGGGGCCTGGCTGGACAACCGTGCTGCGTGGCGCGGTCAGCCACCGGAATCGCTTGCCGATGTCGTCGTCCTGCTGTGGGGTGCAGTCGGCCGCTGCGGCCAGCGCCCGTTCGATCTGGTCGGCGTCCGAGGCCGGATCCAGGGCGGCCAGGCGTTGCCGATCCAGCAGGATGCGGGATCCGAGAAAGTCCAAGGCGCGGCAGTACAGCAGCACGCCGGCATTCATCGACTCACCGCGCTCGACGCGAGGCACGACCCGCAGGATCGCGTACTCGAACGGGACCCGGGTCTCAGCCACTGCTGCCACCGAGCCAATCAGGTCGTCCCTGCGCGCGGCGCGGGGCCGGTGGCCGGGCGACGGCCTCCAAAAGGGCTGGCAACCACAGTTCGCGTGCGGCGAAGCGCGCCAGCAGTCGTTCAGCGTAAGCGGCCCGGACGGCTTCGACGTCCCTGAATCCTGGCTCCTCGGCGAGCCACAGCTCCGGCACGTCGCTCACCGCATCTTCCACGAGCTCACGTGTCACTGCACTGCCGAACTCATCATTGGCACCGAGCACGTCTGGTTTGCTTGCCAGCAGGATGTGGTCCGTGGCGTCGTAGGGACGGGTGTCGCTGACCGTGGCGGTCTCCCATCGATGATGGAACGTCAGGGTGGCGCCGTGGTCGATCAGCCACAGCTGCTGCCACTGGAGCAGATTGGGGTTTCGTCTCGACCTGTCCATATTCGCGACCAGCGCGTCGAACCAGAGGACCCGGCCTGCCTCTTGCGCATCGAGAGGGAAGGCCACCGGATCGAAGTCGAGGGCGCCCGGCAGGAAGTCGATCCCGAGGTTCAGCCCCGCACTTCGTCGCAGGAGATCCTGCACTTCCTGATCCGGCTCGCCGTTGGCCAGCACGGCGTCGACCTCAACGGTCACAAGATCGGGCACCCGCAAACCCAAGCCACGGGCAATGCGACCAGCGATCACCTCGGCCACGAGCGCCTTGCGACCCTGCCCGGCGGCGTGGAACTTGACGACGTAGGTGCCGAGGTCGTCGGCCTCCATCAACCCGGGTAGTGACCCGCCCTCCCGTAACGGCGTCACATAACGCGTCGCGGTCACATGGGGGAGCACACCGTTGAGGCTACCGCCCGGAGGGGAAACGCTGGTCAGTCCGCGTCGTCGACGGGGACAGTCCCAGCGGGTTCGGTGTCGAACTGCTCCTCGACGGACTGCAGGTCGTCGGCGTCGTGCATCGGTGCGCTGTAGCTGGGAGATGTCTCACTCATGCGGCTCCTCTACCCGGGTAACCGCAGTTCTGTCGCCACATCTGGTTGGCACCCGAACAAGATCAACCAAATGCGCAGGGACACGCCGCGTTCCGTGTCCGATATGACCGAATGTCGGCGTGTCTGTGGTTGGAATTGCGCTCGTTCGCCGGTTCTCCAACCAGATGTGGAGGGGTAGCCCGTCAGTAGAGCGGATCGTTGGCAGCATTCCCCGCCCAGGTGCCCCATGGGTCCCGCTGCGCCCAAGGGTCCTGCGTCCTGATGAGGTTCATGGTGACGACGTTCTCCGAGACGAGCGGGGAGACGCTCGCGGTGACTGGCTGCTGCAGTGAGTACCAGGAGTCCATGATGTTGTCGATGGGATTCAGGTCGAACCCCATCGCGTCGTACCAGCCGTCGGCGTTGCCGTCGTAGTAGGAGATGTCCCACCAGCCGTCGGATGCCGAGTCCAAGTGGATGTACTCGTAGTAGGTGTCGCGATTGGTATCGAACGCCGCAGCCGTTCCGCTGGCTCCGCTGGTGTAGAAGACCTCGTAGTACCCGTCCTGGTTGAAGTCGTAGAACACACTCTCGTGAATGCCGTCGCGATTGGTGTCGAACGTGACTTCGAGCGTTCCATTGCCATCGAGATCGCCCACCCAGTGGGTCGATGGGGCGGCGACAGGGGTCGATCGACGCTTGCACGCGCGCTTGTTCTTACGGTGCCTTTTGGCGCAGCGCTTCTTATGTATTGCGGACAGCGCGTGGCCGGCATCCGGGACTCCGGGAGGTGCCGGGATCGGTGCGGCCACTGCGGGCACCGCCGTCAAAGCCATCACCATGACCACGATCGCCGCGGCGAGTGCGCAGAGTCGCTTCACTGGCAGGGACCGCCTTCGTCGTACAGCAAGATCCACAACTTAGCACGGGCGAGTTTCAGGCCAAACCATGCCGGACGCGACTGGCTTTCTCCTGCGCGCTGAACTGGTTGAAGCGGGGTAGAAACTTGTCCCACTCGATGATGTGGGAGTTGATCTCGGGCCCGTCGATGCACGCGTGCTTGCGCACGGCTTTGCCCTCGATGACGACCGGCACCATGCACGCTCCACACATGCCGGTGGCATCCACCATGATCGAGTTCAGGCTGGCCACGCAGGGCGTCTCGTAGCGCAGGCTGAGGTCACTGACCGCACGCATCATCATCGGGGGCCCGATGGTGATGACCTCGGCGACAGGTCGGCCACCCCCACTGAGCAGTTCCTCCAGGGGTCCCGTCACGAAGCCTGGAGTGCCAAACGATCCATCGTTGGTCGTGTACACGACGTCGAGCTGATCGCTGAACTCCGCGCGCAGGGTCTCGATCCGCTCGCCCGGACCGGTCCAGAACATCAGGTCCGCGCTGCGGAAACCGCTGATCAGCGTCACATGGTTGCCGGCCAGTAGATGTGCCCGCATGATCGGGTACACCGGCGGCAGGCCGAGGCCGCCAGCGGTAAAGACCACGGTTCCCTGGTCATGGCGGGTGATCTCGCTGGGCCGCCCCAGCGGTCCTGCGACTCCCGTGAAGACGTCGCCGACGCCCATCCGGTTGATCTCAATGCTGCTGGTTCCCACCCCCTGCACGACGAGGCAGATCGTGCCCTTGGCGCCATCCCAGTCCGCCAGGGTGAGCGGAATGAGCTCACCGTCGGGGGCGGGCAGCATCCGCACGAACTGCCCGGCTTGGGCCGAGCGGGCAATCAACGGCGCGCGCACCGTGAACTCGACGATGCCGTCGCTGAGTTCCGTGCGGGCCACGATGGTGGCCTCTGTGTTGGCCAGGTCGGTGTAGTCGCGCGCTCGCTGCACGGAATCGGAGATCACCTCGGGTGTCAGATCGTCGATGGCCAGGATCTCGCGGGCGGCGGACTGACCGTCGCCTGCCGCCAGAATTGCGGTGGAGCCGCCGCGTGCGGCGTCGCCGCCGGTGTAGACGCCGTCCAGCGTGGTCTCCTGAGAGCCCTCATGCGCCAAATTGATCGTGCCCCACTTTGAGGTCTCCAGCCGCGGCTCGGAATCCTTGATGATCGGATTCGATGCGTTGCCCAGGGCCATGATGACCAGATCCGCGCGCTTCGTTTCCGTGCGCCCGGTGGACACAGGGCGACGGCGCCCGGACTCATCAGGCTCGCCGAGTTCCATCTGGTCGAGGGTCGCGGCGGCCACGAAGCCGCGGTCATTGCCGATGAACTCGATCGGTGAGCGCAACTCCTCGAACACGATGCCCTCCTCCAGGGCGTGGTGCTGCTCCTCCACCCGCGCGGGCATCTCCGCCTGGGTGCGTCGGTACACGATCGTCACGTGGCCGCCCAGTCGCCGCGCGGTGCGGGCGGCATCCATCGCGGTGTTGCCGCCCCCGATGACCAGGATCTCCTTGCCGTCGGTCTCGGGCAGCGGGGTTTCGAAGTCGGCCCGCAGCCCCTGCATGAGGTTGACCCGGGTCAGGAACTCATTGGCCGACATCACGTTGAGCAGGTGTTCGCCGGGAACGTTCATGAACCGCGGCAGCCCTGCCCCGGTGCCCACGAAGATCCGGGCGAAGCCGGCATCGCGCAGGTCCTGCAGGGTCGCCGTCTTGCCGACCACGAAGTTCATCACGAACCGCCCGCCGAGCATCCGGATCTTCGCCACGACGTCGTCGATCAGCTCATTGGGCAGGCGGAACTCGGGGATGCCGTACCGCAGCACCCCGCCGAGGGCGTGGAATGCCTCGAAGACCGTCACCGGGAAGCCCTGGGCAGCCAGCAGATAGGCGTTGATGAGGCCTGATGGACCCGACCCGATGATGGCCACCGGCGGGTGCGTCGCCCGCTCCCACGGATCGCGGACCCGTGCCAAACGTCGGGCGGTGCCCTGTGGATCGATCCGTTTCTCGCGTTCGGGCAGGTACCACTCGAGCTGGCCGATTGCGATCGGCTTCTTCTGGATACACACCCCCTGACACTGCAGCTCCTGCGGGCAGACCCGACCCGTCACGTCCGGCAGCGGATTGCTGGATTCCAGCAGCTCCAGCGCTTCTTGGAACCGACCCGTGCCGATCAACTCGATCACCTGCGGAATGTGGATGGCCACCGGGCAGCCGCCGGTGGGTTCACGGCACTCGGCCAGGAAGACCCCGAGCTCGCAGGGCTTCTCCTCGCACTGCTTGTCGCGCAGCACCTCGAGCCACACGATCAGGTCGACCTCTTGCTGGGTGTATCCCAGCTCCAGGTATCCCAGGAAACCCTGGTTCACCAGGCCGAAGTCCTCAGCGCGCTGGTCGGCGTCGCGCACGTAAGGCTCGATGCAACTGTGCGCGGGCCAGCCTTGCGACAGGCCCTCGAACATCGGGTAGCGCTGGGACAGATGTGCGTCCAAGGCGCGGATGAATTTGCGCTTGCCTGACAGGGGAAGGTTCCACACGAACCGCATCAGCAGGGTGCTCGCATCGTCGCCGCGCACCAGCATGGACCACATGCGATCGGTGAACTCCGCGCCCAACTCGGGCTGCTGGAACTCCCAGGCCACGGCCTGCATCCCCTCGGAGATGAACACCTCACGGAAGGCGCGCGGGTCGCTGACCAGTCGTCTGCGCAGCAACTCAACTTGATAGTCGAGCTCGGCGGTCATCGGATGATCTCCGCATCGCAGTTGGCTCGCACCCGATCGATCCGTTTGGCGATGTCGGGGGTCACTTCCACCGTCTGCGCTGCCCCCGGGATCATGCGCGCGATCACGCGGGCCTCGCCGTCGATGACCACCGTGGTCTTCGCGAAGAACTGGGGGAGTTCCTGGTAACACGTGCCGCAGTCGTTGCACAGCGCCTCGTCGGCGGTGTCGAGCCAGATCGGACCGTGCGCCGCCGCATCCGGCGCAGCGACGGGTGCCGCCGCCGTGGGCGCGGCAGAGGACATGACCGGCATCGCCGCTCCTGCTGGGGCTCTGCTAGAAGTCGCCAACTCAGACATGGCTCGCGCGATGTCATCCAAGGAGGTCTCGCGCGCCGCTGCGGCCTCGTCGAATCGCGTCTGGAGGTCTTCGATGTCCGCGCGGTGCAATGCCGTGAGTTGCGCCTCGTGTACCCCGGACAGGTACTGCAATGTCTGCCAGTACCGGCGCCGATCATCGACCAGAGCAACGATCTTGTGCGAGCAAGCGACCTTGATCAGGTGCCGCTGTTCATCGGTCGCGTAGACGAACGGCACGTGCTGGGCGCGTTGCTCCGCCGACAGTTCCACGTACTCGTCGATCGGGGTGGCCAGTGCCTGCTCCTCGGACCGCAGGATACGGAACTGCTTCTTGAACCGCACCTCACCGAGCGCGAACTCCGCCGGGGTCAAGGGTGTGGTCAGCAACTGCACGGCACCGGAGTCGTCGAGATACTCCAGCGTCTTGGTGGTCCATGCCGACTGCGCGTCCGGGTTGCCGTCGATCGAGAACCAGTCGTGCATGGTGGTGCCGCGGCGCGGGTCATGCACGAACAGCGGATGCATGCGACTCTCGACGGCGAGCCGGGCCCGGGCGTTGGACGACGATTCGGGAATTCCGTGTTCGGAGCCGCAGGGGGTGTAGACGTTCATGACGGCCGGCGCCTTGTCGTAGCCCAGGTACTCAAGGGTCGTCTCGAGGAAGTGGCCGTGGAACGCCGTGCTCGTCGAGCACGCATACACATGCGGGTGGAAGGAGGCGATGAGGGCCAGTTCCTTGCGCGCCTCATGCTTGCCGGTGTGCGAACCACCGAACCGTGAGAGATCGGAGTCCTGCCCGGTGAAGCTCGACGTGGAGGCTTGGCCGCCGGTGTTGGAGTAGGCCCCCGAGTCCAGGACCAGCATCTTCAGCGGAGTGTCGCTGGCCAGTACCCGCGACATCGCACCGAAGCCGATGTCGTAGCTCGCGCCGTCGCCGCCGATGCTCATGATGGTGGGCAGCAGCGCGAGTTCAGCAGGGGTGAACTTCTCCCAGGACAGGATCCGCAGCGCACGCTCGTCGCGGGCCTCGTCGTAGGCGTCGTCGAGTTCGAGGGCTGCGATGCGCAAGGCGCGGACATCCTCGGTGAGCTGCGCGGCGATGCCCTCGAAGATCCCCTTGGCCAGCGGGGAACTGTCCTGGAACAGGCTGTTCACCCACGGATCACTGTAGGAGTTGTAGGGCATGGTCGAGGCGTAGACGCTGCTGCACCCGGTGGCGTTGGCGACCACCACCGGAGCGGGACCGTTACCGGTCGGACCGCCCTCATAGAGGTAGAGCCTGCGCTGCAGAGTGTTCAGAGCTGCCTGCACGCGCTGATGGCGTGCGGGCTCCTCGGTGAGGGTCGCAAGCTTTGCCTGCAGGCGGTCCACGAGGTCATCGAGGTCGCGCAGGTGGGCACGCCGCCGGTCGTCGGCCAGTGCATGACTCGCGGCCATCACCAGGCGGATCGCCGTGACCTCACCGCAGCCTCGGCAGGCGCCATGGCCCCCGGTCGTGGCGTAGAAGTTGTCCCGGTCCAGCATGAGTCGTTTGAGGTCTCCGCCCGGGGTCGCTGAGTCCTCGAGGAAGCGAGCAGGGGTGTTCGGCAGTTCGGTCATGAACTCGAACGTGTCCTGCAGCCCGAGGAGCACGTCGGTGTCCTCCTCGGTGGGGGTCAACGAACCCGGCCCGCACACGTCGATGCACTCCAGACAGCCAGTGCATTTCCAGGGGTCGATCGTGGCGGCGAACAACCCGCCGGTGCCGGGGACACTGCTTTCCATCGCGTCGAAGAAGGGCCGGGTGCGGGCCACCGGGTAGGTGGCCAGCTTCGTCACCAGTCGCTCGATGTTGCGCCGCAGAGTGGGTTGCCCGTCATCGATCCCAGTCGCGACCTCGGCGACGATGTCGGCGAACGCGCGGGGGGTCTTATCCTTCCGGTAGGACTCCCGCACGCCCTCTGCGAGGGTGTACACGTGGACCCGCAGCGCATCCCGCTGCGCCTCGGTGACGTCGATCTCCTTGATCCCGGTCAGGATCAGATCGTGGATCTCATGGATCGTGTTGGGGATCGCGGCGTCCGGGCACGCCAGGGCGCACTCCATGCATCCGGTGCACGTGGAGAAGTCGAAGTGGGGCACCGTCCGGCGGAACAACCCCTTGTCCTTGGATGCTGCTGTGCCCGCGGGCATGAACAGCCCGGCCCCCGGCAGCACTGGCGCCTCGCCGATCGTGCCCTCCCGGAACGGGCGGGCGGTGGCATCCTCGTAGTAGGACGGGTCGAACAGGCCGGCGGTACTCGCGGCTGTGGCGCACATCTGCGTGGAGGCGGTCCCGGGACGCCGCAGAGTCACCGGCGGGGCCTCGTCGATCGCCAGGAACAGTGGGGTGTCGTAGTCGACGACCTCGGTGGCTTCCATCCCCTCCCGGATGACCTCCATGTTGCCCTCGACGACGGCGTCACCCTTGCTGCCGAACTTCTTGAGGATCTGCGCGCGGACCTTCTCGGCGATGGCGTCCTCGGACGCGCCGCCGGCGATCTGCTCAACGTGACCGACGACTGCTCCGATGAACGCGATGCCCATCATGCGGGTTTCCAGCTCCGCGGTCGGGGCGTGCCGCTTGGCCACCTTGAATGCGTCCACGACCAGGAAGCGGATCTGGCGGTCGCGGATGGTGCGCCGGGCGTGCCGTGGTAACTCTCGCCAGACGTCCTCCGGCGACAGGTCGGACTGCAGGATGAAGGTGCCGCCTTCCACCAGGCCCTTGAGCGGATTCGCGTGGATGAACGCACGATGGTCAGGCGACACCACGATCTCGACGTCTTCGAGTTCGGCGTTGGTGATCAGCACGGGTTCCGGGCTCAGCGTGATGTAGTAGTTGGTCGGCGCACCGCTCTTCTCCGAGCCGTATTTGGGTGCGGATTTGGAGTGCATCTGCAGGACGCCGGCGAGGATGTCGGTCAGCAGTTTGCCGGTCGCGATGGTGCCGTACCCACCCACGGAATGGAAGCGGATCCGGATCGCGGACTCGGGCAGGAGAACGGGGTTGGGGCCGGTCTCCAAGGCCATGAGTTCGGTCTCCGGGTAGGCGACCCGCAGGCGAGCCTGTACGTCGGCCATCTGCGCGGATGAGGTCTGCGTGAAGAACTGCGAGCCCAGGTAGATCAGCGGGGCGCTGTCAGCAGTGGTCATCTGCTCGAACGCGGCAATGATGTGGCGGGGCTGGACGTCGTGCCCGCCCAGCCCGAAGATCGCCGTCGTGAGGCGGGGCTGCGTGGCGAGGGCGGGGATGTCCTCGTGGCGCGGCTCCACGGCGTTGGCTCCGGCCCGGAACAGCGCCTGGGTCACAAGAGCGGTCAGGGCGGTCTGGTCGGAACGCTCGAGCACCGTGATTGCCTTTGCGCCCGCGATCGCCTCGATGAGCCCCGCTTCGGGGAACGGCTGCAGGAGCTTCACGCTCACGACGCCGGCCTTCATCCCTCGTGCCCGCAAGACGGGTAGGACCGCCCGGACATCGTCGGTGATCGAGCCCAGCCCGATCATGTTGTAGTCGGCGTCGTCGCAGTCGTAGGCCATGACTGGGGAGTAGGCCCGGCCAGTCAGCGTCGCGTACTCGGCCATGGCCCGGTGGGTCAATGCTGGGACTGCGCTGGCGAAGTGAGTGCGGTGGTCGACCGCTCCGGCCTGGAAGTCGGGCTGGTTCTGGACAGCGCCCGTCAGCCCTGGAGTGTTCACGTCGACCAGGGCAGGCACGAGTTGCCGGGTCCCCTTCTGGAAAGCGTTACGCCATTGGCGCAGCCACTGGCCGTGCAGCTCGTCAGGGACAAAACGCAGAGTCGTCTCGATCAGGTCGCCGTCATTGTCGGCCTCCACCTGTGCGGCCATGTCGTCGATGTGTGCTTTCAGAGCTGCGAGATCTGCCGGTCGGAAGTCATCGCGGTGGCGGTCGAGGTACTGGTTCAAGGCGACGACTCGGCCTTTGGCACCGAACAGGATGTCCTGGGCGACAGTGGGGCTCGCAATCCGCCCGGCGGGGTCACCGAGGTAGTCGCGCAGCAGTTCCGGTTCGGGTAACAACGCCTCGCTGATCATGTGGCTGGTGGAAAACCCATCCATGGCATTGGCGACCGGGATGAGCGACAGTGCTGAGGTCCGGTAGGAAATCGCCGCGAGATCGGCGGCCTCCTGCGGGTTCGAGCCGAACAGGATCGTGTAGCCGGCCGACAGCAGCGCGTAGACGTCGTCGTGGCCGGCCATCACGTTGAGGGAGTGCTTGGACACCACGCGGGCCGCGACCTGCAGCACGAAGCCGCCCGTCTTCTTACCGACGGTCACATAGTGCGACTCCATCGCGTAGAGGATGCCCTGGCTCGACGAGGCGTTGGAGATGAACTGCCCGCCGGTGAGCGCTGCTCCGAGCGCACCGCTCTGCGCGGAGTGCTCCCCTTCGGGTTCGAAGAAGAAGGGGTGCTTGCCCCACACGTTGACGCCGCCTTCGGAGCGGGCGGCCTCGAACAGTTCCGAGATCTCGGTGGACGGGGTGATGGGGTAGCCGATGACGCCGCCGCACACATGCCGCATGACATGAGCGATCGCTCCGTTGCCGTGAATCACCGCCGGGAGGCCCGGATAGGGCGGGCGCTGCGTGGGTGGGGGAGCGTCGGCGGGCGCTGCCGCGATGTCACTGGCCGCCTGTGGGCTCTCCGGTGCGGTCGCGGGGGTGTGGCCCTCGTGCCGCGTGGTCATGTCTATCTCGCTCATTGACCCTCACCTTCGCTGTCAAGTATCCCACTGCGAGCTGGCGAGAGACAGGGTGTGGCGCAAATCCGGGATACGTTCGAGTGAACGTTGCGTGACATGGGTCCCGCAGGACGTTCAGAGCCGCCTGCCGTCCACGTAGAAGATCCGCTGGCTGAATGGGATGTAGCCGATGCCAGTCGCTGACTGAGTGATCACCAACCGCCAGCCTTTGTGACCGAAGGTGCGGATGGACAGCTCCTCCTGGCTGCCTTTGATCAGCATGAAGTAGCGGGTCTTACCCTCTTTGGCCTTGCCGGTCACAGTGGACGTCACGGCGATACCCGCACTAGATCGCAATGGTTGAGGCAGACGCTGGAGTGGCCTCGGTTGAACAGTTCCGGGAAATCGCTCTGGAAGAACGAGCCTGGTTCACCGCCTTCTGCGTAGACCTGGCTGATCACAAGGTCCTGCGGTAAGGCCCGCGCTGGGCTGAGCGGAGCGAATGGCAGCCCGATGGTTACGGCGAAAATGACAAGAAGCCGGCAGCGGAGGTCAGCTCCACGGATCGTTTGGCTGCGCCTTGTTAACTCCCAGGCGACGGCAGGGCGTTAACAGGCGCCTTTTCCTCAGGTCGGCGGCGGGGGCGTCAGCATGGGGGATGTTGCGCAGGCGACACGGTGTGATTTGTCGTGCCCTTGTTCAGAGCTGACCCCAGATGATCGCCAGTGCCCGGCTTCGATCGTCGACAACGACCAACCCCACTTGTCGTAGGTGCGTGTTTCACTCGGCACTTGACGGAAGGGGAAGTTATGGCCAGGGATCGGCAGTCGTATGAGGCAGTGCTGCAGGCGGTGGGGGTGTGCATCACCGCGCGGATTCCGTTCCTGTTGTGGGGTGATCCGGGGGCGGGGAAGACGGCGGTGATTGAGTCGGCGACGGGCAGCGGTTGGCATGTGGAAACGTTGATCTGTTCGCACTATGAGCCCTCGGATTTTGCGGGGCTGCCGGTGGTGCACGGGGATCGGGTGACGTTGGCGCCGCCGGGGTGGGCGGTGCGGGTTTCGGAGGAGCCGAAGCCGTCGATTGTCTTCTTTGATGAGTGGACGACGGCTTCGCCCGCGGTGCAGGCGGCGGCATTGCGGCCGTTGACCCATGCTCAGGTGGGGGCGTTGCAGTTGCCGCAGCGGGTGTCGTTCGGAGCGGCGGCGAACCCGGCGGATGTGGCCGCTTCGGGGTGGGAGTTGGCCGCGCCGACGGCGAACCGGTTTGTGCATCTGGAGTGGTCGTTGCCGCTGGATGTGTACACGGAGTCGATCGTGACCGGGGATTGGCCGGTGCTGCCGGTGCCGGAGCGACCGTCCACCTTCGACAGATTGGCGATGGCTGAACGCGGTCTTGTTGCGGGTTTCCTGCGTACCCGGGGTGGGCAGCTCTCCTCGATTCCGAAGGATGCCGCTGGCCGGGGCCGGGCCTTCCCCACGCCGCGGACGTGGGACTACGCGGCGCAACTGCTGGCGATCGCCGGGTACGCCGGGGCGGGCGAGGAGGTGCGTCGGCTACTTGTGTACGGGGCGGTGGGGGCGCCGGTGGGGCATGAGTTCCTGACGTGGCGGTCGGCGTTGGATCTTCCGGATCCGGAGGAGCTGCTCGCCGACCCGATGGGAGATGGGCTGAAGGGTTTGCGCCCCGACCGGGTGCATGTGGCTCTGCAGGGGGTGTTGGCCGCTTACACGTCTGATCCGAGTCCGCAACGGTGGACCGCGGCCATGGGGGTGTGTGTCGGGGCAGCGGGGCATTCGAGTCTGGACTCGGCGGTGCCGGTGGTGCGGGCGTTGTTGCGTCCTGGGCGGCGGCCGGCGGGGGCGGACCTACCAGCGGGGTTGACGGTGTTCGCTCCGGCGCTGCAACTGGCTGGTCTGCTGTGATCGACCGTGATGTGGAGCAGCGGATGGCCGCGGCGAAGTTGTGGCTGGTCTCGCAGTCGGCCGGGGATTTGCCCTACCTGTCGACCGCGGTTTACGCGCTGGTGACAGTGCCGACGGAGCGGGTGGCGCGGATGTCCGCTGATGTCTATTGGCGGCTGTATGTGAACCCGTTGTGGGCGGTGGCCACGGATGTGCAGGTGCTGGCCGGGGAGGTCGCTCATCAGGTGTGGCACCTGTTGGCCGACCATGCGGGCAGGGCCCTGGACTGCGGTGTGGACGCGGCGGGTCGGGACCGGTGGAAGCTGGCCACGGATCTTACGGTCTCGGAGGTGTTGCCCTTCGACGTCGGCCTGCCCCAGCCGCGGCAGGTGTATCAGGATCCGAACCGTTCGGCGGAGGAGTACTTTCGGCTGTTGCGGGCCTTGCCGGTGACGAAGTCGCCATTGGGACTGGACCCGGACCAGACGTGTGGGAGTGGCTGTGACGGGATGGCCCGCGATTACGACCTGCCGCCTGCTGACGAGCAGATGCCCGGACTGTCGACGCAGGGCGCTGAGGGGATCCGCAAGATGGTGGCGATTGAGTTCCGGGAGCACTGCCGCGAGTACGGCAATGTGGCCGGGGAGTGGGGGCGGTGGGTCCGGCACATCCTGGATCCGGTGGTGCCCTGGCAGCAGGTGCTGCACGCGGCCGTCCGCCGCGGGGTTGGTTGGGGTCAGGGTCAGGTCGACTACACGTATTCGAAGATCTCCCGCCGTCAGCACGCGGTGGGCAAGGCCATCGTGCCCGCGTTGCGCCGTCCAGTGCCGGCGGTGGCGGTGGTGATCGACACCTCGGGCAGCATCGATGACGGGCTGCTGGCGCAGGCGCTGGGGGAGGTGAAGGCGGTGTTGGCGTCGTTGGCCGTGCCGGACAGCAGCGTGACAGTGCTGGCGGTGGACGCTGCGGTGCACGCCGTGCAGCCGGTCCGCGACGTGCGCGAGGTGCGACTGGCCGGTGGTGGCGGCACAGACATGGGAGCAGGTATCACGGGGGCACTGGCCTGCCGCCCGGCGCCGCAGACAGTGATCGTGCTCACGGACGGGTTCACCCCATGGCCGTCGGTGCCCGCCCCGGTGCCGGTGATCGTGGGTGTGTTGGGCAGGCAGCGCGACCTGCTGCCGGTCACGCCGGCGTGGGTGCAGCGGGTGGAGGTGGTACCCGATGCCTGACCTACCCGGACCAGTGACGGTCAACGTGGCGTGCCGGACCAGCCGCAATAGCACCAAGGGCTCGAAGCGGCACCCGGTCACGCTATACCCGGACGGCCGCATCGACACCGGCCATGATCTGGAACAGGAACGGATTCTGGCCGCACTGGGCGGCTACCTGTCCTGTCTGGAGTTGGCGGATGCCGCCCCGGCGGTGCTCGAGTGGTACACCCTCGAGCAGCGCCTCGCGGGTCGTCCGATCAGAGCCAATCACTCCCGGGCGTCGTGGCACGCCGTGAAGAAGGCTAAGTGTTGTCCCCGGCGCGGGTACCAAACCCCGCAGGACGCGGCGGCCCACGCCCGGGACCCCAAACACGTGGCGCTGACCCATGGCGCCAACGCGTGGCAGGTGTCGGCGCTGTGCCGCGGGATCGCCCCGCAGCCGGTCCCGGAGATGCCCGGCGAGCCGTGGAGCACTATGTGGGACTGCGGGATGCACCCCGACGAGGTTGACCGGATCAGCCTGGAGGTCGACGCCGACGACCCGCTGCCGGCGAAGTTCTACCTCGGCGTGATGGCCCGCAATCCGAGCCTGGAGTGGATCCGTGACACGATGCGTTCGGTGCCGCTGGAGCCTCACTCCATCACCTATCTGGCCTGGACCTACGGCACGTCCGACCGCGCCGACCCGACGCTACGCGCCCAGTGGCTACGCACCGGGATCAACGACTCGCTCGCGCTGCGCCTCATCGCCAGCCCCTACGACCTCGCCGACGTCGAGGCTTTCGCCGCGCACTGGGCGATCAGTTCTGTCCTGGCCGGGATCGAGCTGGTGAAGTGGTCAGACTCCGGAGTTGCCCCACCGGTGGCGATGCTCACCGGGCCGGGATTAGCGCACCTGGCGTACCCGCCGACACCACCCAAATGGCGGACACGATTGCGGCTGCGCGACGAGTTGGAGGATCGCGGGCTGGCCGCAGTGAACGAGATGGAGGAGGAGGAGTTGGCGCTGGCGTTGGTGACCTGGGGAAGCGTGGGTCGGGCCGTGGAAGGTTTGCAGGGCCCAGGTAGCGATGCGACGACTGGGGGGTTGCCGCTTCAGAGTTCTGACCGAAGGCGGGTACGGCAGGCGCGCCGACCTCGTTGGCTCTGACCCGCGGATCGGCCGCGAGGCATTGCGCGGCGTGGCTCCAGGAATCGGCTTGACGTACATCGGTTCAATCTGGACCGCACGTGACGGCGCTGTGGAGATCACGATTGCCATGATTCACGTCCGCCGACGCGCTGGTGTTCCTGGATCGCCCGTGTCGGATGCCCCGGACCACGAGCGAACTAGGGCTCTTCTGGCGAAGGTCGACTGATGCTGCCACGTGGGCGCCTACCACATCGGCCGATGTCGAGACCTTCGCCGCGCGGTCCAAAGGCTCAGGCGATCGCTGTGCCTTGAGCCACCCGGTAGGAGTTATGCAAATGTCTGCGACCGACCAGTCGGTGCTGCGCAGCAGTGTCGCCGCGCGTTCCAGGCGGCGCGTGAGCAGATACGAGTACGGCGACTCACCGAACGCCTTCTTGTACTCGCGGGAGAAGTGGGCCCGAGACATGTGCTCGACCTTCGCGAGATCCTCGACGGTCAGTGGCTCGGTGTACCGAAGATCGGCGAGGTCGCGCGCGCACCAGATGCCGCACGCTCGGCTTCGCAGTCGGCACTGACGCATTGTAAATCCGCGTCGATATCCCAATGGACTGCTGACGCCGAGGCTGGAACTCGAGTTGGTGCTGCGCCTACAGGAACGGATTCACGACCGTGACCCCGTTGTAGTCCTGTCCGTGCGAGAGGTCCTCGGAGAGCAATTGCGCGCAGCCCAGCTCACGGGCTGCCTCGATGATGGCGGCATCCCAGTACGACAGGTTGAACCGGCTCATCGTGTGAATGGCTGCGCGCACGATCGAGACAGTCACGTCTTGGACGGAGAACCTGGTGAGGGCCTCGACGAGCGCCGCGGCCTGATCACGCGAGAGGGCATCGGGCCGAGATTGGCGGGTGGCTTGTACGTAGAACTCTTGCAGCACCTGAGTGGATAAACAGATGTCCGCAGACTCGAGGAGTGTGCGAGCGATCTGCGCCTTCGACACCTCGGATGGATGGGTAGAGACCGCGTACAACACAACGTTCGTGTCAACGAACGGCACGGTCGTGGACCTCCTCTCGACTCAGCCGATCACCGGCGCGAAACTCGGTGACGTCCGCGAGGACATCTCGTTGGAGTTGAGCTTTGCGATCGAACTCGGCCGAACCGCTTGCGAGGGATTTCAAGTAGGCGGTGACCAGGGCGCTTACTGAGGTCCCTGACTCAGCCGCCCGGACACGCGCCAAGCGGTACACCTCATCGGGAACGGCCACGGTCAGATTCTTCACAGTTTCACAGTACCACCGTTTCACAGACGCACGAAGCGACCGGGGGAAGTGCCCGGACTGACGGGCGCGTCGGCGCTCGCCCACAACGGGGCGAGGAATGCACGGCTGTCCGTCGACGAGGCAGCAGGCTCATCTCAGCCATGGCAGGAGATGGCTGACGTCGAAGGCGCGACGGAATCAGTGGGAAGGACCTCTTCAGGCGACGATTTCCGATGCCGATACTCTGGTAGAGGGACGAAATGAGGGGTGGTTTGAAAGTGAGTGCTCAGATGACGTTGCATGAGGCCTTGCGCCGGTCCTGGCTGGTCGTAAGCCATCTCGTGGATGATGTCGAGCCCGACCGGATTTCGACTGTTGCTCCCATGTCGGCCACCGGTTCCCGGGTCCGGCCGTTCTGCCAGAACCGGTGAGGTCGGCTGCCCATCCCCGGGGAGTAGAGCTGTCGAGGGAGACAGACTATTCCGGCGGCGTGTGATCGGCGATGAACGGTCGCTCAATCAGGTAGGCGGTCAAGGCGAGAGCGCAGCCGATCACCGTGTAGATGATGCGTTGCATGCTCGCCTCCAATGGCGGTTCGGTGGCCGAGACACCCAAAAGGACCAGGACGGTCAGGAAGAACGCGTAGTAGCTGTACGGCTGATGGCCCACGGTGGCGAGTACGCCCAGGAAGGCGATGACGGCGACCAGAGCGATCACCCAAGTGCCGTGGAACACGGTCGCCACTACGGCTGATGTGAGCGCTCCGGCGATGGTGCCGTAGACCCGCTGGAAAGCCCGGTGCCGCGTCGTGTCCGGCGCGATCTGCAACACCATGAGCAGGGTCAGCGGCAGCCACAGGCCATTCGAGTCCCTCGCGAAGGCCAGCGCGTAGAAAGTCGTCGCAGACACGAGGACCGTCATCGTCACGAGGTAGCGAAGCGTCTCGGCCTTCTCATGGTGTGCCTGCGCAGGGATGTCCTTTACGAAGTGCAGCAGCGGGAGTATCGCCACCGGCCACAGCCCGCAGAGCAGGGTGCCAAACAGGACCGCCAGCAGGTATTCCGACTGCGCAGGGCCGCCATCCAGGAGGTCGGTCGTGGCGGCGGGGGAGGCCACGATGAACAGAGTCCCGGCCAGTCCGACATTGAACGCGCTGAACCGCTGCCAGTAGGCGCTGGTACCGACGGCCAGGCACCCGAGCGCCATCAGGCAGGTGCCGGCAACCGGGTCCTGCCCTGCCACGAGGGCCACGGGAGCGACGAGGACGAAGGCGATGGTGGCGGCCGTTCCCAGCCGTCTCCCAGCGGCGGCGGTGTTCAAGAAGCCGACCAGAGTGCCGAAGAGCAGCATCGTGATCGCGGGTGGCCCCAGGATGAGTCGGCCGACGATCAACGGTGGCCACAAACCCACCGTGGCTACCACCGCGATTCTTCCGAATTGGCGGGCGCGAGCACCCCCGGTCGAATTTTGGGTCATGGTCGGCTCCGTGGACTGGTTGGCAGCACCCAGAATGGCGCAAGCGAGCGGGCGAAGTGCGGTTCGCAGCCACAGATGCGGCGACGGTAGGCCTTGGTGCGCACATGGTTGCCGTGCACCACCGCCGCGACACCCCGCCCGGCTACTATCAGGCGACACTGAGCGGCGACCGTGGCAGCCCGCCTGGGGTCCGACCCAGCCATCGCCACATGGCAGACGAGTAGGCGTCGAGGACTACTCAGGTTTCGGTTGCGGCTGGGTGAAGAACTCGAGCCCGACCGATTGGCTGACTACCTCAGCGAGTTCGGCCTGATGCGCGAGCACGTAGGCGGTGTTGAGCACCGCCAGCGACTTGGGGATCGTTCGATGGGACAGCGAATCGATGTGGGCCTGGCTGTCCGGGAGCCCAGCAATCCGGTGCACGGTGTCGCGGGTGTCGGCATAGGCAACCGACTCCGCAAAGCCGCGCCCGATGTCGTTGCCATCGGGGTCGGTCAGGATCACCGCGCCCTCGGCGTACTGGGCGCCGTTGGCGAAGAAGCCCACCTGCGCGACCTGGACGATCGGGGTCATCGTCACGCGTCTGATGTCTTCTGGCACGACGTCGTCGAACTCGAACTCCCACCGGTTGGGGTACCAGGTGTTGGTGACCGCGTAGCGCTGCGGGTTGGGAGAGTTGACGGCCTTGATCCAGTCGGTGATCCGCAGTGTTCCCCAGGTGAGGGCCTGACCGCGGTCGGCGTCCATGTAGGTGCCGCCCACGCGCACGATCATCGTCCCGGGCGGCTCCGGCCCCGTCTGCTCGTAGTACTGCGAGCGCTCGCTGGCGTGCGGGGCGAACACGGTGATCTGGCGGTCACCGAGGAACTGGGCCATGAACCAGTCCCAGCCTGCGGGGTTGGGGTCCTTGCTGAACGAGGCGGCGCGCATGACTTTGGAGCGCGAGACACCGGAGATGTAGCCCC
The DNA here is from genome assembly GCA_029779995.1 of Actinomycetes bacterium. The sequence continues at coordinate 39,041 of JAKOZM010000259.1, forward strand.
ACTGGCGGTCGAACCAGAACTGGCCCCGCACCAGCCGAATGGTGCGTCCATCGAGGGTGAGTGTGCTGCAGGACGGGTCGAGACTGATGTTGGGAATCGAGTAGTACAACGACCCCACGCCGTCGACCGCGGGCATGCAGCCGTCGGCTCCCTGGAACAGGTACTGCTTTCCCGAGGTGAACGTGATGTCGACCGCGAGCTCGCGGGATGGGGTTTCGCCCCTATCCACTCCCCAGGCCTTGACCGTGATCGGGAAGAACTGCTCAGCGTCGTGGCAGGCCATCGTGTTGCGACCGACCGTGTAACTGAACGGGTTCGTTGTGTGCGAGACCAGACCACTGGTTCCCCCGAGGCAGACGGGGTCCGCCTGCCAGTGACCCTCGCCGGCTTTGCTGACGGCCAACTGGACTTCGACGACCTGGTTCTCGTCCTCCGTCAGCCCGAAGCCCGCGGCCACGGGTGGCGGGAAGACCCCGGCCTGGAAGAACATCAGCTCCACGCCGTACTCCGCACCGTCCTCGTCCCAGCAACTCCCGACGAAGAAGTGCCATCCGACGGCGCTTCGGGGCTTCGGCCCGAAGTCACGGGGGAACTCGAAGTTCGCCTTCGTCGGCACCATGTCGTACCCGATGGACGCCGGTGGTCCGAGGAGGTTCACCGAGATCGCATAGGCCTGCTGGGGGGACAGCCGGGTGCAGAAGGGCAGCAAGTGTTCGTAGGTCTTCTCGTAGCTCGGCGCGTGCTCCACGGGATGCTCGCTGAGGTAGCGCAGGAACGCCTGCATGCGCTCGCCGTAGGCCTCAGGGCTGTTCTTCTCGCTGGTGAGCGCAATGCGGATCCCGTCCGGTAGCGATGACAGGTCGAGTTCGGACTGCCACAGCGAATCAGCAACGCTCCGCAGGGTGTCGGGGCCAAGGGCCTCGAGCGGATCCGAGCTGGTGGTGTCGCTCATGGCTGCTCCTGGGTTGACGCGTCCGGCACTGGAGTATGGCACAAGGCGTGTGCTGCTCTGGGTGCGTTCGGAGACGGGCGAGTGTGACATGCAGGGAGGGGGCTCCCGTGCGGGTCTTGCTCGGGTGTGAGACCACAACACATCCGGTGCTTCCGCGCCAGTTTGGGGTGATCCCGGTTTCGTGTCCACATCTGGTTGGGAGATCGACGCTCACGATCGTTCCCAACCAGCGACGCGCCGTGGGAAAGGACATTTCGGACAGAAACTGCGGCGTGTCTGTCCACATCTGGTTGATCTTGGTGGGGCGTCAACCAGATGTGGTCGACGACCGGTGAACAAGCCACTCACGTGAGGTGATGGCGAACGTGCGCGGTTTGGCCAGCACCGGTGCCGCAGGACTAGTGGGCGCCGCTTGCCTGGGCCATGGATGAGCACTCGGCGTGTTCGTGAGCCCCGGCACCGCGGTCGCAGGCTCTGAAACGTGCCCAACGCTCATATCCAGTTCTCGGACCCGCCCTTGTTCACAACGGACGCTATACGGCGCCGACTCTGTCGGGCTGTAGAAATCGACGTCGGTCGAGGAGACAGGTGCCGCTACTCGGGGTTTCAGCCTCGTCGACAACCGTGCCTGCCACTCACTCAGAGGCAGGCGAACCCATGAGACAAACAGCGAGACACAGGGGCACGGACAGGCGCGCTTGGGACGCCGTTAGTCGACTGAAGACCGCATGTCCTGCCGTTTGTCCTCGTGTGTCCGTTTGCATCGGATACCTGACAGCAGGATCGGTCGACCTGACAGTTTGGGGTCTACTCCCGCTCGTCGGGTGGAATGACGGGAGGTTCCGGTCCGACTCACGCGAGACATGAGTGACCCGGCATGCTGACTCCCATGAACGGGGCGGCGAGGGATGGCAAGCCACAGGAGCCCGAGAGCTGCCGGGAGGGGTTGATGCAGGTTCCGGCCCCGCGGACATGTACAAGCGTGGACACAATCGATGAGCAGCAGGCGTGGGCCTCCTCCCTCGCCGGTGATGGAGTCGCCTTCGGGCTGATCTTTGATCTCCATCACCAACGCGTCTTCCGTCACGTGCTGCGCCTGACCTGCGACGTCCACGACTCCGAGGACGTCGTCGCGGCCGCGTTCCTTGAGTTGTGGCGCCGGCGAAAGGACGTCCCGGTCGTGGACGGATCCGTGCTCCCATGGTTATTGGTTGTGGCGAACAATCTGTGCCTCAACCGCGGCCGCGCGATGCGGCGCCATCGCGCCTTCATTTCACGGCTCCCGAGACAGGAGGAGCAAAGCGCCCCCGCCGACACAGTCGCCCTCAGCCGGGCGGACCTCGACCTTGATCCGGCACTCGTTTCGGCAGTCCGAAGGCTCGGGCCTGCCGATCAGCAACTGCTGGCGCTTATCGCCCTCGAGGGCTTCCCCATCAGTGCAGCCGCACAGACTCTCGGTCTGACCGACGCTGCTGCCCGGTCCAGATGGCAGCGCATCCGACTGCGGCTGGCACAGACCCCAGCTGCCACGACCCCCTCCGCCTCGCAGCCGCTCAGGAGCACACGATGAACGCCGCCATGGATCCCATGTTCACCAGCGAGCTGCGCCGTGAGCTCGTCACATTGGCCACCTCCCAGACTCGTCGGCGCCGGCGGCTGGCGGTCATGGGCGCAGCATTAGTGGCCTCGTTGGCGGTTGGAGGTGTGGCCGCTACCGCAGGACCGAGGCCGCCGGGGGAGCTAGCCGACAAGCCCCTGCGCGCACCCCTGATCATCAACGGCGTCGGGCCCGCCAGCGTGCCCTTCACGGACCTGCCGTCGGGCGCCACGTACCTGCGGGTCGAGTTGGTCTGCTTCGACGGCCCCCGCTGCAACACCCCCGGGGGCGGCGTTGCAGGCTCCACCGGTCCGGCGGTTCAGCGAGACGCAATCCCTTTGACGGATGAGTTCGACCCGGCCAACCCCCAGCACCTTGCACCGCTACCTGCCGACGGGCTTCGCATCGACGTCGCTGACGGGACCCACTGGCGTCTCTACGCGGCCATCACCGACAAGCTCGACCCTGCCAACGCTGCTGTGAGCGCCACAGTGTCCCTCGGCGTCCCGGGCAACAGTAACCTTCCGGACCTTGTGCCCGCCGTGGCCACTAACGGTGCTTGGGGCTGGATCGACTACGGCTTGCTCACGGACCAGGGGCGGCCTCGCCTGACCACCGGTGGAACATCGCAGGCCCCGGTGCCGGTTTACGGCGACGACGGCCGCACGCAGATTGGACTCGCTGACGTCAGCGAGCCCTACCGACCCTGAACTGCATGCCGCCAGTGGCACTCTGTGCCGTCCCGTCGGTACAGAGAGCGCACTGTGGCACTTGGTGGCGCCGCGGGTTCCGTATTTGGTGATGACCGTTGGCCTCCGGCGGTTGCCGTTCTCCGGCCATCGGCGGCTGGCGCTGAGTACGCCGAAGAAGCGGGTGTGGGGGCCGTTTCTTGGGTCGCCGATCCCATCCGCTCGGGCTCTAGGCTTCTGGCATGACTGCTCGGGAGTCCGGCAAGGTTGCTACAAACCAGGCGGCCCGGATGCCTGTCAAGCGCCGCCTGATCCTGGTGGCGATCGCCGTCGTGCTCGTGCTGTTGCCGGCGATCGTGATGCTGCTCGTCACCTGGGTGGGCACCGGGAAACCCCAAGGGGCCGCTACCTGGGCGTCGATACCGGCCATCGTGGGCGCGGCCGCGGCGATGTCGGGCGCGCGGCGCTACGCGGTGATCGTCGCGATCGTCATGGGGTTCCTCGCCCCACTGGCGATCGTGGCGGGTCTGTCGCCCGTCTCCGGTGCGGCGCTGATGGCGATCCTGTGCATGACTGTGGGACGTCTGTCCCGGGCGGGCTTGCAGAAGTCCGGTCTGTTGGTGCCCGTGATGTTGGCGTGGGCACTCATCGACCCTCCGGCTTGGGACGGTGCGGCGACGGTTGACCGTTTGGACACCGAGTACCTGCTGTGGATGGCACTGACCTTCTTCGTCGGTGGCCTCATCCCAGCACTTCTCGTGATGTTCATGATGCGCAAGCGCCCGGCGCCGACACTCACCCCGCACTCGCAGAGCGAGGCGACGACGTACACGGTGATGATCACCACGCTCGTGACGGTGTCGACGTTCTATGTGCTCGCCAACCCGAAGATGATCGGCGGGGCGTTCCTCATCGCAGTGATCCTGGTGATGGCCCCGATCGGCACGGCCCAGACCCTCAGGCCGACGGTCTTCCGCGTGCTCGGCACGATCTTCGGGTCGGTGTTCGTCATCGGGGTGGTTAGCCAGGTGACTTCGCTGCTTGTGGTCTATGCCATCGGTCTGGTGTTCCTTCTCGTCGCGCTGTTCGCCCGACTGAGCGGGCTGGCGTGGGTCTATTACGTCTTCATGGTTCCGGCCACGGCAGCGCTCAACTCGACGGCCGTCACACAGGTGGGAGAGTTGGGCAAACAGCGCGTCATCGACAACGTGGTGGGCGGCATCGCTGTGATCCTCGCCACGGCAGCGGCGATCGGCTATTCGCAATGGGCCAACAGCCGGGGGGAGTCCAGCGACACCGACGGGGAGGTCGAAGCGAACGCACAGGCGTTGGCCGGTGTGGGCGGGGGTTGACCGGGGGCATTGCTGCGGTGGAAACGGTCTGGCGTGGTTTGCTCCAGAGGGCAGGGGGTTTGTTGCACCCCTCGAAGGTGGCCAGGGGCGGGGTCGAACCGCCGACCTTCCGATTTTCAGTCGGAACTTCGTAGCACAGTTCTAAGCACAGTATTGATCTTCCTACACGCAATTTCTACAATACTGCTACAAACATCTCATTGAAGGCAGGGGGACCAGTGGTGTGCCACAGCCGGAAGCACTGTAGAAGGGGTGGAACTACTCAGTCGAGCGGACTTGCAGTCAATGCTGCACCTGTCTCGTTCTGCTGTGTGGAGGCTCACCCAAGACCCAACGTTTCCCGAACCTGTGATCCTGGGCAACAACGTTCGCTGGGTTCGTTCCGAAATCGAGGAATGGGTTCTGTCAAGGCGTGCTCGTTCGGCATTCACGAAAACCAAGGTTGCTCGGCATGGACGTGTGGACACTCTGCCGGAAATCGTTCTAGTTCCAGCCTGACCAGCGGTGGGACGGTCTGATGGCTGGCAAGAAGACCGTCCAGAAACTCCCTGTTGACGTCAACGGAGCATTGACTGCGAAGCAGCGGGTTGCGGGAACCGACATCGTCATCTACCCACCAACCAAGGGCAAGCCCTACCACCAGATCGCCTACTACCTCGACGGGGTTCGACACACCACCAGTGGAGGAAAGACAGCTGCAGAAGCTGTAGTCAAAGCCAAGAAGATTAACGCCAAAGTCTCTGCGGGTGCTTCGAAGAGCACAAGCAGTGTGGACGACCTCTGGGCAGCCTGGATTAGTCCAACCAGACCTAGACCTAGACCCTGGGGTTTGAAGCATTCAGAGGCTATGAAGTGGCTGGGGACACGGCACATCAAACCAACTATCGGGAGGTTGGCGTGTGAGGACCTGCGCAAAGAAGACCTGCGGAAGTGTGTCGACCACGCACCAACTCTCGGTGAGGGGAAGCGGTTACGAACAGCACTGAGGACCTGTCTGAAATGGGGTTACGAAGAGGGATATCTGGTTGTTCCACCGGATAGGCTTCTCGGCGGCGTTCACTGGGTCGGTTCTGATCCTGAAGAGCAGAAGGCCGCGGTGAAAGCCACCGAGCAGGGAACAGACCCGAACTGGGTTCCGCCTTCGGCTATTCCTACCCACGACGCAGTCGCGGAACTCGCCTACCAGGTGGGGCAAGTGAGCGGGGTGGATCACTGGTCTGGGTTAGCGGTACTGCTCAGTGCGTACTCCGGCATTCGCCAAGGCGAGATGTTCGCACTTCGGGCTCGTGATGTTGACACCAAGACCCGGCAGATACGCATCGAACGACAGAAGGTTGAAGCAGGGGGTCTACGAGAGATCACGGACCCGAAAGGACGCAAGAAGAGGACTACGGTCTATCCGACCCGTACACCACCCACCAAGAGGTATCCCAAGGGTTTCGAGCTCGCACAAGCTATCGCAAGACAGAAGAAGTGGGTAATCAAGAAGTATGGGCAGGACGCGTTGATGTTTCCCAACCCGACCGGTGGAATGTGGAGCGCATCCAACTTCCGAAACAGAAGGTTCAAGCCGGCTGCAACTGCAGCAAAATGGTCGACAAAGAAGGTCAAGAGAATGCTCGCCAACAGCGCAGAACCCGAAGAGGTTGATGGGTTTGTCTGGACGTGGCATTCACTGAGGCACGTGTTCTGTACCTACTACCTTTGGGAGTTGAGTGCCAAACCTGTCGACGTTTCCCAAGCTGCGGGGCACTCAACGGTCGAGATCACATTGAAGATCTACGCCAATGAAGCCCCTGGTGCCCTTGAACGTCTCGGGTCCCTCGCCTGACCTTTTACATACTCCTTACAAAGTCTTCCCAGCATTCTCCTGGATCTCCAGGTTTCGAAGCACTGTGACGTTCGTGGGTCGGTAACGACCAACCCGCTCAAGTCCTCAGCGGCACAGTGCAGGACAGAACAAGGAGATACACCAATGAATGAGATCACAATGCCAGGCTGGACCGCACTCACTGTTGGACAGCCTTTGGAGGGTCCTCTTGACCCTGAAGCACCGCACATCGGAATTGATGCCTGCGGTCGTTTCGTGGTCCTGAATGTTGTCCAAACTCGCTCACGTGATGACGACATCAGGCACTTCAACGATGGTTTGAGGATTGGCTCTGTCCAAAGGGGTCCAGTAGTCATGGGCATGATCAATGGCGGGATTGGTGGAGACAACGTCGTCATTCCTTGCAACTGTCAGGACTGCAGCCTGCCGTACTTGCAGGGGTCTCACGACGTCTGGCAACTGGTTCTCGCGCATCGTGGAGAGGTCAGCGCATTGCGCGTTGCCACCACGTCGAGTTGCTTCTCCCGGGTGTTCCGGAAGAGCCTGCAGCGGGTGGTCCCCTCCTGGCAATGCGTGGACGAAATGGGTCTCACCAGTGAGGCATATGTGCACTTTGCTCGGCTTCGGTCTCTGTCGCCCCGTCAGTTATGGCGAATGGCTGATGCGACGTCTCGATTTGGTGGCTGACGGGGTCCTCCGTTATGCGGACCTCAACCGGAGGTACGAATGATCCGGTCTCCTCACGTAGCGTCCTCCGCGCCTTCCTGACCACCCCCGCCCCGCGTGCAAACCGGGGGTGGTCAGGAAGGCGCGGAGGACATTGAGTTTGTGGGTGGTGACGGAGGACAAGGAGGTGAAGGGAACGGAGGGAACAAGAGGAGAGAAGAGGGGGCAGAGCGAGAAGGAGTTGGGGCTACTTGACGGGGTGGTCCGTGGACGGACCGTCCTTCCTGGGCAACCGGACAAGCCGGTGCCCGGAAGGAGAACAGAATGAAGATCACACCACGAGATGTTGCGGCTCTCACTTTCGTTGCCGAGGTCGGAGCAGTAAGGCTTGACGACGTTGGTCGTCTTCTAACGCATCTTGGGGGACGGAAGTCCGCGCTCGGTGCGAGGACCACACGCGGGATCGCAGATCGTTGGAAACGAAGCGGCTACACCGAACATCATCGGATTTACCACGGTCAACCCAGCATCGTTGTTGCCACTCGTCGCGGGGCACGCCTCACACAACAGCCGGTCAGACTCAGAGTAGGTCTACCTCCCGTGGCTGACCTGGGGCACGACCTCACCACAGCAGCAGTCGCCGTGGTCTACCAGTGCAACGACAGGAACTGGACCGGTGAGCGTCTGCTCACAACATCGTTCACAGGCAATCATCGACCTGACGGGACTACCGTCCACGGGAACCACCGAACCGCCGTTGAAGTAGAACTCACGCCCAAGAGCAGTAAGCGCTACGCCACGATCCTGCCCGATCTGCTGTCGGAGTTCGACAGAGTCGACTACTGGGTCACTCCTGAGACCGACCCAGTCGTAAGGGCAGCTGTCAGCAGTTACCTGGTCCCAGCAGATAAGAAGAGAGTTCACCTGGTCCAGATTGGTGGTCTGGCACGATGACGAACACCATCAAACCTGATCCCCAAGACGATCACGACGATCCCCTGGGCGACCTGGCAGTAGCCGTGCTCGGTGCAGTGCTGGCTGTGCTTGCTCTGCCAATCCTGCTTGTTATGTGGACAGTCCACATATTGGCTCAACACCCCTCGGCTTGGCGTCGACATGTCTGGTGGCAATGGTGGCTGACCAGTGCTCTGTTCCTCCTCGGTGCGCTGGGCTTCTGGGACGTCGTCACGAGCCCACCAGGCTCTGCGGTGTGGACTGCCCTGGCAGGACTGCTCAGTGTGTGGGCAATGCAGACACCGGTAGCCGTTGGCGTCTACAGCTACCAGTTGAGCCGGATCGCCACCGCCCTTGATGAAGGACGCCTTATGCCCAGCAGAGCCGACAAAGTACGCCGCGCCATCTGGCAAGGTACCGGTGTTGACGCTGAACAACGAGCCCGAAGGCACCGGGATGGAGAAGGACCGAGCAGCACTCTGGGCTACATCTACCGAGAGGACCGCAGAGATGTTGTTACGCGACGCAATGACCGCAGAACCCAAAGCCTGAAACGACAAGAAGCCGAAGGTTGGATCGAAGCCGACCGAGTACAACTGCCCACTCGTGAACCAGCCCGGGCTGTGCTGTGCGCAGGATCCGGAAGCGGCAAGACCGTTCTACTGCACAACGCTGTCGTAGCGGCTCTTCAGCAAGGTCAGAGCGTCATCTACATTGACTGCAAGGCTGACAGGGAAGGCGCCGAACAACTCATCAAGCTGGCTGCCGCACACAACGTGCCTTGCCGGGAATGGCGTATAGATGGACGAGCCCCATACGCAGCCTGGCACGGCAGTGTCGAGGACTGCATCGCAAAGGTTGACATTCTGCTCGGTGCGCAGCCAACCAGCGATGCCGCTAAGCACTACCACGCCCGAACCCTCAAAGCCCTACGAGCCGTCACCGTTACGGCAGGTCCCTGGACAAGCACCACGGACCTGCTCAACCGACTACAAGCCCCGCAGAACTGGGTCAAAGACACAGCAACACTTCGCAGCCTCACTGCAAAGCACAATGGTCAACCTGAACACCTTCGCGTATTCGATGAAGTACAGGCTGCCCTGGACGGGCTGCACGGAAGCATTGACGGTCACCAACACCCCCACGGCTGGTCCTGGGAAACCACGGAAGATCCCGGGCTGTTCATCGTCACCGTTCCCAGCACGAACGATGCCGCCATAAGGGCAGCAACGTTGATCCTGCAGGACCTCAACACATACCGGGAGACCCGTCAAACCGAGAGCAGCAAGAAGCACCGACGGCTTGTCCTGCTGGACGAGGCAGGCGTTCTGCTCGACCGAGAGGGAGCACCACCCATTGCAGCACTCAGCGAGCAACTTCGATCCGCCAACATCGGTCTCATCGTTGCCGGGCAAAGTGCATACACGCTAGGCGCAGCAGCACAACGGCTTCTGGAAGCCGGCGTGGACTACATCGTGGGAAAGATGGCAAATCCCGAGGAATTCGTCAAACGGTCTGGGACACGCAGAGCCCCAGAAGTAGGACACCAAGCAGACCAGACAGGACCCACCGGACTACACGCAACACGCGAACAAGCCATTCACCGACTAGACCCCGACAGAGTACGAGAACTCCCACGAGGTCACTTTGCGATCTACACCAACAGCCAGGTCAGGTTCTTTGTGGGACTACCACCCTCGGATATGTCGGGCTAGTGCTAGTGCAGTCGATCGAAGCCTAAGGAGCGTTCAAGTCGCAGCTGCTCATTGCCGGTCTCGGACGGAAATCTACCTGTCCGGAGCGGTACCTTGCAGAGAAAGGAAAGCTACGGGGACGGAATCAACGGATGTGCGGTTCGCCTTCATCGCGTGGCTGTCGCATCGCTGGAGAGGGGAACTGCTGTGGAACTGAGTGATGAGGAACGCCAGGAAGTCATCAAACTCATCCAATCTGGAAAGCCTCTTCCCGCACGCTACCGAGCAAGTCTCTTCGAAGACGCCCAGGCTACCGAGTTGATCTGGCCGGGTAAGACCAGTGAAGTAGAAACAACCGTCCTCCCTTTCCAGAGCATTGAGCAGATCGATGAACCACGGTCGGACGACAGGGCACAACTTGATCTCTTTTCGATGGACACCGTCTCCGGTCGCCAGCAGGGAGGCTGGACGAACAAGCTCATCTGGGGTGACAACAAACTCATCCTCTCTTCACTCGCTAATGGTCCTTTGCGTGAGCAGATTGAACAGGCTGGTGGGCTGAAACTGGTCTACATTGACCCACCGTTCGATGTGGGTGCGGACTTTTCGGTTGATGTCGAAATAGGTGGTCAGGAAGTGACCAAGAAACCCTCCGTAATCGAAGAGGTTGCCTACCGTGACACTTGGGGAAGGGGTAGAGATAGCTACCTCAGTATGCTTTATCCCCGGCTCCTTTCGATCCGAGACATCCTCGCTCCTTCGGGCAGCGTTTTCGTCCACGTTGACTGGCGGTTATCAGGTCAAGTACGTCTGCTACTGGATGAGGTATTTGGCTCGGATCGATTCAGGAATGAGATTGTTTGGCACTACAGCGGATGGAACAAGCGCCTATCGTCCTCGTTCGAGCGACGGCACGACTCGATCTTCTTCTACACGAAGGGCAACACGCCAGTATTTAACTCATATTTCGAGAAATGGTCGTCTGCTGCAGACTACGTCAAGAAGCGCAAGCAGAAGGTTCTCGTAGATGATGATGGTCGGCAGTACGTCCTCTCTGATGCTGGTGGAGGAAAGAGAATCAAGCGCTTCCTTGACGAGGTAATGCAGGAGGGGGTTGTTGTTGACGATGTGTGGCACCTAGACAAGATCAACAACTCAGCCACTGAAGCCCTTGGTTATGCAACGCAGAAGCCAGAGTCGCTTCTGGAAAGGATCGTCAGTGCCTCAACTGAACCCGGTGACCTTGTCGCTGACTTCTTCTGCGGATCTGGAACAACTCTTGCTGTAGCAGAGAGACTCGGTCGCAAGTGGCTTGGTGTAGACCTGGGGCGTTTCGCCATCCATACCAGCAGAAAGAGACTCATCCAAGTTCAAAGGGAACTCGCTTCCGAGGGCGAACCCTACCGAGCCTTTGAGATTCTGAACCTCGGTAGTTACGAACGGCAATACTTCACCGGCATTGACCCCACGAGTTCAGCCGAGCAGAAGGCTGCCCAGTCTGCACGCAAGAGAGAACAGTTCCTTGAACTCATCCTTTCCGCATACGAAGCAAGGCGCGCTGAACAACTACCCCCGTTCCACGGAGCCAAAGGTGCAACCGCAGTTTTCGTTGGACCACTGGACGCACCAATCACACAAGACGATGTCCGTTCCGTCATCGAAGCAGCCCGCTCAGCAGCACTGGCAAGGGCCGACATCCTCGGATTCGAGTTTGAAATGGGAATCAGCCCAGCAATGATCGACGAAGCACAAGAAGTCGGAGTCTCCCTAACGCTCCGCTACATCCCCCGAGACGTGTTCGACAAGCGAGCCATCGCAAAGGGAGATGTGAAGTTCTACGAGGTCGGCTACCTCGAAGCATCACCCCGGTACAACAAGAAGGACAAACTCTCAGTAGCCATCTCCATTGACGACTTCGGAGTCTTCTACGCCCAAGAAGACGCCAACGCCGTCGCCGCAGGTCTCGGCAAGAAGAAGAGCAAAGTTGTCGTAGACAAAGGGCAAGTTGTTCGAGTAGCCAAAGACGCAACAGGCACAATCACCCGCGAGGTTCTGACAAAGAAGTGGTCAGACTGGATCGACTACTGGGCGGTTGACTTCAACTACACCTCACAGAAAGAAGTCATCACACTCATTGAGGACGGACAGCAAAGAGATCTCTGGACTGGTCGCTACATATTTGAGAACGAATGGCAGTCCTTCCGAACACGCAAAGACAGAGACCTTGAGCTCCTCTCATCAGAACACACCTACGACACACCTGGCACCTACAAAGTTGCTGTCAAAGTCATAGATGTGTTCGGAAACGACACCACCAAAGTCATCACAGTGAAGGTGGGCTGAAATGGGACTACCTGCAGACTTCCCCACAGACCCCTACCAGATCATTGACTCACAACTACGCTGGTATCCCGGCACAGACGTAGTTGATGCCAACGAGATCGCCAGCCTGCTTCCACCCTTTGTCGCTCAAATCCGTCAGCACGTTCACAAGTGGAGAGAAGCCGGATACCAAGGGGCATCCAATACTTCAAGGCACCTGCTCAACCAATGGTTCGGCAGTGAACACCTCATACCCACCGCTGACGAAAACACTTTCTCATTCCGCTACTACTTTGCACAACGGGAGGCAGTCGAAACTGCCATCTGGCTCTACGAAGTAGCTCAAGCACACGACCCCTACTCCCTGATGCGCTATGACTCGTCTGGGCGGGTGTCGGCAGGAATGTTCTATGAGACCTGGACCCGCTACGTTTTCAAACTGGCAACGGGCGCAGGGAAGACCAAAGTGTTGTCCCTGCTCATCGCCTGGTCCTATTTTCACAAGCGCTATGAAGCCAACTCCCAACTCTCCCGAAACTTCCTGCTCATCGCCCCGAACATTATTGTCTTGGACCGTCTCAGAGATGACTTCGACGGTCTCAAGATATTTCACTCCGACCCCGTGCTACCCCCCAATGGCTACGGCGGTCACAACTGGCAAGACGACTTCCAGATGACATTGCACATTCAAGATGAAGTCGGGGCGGTATCTGAAAGTGGAAACCTGTTCTTGACCAATGTGCACCGCATCTACAGCGGAGAAATCGCCGCGACCTTTGAGGACGACGACACATCGGACTACTTCCTGGGACCCAAGCGTGTTGCCAAGACCACCGAGAACCAACTTGATGTTTCCGATGTTGTTCGTGCCGTTGACGACCTGGTGATCCTCAACGACGAAGCACACCACATCCACGATTCGACACTTGCCTGGTTCCAGTCGATCCAGGACATCGACGCCAAGATGCGCCAACGCACCGGGCACGGCATCGCTGCACAACTTGATGTGACAGCCACGCCGAAACACGACAGTGGTGCGATATTTGTCCAGACCGTATGTTCCTACCCGCTGGTCGAGGCAATCCGACAAGGTGTCGTCAAGACACCTGTGGTCCCAGATGAAGTGTCCAGATCAAAACTCCACGAACACGCATCAGACAAGATCGCAGACCGTTACGCCGACCACATCAAACTCGGCTACTTGGAATGGAAGAAGCGTTACGAAGACCTGCTGCAAGCCGGCAAGAAGGCTGTGTTGTTCGTAATGACCACGACAACCAGTGAATCTGACGAGGTCGCTGAGTATCTGGAACGCACCTTTGAAGACCTCACCGGAAGAGTTCTGGTCATTCACACCAAGAGCAACGGTGAAATCAATGAAGGCTTCGGAAACAAGGACGAGTTGGAAAGACTACGCAAAGCCAGCAGCGACATTGACTCGCTAGACAGTCCCTACGTTGCCGTTGTATCCGTGATGATGCTTCGTGAAGGCTGGGACGTGCAGAACGTCATCTCAATGGTTGGACTGCGCCCCTACACCGCCAAGAGCCAGGTTCTTCCTGAACAGACACTCGGACGCGGACTACGGAGAATGTTCCGCAGTGACCCTGACTTCAAAGAGTACGTGTCAGTTGTAGGAACCGATGCCTTCCTGGACTTCGTCCAGTCCATACAGTCCGAAGGAGTGGACCTTGAGAAGGTCCCGATGGGGTCAAGCGGCAACGGACCTCAGCAACCACTGCTGGTGGAGGTAGACAACGAGGACAAGGAGAAGGACCTCGCAGGTCTGGACATCTCCCTGCCGAAACTGTCATCCCGCATTCGTAGGGAGATGCGCAACCTTGACGACCTCAATGTAGACGACCTTCCCAAGCCTGGACTGAAGGTCAAGGAGTACACCGAGGAAGAACAACGAGAGATCGTGTTCCGTGACCTGGACAAAGACGAGACAGCCTGGGCAACAGACTTGGGAGAACCCATCGTTGCAACCCAGCAAGCAGTTCTTGCCTACCTGAGCAAGGAACTGATGACCCGCCTGCGGCTTGTTGGTGGACAAGATGTTCTCTATGGCAAGTTGAAGCGATACGTCAGAGACAACTTGTTCGAAACTCAGGTTGATCTCGATGACACGAACGTTCTTCGGAACCTGTCTGAGCCTCTTGCAAGACGAACTCTGCTGGACACTTTCGCGGAAGCCATCAACAGCCTGACCGTCGTCGATGTCGGAACCACTCAGAAGGTCAACGAAATCAAACTCAGTAACACCCGCCCGACGGTCGTGAACAACCAGCCGTATGCGACCTCCAAGAAGACACTGTTCAACAAGATTGTTGGAGACTCCAACTTGGAACTGCGGTTCGCGCACTTCCTGGATAAGGCAGCAGATGTTCAAGCGTTCGCAAAGAACACCCGGGCAGTTGGTTTCTTCATCGAGTATGTGAACTCGTCCGGGGAGATCTCGCACTACTACCCCGACTTCCTGGTCCGAGACAAGGAAGGTGTTGTGTGGGTCGTGGAGACCAAGGGGTTGGAGGACCTGGACGTGATCCGAAAGTGGAAAAGGCTGGTCTTGTGGTGTGCTGATGCGACCAGTGCAGCAGATTCGACCACTACCTATCGCCCGCTGTTTGTGACAGAAGAAGCGTTCAACGACATCGAGAAGAAGGTGTCAACATTCGCGGGTCTTGCTGAAGTTCTCGCGGACGCTGCTCCAACAACACCAGAACAGGCAGTCTGAGCTTGGGCAGATTGACCCTCTAGTCGTCATCCTTGGCAGCGCTCTGCTTGCGCTTGCGTCTAACCGCGCGGGACGCCTCGATGTAGGGCTTGAGGAGTTGCTCAAACTGGGCAAGTTCCTCGTCTGTAAGGTCAAGAACGTACTGCTTTGAACGGAACCCCCAGCGGACCCGCTCAGTCGCAAGTTCTCCAGACAGATCCGACACTCTCATCAACTTGTCAGCCACGGACGACGCTCCTCCACTGGTGTCGTCCACGAGAGTAGGGGATCGAGATGCCTGGTTGCTCAACCGCTGGGAAGTACCCAGGCATTCTCCTGTCCGACCGAACTCCCGCCGTACCGGGTCCTCCCACCTTTGCTACGCCTTTGCTACGGGATGCCCCGTCGGGAGCCTGGGCTTGTGCTACGCGTTTGCTACAACCGATTGAACACTCATGAACACTGTCTGGCGGTTGCTACACCCGATTCTGTGGTCAATACGACCTGAAAACCTGGTGGCCAGGGGCGGGGTCGAACCGCCGACCTTCCGATTTTCAGTCGGACGCTCGTACCAACTGAGCTACCTGGCCGAAAGTCCACAAGGGACTCGAGCGACCCCGACCGGGCTCGAACCGGCGACCTCCGCCGTGACAGGGCGGCGCGCTAACCAACTGCGCTACGGGGCCTTACTGGAACAACCATAGTCGATCCGTTACTGCGTGCCCCCAACGGGATTCGAACCCGCGCTGCCGCCTTGAAAGGGCGGAGTCCTAGGCCGCTAGACGATGGGGACCTCGGTCCTCGGACGTCTCGAGTCGAGGGCTCTTCAATGGTACCGGAGGCCTTCGTACCGGGACAGACCCATCCCCTCGCGAGCGCGCTCCAGATGCCCCCGACTGTGCCGAACCACTACGTTGAACGGCATGCACGTGGACTTCACGCCGTCGGGCGTGCCGACCCTCGGGGTCGAGGTCGAGTACGGAATCGTGAGTAAAGAGACCGGCCGGCTCACCGAAGTGGCGGACGAACTCCTCGGCATCGTGGGACAGGGGCATCCCGACAACGACCACCCCAAAGCCAAACACGAACTCTTCAACTCCAGCATCGAGATCATCACCGGGGT
>JAKOZM010000265.1 GCA_029779995.1 Actinomycetes bacterium
GTCTTCTGTCCGATCCCGAAGCCGATGATCACGCCCAGCAGCGGCCAGCGGGCCACGATGGACACCGCCCAGATCAGGGCGGACGCGACGTTGGCCAGCAGGCTGGGCAGGAAGTAGTCGGCGGCGTTCCCAGTCCGCGCGGCCACGACCGCCGCGATCGCCACGCCGGCCAGGCCGCCGAGCACACGCACCGGCTTCTCCCGCCGCATCAGCCGCAGCGCCGCCAGCACCGCGGCCACCCCCAATGCCGTGCTCAGCGCCCAGACCAGATGTGAGCCCGACAGCAAGTAGACGGTGACGAACACGACGCTGGGCAGGGCCGACTCCAGCGCCCCACGGCGGCCCCCGAGCAGGTCGTGCAGCGGGTTCGGCTCGGCGGTCACCCCCTTATCGTCGCAGCCTCAGATCGCCGGGTTCTTACCCGTGACCGTCGAATACAGGACCCGGGATTCTTCGGCGAAGATCCGAGGGAGGTCCGCGGCGTCGGGTACGAGGGTGGCATCGGCGCCGAAGCCGACGTGCACCTGACCGTTGTAGCTGAAGATGCAGATGGTCAGGGGCTGGTCGCCCGAGGAGGGTGCCCAGCCCAGCATGGCCTCCACGGGGGTGCCCGCCAGGGCGATCTGGCTGCGCGGCCCAGGGACGTTGGTCAAGATGCCCACGGCCTTGTTCGCGAAGAAGTTGGTCAGGAACACGCTGAGCCGCTCCGGGGTCTGGGAGATCACATGCTGCACTCCGAACGTCAGCACGGCCTCCTTGGAGTTCTTGATGCGGTTGATCCGGCGGTTCACCTCGAACAGGCGCTGCTTGGGGTCCTCGATGTTCAGCGGCATCTGGAAGGCGATCAGCGCGAAGTGGTTGCCCAACTCCTGCGGCATACCCGGGTCGAAGGGCTTCAGGCTCACCGGGATCATCCACATGACCTCGTCCACCTCGGCGTTGTGGGCCTGCAGATACCGCTGCAACGTGCCGGCCACCATCGTGAGCAGCACGTCGTTGACCGTCGTCCCGGTACGGTGGCCGATCTCCTTGATCTTCTCCAGCGACATGGCGTCGACCCAGTCGGCGGTCTTGGCCACGCCGGGCGTGCCGCTCCACACGGTGCTCACACTGGGCCCGGACAGCCCGAGTTTGGCCACCGATGACAGCGTGTTGGCGGCCTCGTCCGGCATCGGGGCGAATGCGCTGAAGGCATCCACCAGCCGGGCCGGATCGCTGAGGATGTCCACGGTCCCGTCGAACATCTGACGGCTGTCGCCCAGGGTCGACTTCAGGGTGTCCAGGGGGTGCGTGGCGGCGTTGACGGCCTTGCCCACGGTCCCGACCACCAGATCGGCGGTGCCCTCGACGGTCTGCTTGGTGTACTCGACCAGCGAAGGCTTCTGCGGTGCATCGGCCCGGGCCGTGCCGACGGTGGCCTCGACGCCCGCGTCGCCATCGATCGGGTCGCACAGGCCCAGCGTCACCTGCACCAGGCGAATGCCGTCGGCGATCGAGTGGTGGATGCGCGACAGGATGACCGCTCCGAGGTCATTGCCCGCGTCATCGGTCACGTCGCTGATCAGATGGAACTGCCACAGGGGCCGGTCAGCGGGCAGCGGTTGGCTGCGCTGGGAGGCGATGTACTCCTGCACATCGCGCAGGCCGGGTTCCTCGAGCGGGGCGAAGCGCACCTGCTCGTCGATGTCGAACTCCGGGTCCGGCACCCATGCGTAACCGTCGCCGCGGCGCTGCGCCACCGAGGAGAACACCGGGAACCGATCCACCATCCGCTCCTGAATGACCTGCTTCACGGCCTCCCAGTCAGGCTGGCCCTTGAGCCACATCAGGGAGTCGATGATCATCAAGTTGTTCGGCCGGTCCATGTTCAGCCACAAGGCATCCTGGACGCTGATCGGCGTTTCGCTCATGGGCGCAAGGTAGCAATCGTCGCGCCGCTGGCGCTGTGCAGGAACGCCTAAGTGACCCTGCGGGGGGTAGTGGCAACCGCATGGACCCCACCAAGCCCGTGAAAGCCGTCAAAGACGCCGTCGAATCCGTTGCCGAGAAGGCCGCCGAGATGCTCGACCCGCAGGTTCCGGGTAGCCCGGGCAGCGCGCCCGCGCCGCTGGCCGAGCCGACGCAGGCGCAGCCGCCCTTGCCGCCTAAGGCGCACCAAGGCGCCCCGGACACCCGCTCGCCCACCGGCGCGCCCACGGGTGCCGCGCCCACGGCGATGGCCCAGCAGGGTGAGTATCTGACGACCGCCCAGGGGGTGCGGGTGCGCGACACCGACCACTCGTTGAAGGCCGGCGACCGCGGCCCCACCCTGCTGCAGGACCATCACCTGCGCGAGAAGATCACCCACTTCGACCACGAGCGGATCCCCGAGCGGGTCGTACATGCCCGCGGCACTGCCGCGCACGGGGTCTTCGAGGCCTACGGCTCGGCCGAACCGATCACCACCGCGGGCTTTCTCAAGGCGGGCGTCGAGACGGCAGTCTTCGTGCGCTTCTCCACAGTCCTGGGCAGTCGGGGTTCGGCCGACACGGTGCGCGACACCCGCGGTTTCGCCACCAAGTTCTACACCGGTGAGGGCACGTTCGACCTGGTGGGCAACAACATCCCGGTTTTCTTCATCCAGGACGGCATCAAGTTCCCCGATGTGATCCACGCCGGAAAACCACACCCGGACACCGAGATCCCGCAGGCGCAGAGCGCTCATGACACGTTCTGGGACTTCGTCTCGCTTCACACCGAGGCCCAGCACCACGCGATGTGGAACATGTCCGACCGGGGGATCCCACGGTCCTACCGGATGATGGAGGGCTTCGGTGTCCACACCTTCCGGCTGGTCAACGAGGACGGCAAGTCGGTGCTCGTGAAGTGGCACTGGAAGCCGGTGCTGGGCGTGCACTCGCTGGCCTGGGAAGAGGCCCAGATGATCAGTGGCGTGGACCCGGACTACCACCGCCGCGACCTGTACGACGCCATCGAGTCCGGCGCCTACCCGCAGTGGGAACTCGGCGTGCAGGTGTTCCCCGACACCCCGGATCAGATGTTCGAGGGCATCGACCTGCTAGACCCGACGAAGTTCGTGCCCGAGGAGATCGCGCCGGTGCAGGCGATCGGGAAGATGACGCTGAACCGCAACCCGACCAACTTCTTCGCCGAGGTCGAGCAGGTCGCGTTCCACGTCGGTCATCTGGTTCCCGGGATAGATGTGACCAACGACCCGCTGCTGCAGACGCGGCTCTTCTCCTACCTAGACACCCAGCTCACACGGCTGGGTGGGCCCAACTTCGCGCAGATCCCCATCAACCGCCCACACTGCCCGGTGAACGACATGTTGCGCGACGGCTTCCACCAGGATGCGGTCCACGCCGGTGTGGCGCCGTACAAGCCGAACACCCTCGACGGCGGCAACCCGTTCCCGACCCCCGAGCGCAGCTACACCGATATGCCCGTCGCGGTCACCGAGTCGCGCAAGATCCGTGCCAACCCGCTGAGCTTCGAGGATCACTTCAGCCAGGTGCGGTTGTTCTGGCAGAGCATGTCCACACCCGAGCAGGAACACATCATCCGTGCGTACACCTTCGAGCTCGGCAAGTGTTACGAGAGTTCGGTCAAGAAGCGGCAACTGCAGTGCCTGGCCGAGATCGACCCGGTTCTGTGTCAACAGGTCGCGACCGGCCTCGGCATGCCGGCGCCGGCGCCGCAGACCGAGGTGCTCCAGGTGGTGCCCAGTCCCGCGCTGTCGCAGGTGGGCAGCATCTGGCCCACGGACGGGCGCATGGTGGGCATCGTCGTGGACGATGCGACGCAGGACGCGCGAGCCGTGCAAGAGGCGGTCTTCGCCGCAGGTATGGTCCCCATGCTGATCGCCGCGCATGGCGGGATGGTGGGCAACGTGGCCGTCCAGCGGTCCTTCGCCACGGCGCGGTCGGTGGAGTTCGACGTGCTGCTGGTGGGGTCCTTCCCGGTACCCGCACCGGATGCCCTTGCGCTGCGCGACGAGAAGTCGGGCGCGGGCGACGGTCCGATGGATCCGCGCGTCGAACTCCTTGTGCAGGAAAGCTGGCG
>JAKOZM010000270.1 GCA_029779995.1 Actinomycetes bacterium
ACCACTCGCAGCACCACCATCCGACATCGCCGCCAACGCCGCACCAGCACCATCCAGCCCAATCACCCGACCCACCAGCAGCCGCGGATCGATCGCCCCGGAGGCGACCAACGCGAGCAGCCCCGGGTAGTCGCGCGACGGCATACCGTGCGATCCCAGCACCTCCAACTCGCGTGCGATGACGCGGCCCATGGGCACCGCAGCCTCCGCCGCGTCGCCGAGCAGCAGGCCCACCTGCACGTGCCGTCCGCGCGGACGCAACGACAGCACCGACGCGCGCAGCACCTCGACCGACCCGATCGCGTCGACCGACAGGTGCGCGCCACCCCCCGTCACCGACACGAGATCAGCACCAGGCGCCACCGCCACCTCGGCCCCCAGCCGCAGCGCCGCCTCCCGAGCCTCCGCGGACACGTCGACCCCGACGACCCGCGCCCCGAGCGCGACGCCCACCATCACCGCCGACAACCCGACCCCGCCGCACCCGTGCACGACCAACCACTCGCCACGCGCCAGCCGCCCGACCGACACCACCGCCCGGTATGCCGTCGCGAGCCGGCACCCCAGCGCCGCCGCCTCCACGAAGCCCACCTCGTCAGGCAGCGCGACGACGTTCGCATCGGCCGCCGACACCGCGACGAGGTCGGCGAACGACCCCCAGCCGGTGAAGCCGGGCTGCGTCTGAGCCGGGCAGACGTGGGTGTCGCCGGCGCGGCATACCTCGCAGACGCCGCAGCCACACGCGAAGGGGACGGTCACCCGGTCGCCCACGTGCCAGCGGGTCACCCCCGCGCCGACCGCCGCCACCTCGCCCGCGAACTCGTGTCCGGGCACCATCGGCAGCGGCACGGGGTCGTGGCCAAGCCACGCGTGCCAGTCGGAACGGCATACCCCGGTGGCGGCGACGCGCACGAGGATGCCGCCGTCGGGACAGGTCGGGTCGGGCAGGTCGCGCAGCACCGGGAGTTCCCCGTATGCCGCGTAGCTCACGGCGCGCATACCGGGACTATGCCACCGCTCAGCCGACGGGGAACTTGCGGGTCACGGCCTGGCCGGTGATGGCGTCAACGATCGGTCGGTCGCCGACAGGCGTCGCCGTGGTGGCCGCGACCGGAGCGGCAGTTGCTTGGGAGGTGCAGGTGGAGTTCGGGGGCGGCGGCGTGACGACCCCGCCAAGGACGATGATGTCGGCCTCTTCATGCAGCAGCGTTCGCGGCTCGGTGTTGCAGGCGCCGATCCAGAGTTGGTAGCGAATCTCGTTGCCGCTCACGCCGATCAATTGTGCGACCTCGACCCCGAGGTTGGCCGGCCGGCTATCGAACGACGGCGCGGGAGGGGTCGTCATCGAGGCCGGGTCGATCGCGACCCGCACGAGCGGCTGGGTGAGCCCGGCGACGCTGAACCGCCACGCGGGCACGGTCGCCTGGCCGCGGTTGGTCAGCAGCGTCGTCGTGCCGAGGGTCGCGCCGGTGACGACGAGCCCCGCGCACCGCTCGTTGCTCGCGCACGGTCGCCCTTGTGGCATCGCCAGCCCGGTGTATGCCGTGTGCGCCCCGACCAGCGCCACCGGCATCGTCGTGCCGTCAGGGAAGGTGACGACCCCGGAGGCCTTGGTGTCCTCAAGGGTGCCCTGCAGGCCGATCCGCCCCTGGGCGAACGCATCCTTGAGGTCGCTGTCGTCGAAGCCGGACACCTGGGTGAGCTCACCCAACGGCACGAGACCGGTGCGCCAGGCGGTGATTGCCCCGCTGGAACGCCAGGCCGCCGCGACCGACTTCGCTCGCTTTTTGAAGTCACTCGCGTCGGCGCGAGGCGAGTTCGACTGCCCGCAGGCACTGAGCAAGACGCAAACGGCGAGACAGACTGCGACGCCGACCCGGAGAGCAGCCGTCCCGCGCCGGCCACGAGTCATCCGTCCACGTGCACGCAGATCCGTCATGACTCGCCCTCTCGCAGACGTCACCCGTTCTATGCCTCTGACGTCGTCGACCGGTCGGTGGTTCCATGCAGCTGCTCGGCCGGGGCAGGGTCGCTCTGCACGAGGTAGAGCACCAGGGACGCCACCAGCACGGCCGCGATGAGCAGGACCGTCAGGCCGGTCTCCCACCCGGCGACCGCCACGACGAGGACCGCGGCCGCCGTCCCTCCGGCACGCACCGCCCACTGCCACGACTCGACATCCCGAGCATGCATGTAGCCGGTGACCACGAGGGCCACCGCCACCGGCACGCCCAACGACAAGGTCGCCGCCCGGCTACTGACGTGGGCGACATGTTCGAGGACGTCGATGCAGACCCCCAGCCCGGCACCCACGGCGGCGATCGCGGCATACAGGAGATAGTGGCCGTACCCCCAGACGAAGGCGGGGCGCGTGCCGTCCTCCTCCAGCTGTTGCGCGTGGGAGTGCTTGAAGTAGAACCACCAGAGGCAGAAGACGATCAGCAGACCGCCGATGACTGTCATGATCAACTGGCCCGACAGGGTGCCGCCGTCGAGGATCACGCCGATGGCGCCGGTCGTGGAGAGCAGCACTTCGCCCAGGACGATGATCGTCATCAGGCTGTAGCGCTCGACCATATGCTCCGGGTGCCACGGCGTGGTGCCATGCCGCTCGGCGATCGGCGGGAGGAACACCTCACACACAATGAGGGCCACGACGAACGCCGACCCACCCGGCTGCCCGAGGAGCGCCCACACCACCCAAATGAATTGCAGTGCGGCGAGACCGGTCGCGTAGGTGCGGGCGGTCCGGGCCCGGACGGGATCGTGGCGAGCGGCCCGTAACCACTGGAAGACCATCGGCACGCGCATGATCACGTAACCGAGGATGAGAACGCCCAGCTGTCCCTCGTTGAACGCCCGCGGCACCCCGGCAGCCAGCACCAGCATCCCCGCCATGCCGATGAGGGTCATCACCCGCCAGACGACGTCGTCGGTGTCATAGGCGGAGGCGAACCAGGAGTAGTTCATCCAGGCCCACCAGATCCCGAAGAACACGAAGAAGTAGCCGCCGAGCGCGTTCCAGTGCCCCTCCGAGAGCCCGTGGTGCAGTTGCGCCGCCGCACTGGCGATCGCCACCACGAAGGTGAGGTCGAAGAAGAGCTCCAGCGGCGTGCTCGCGCGGTGCGCCTCGGCAGGGTCACGCCCGCTGAGAGGGCGCGCCCACGGAGTCGTGTTCCCGGTCGTCATGCCCGGAGAGTATGCCGTCCCGCCGCCCTCCCCGTCGTCCCGCTCGGCGGCGCTGGGCCGGTCAGGAGGGTGGGGCTCGATCGGGAGGACCGAATGCCGAGTCAGCCTCAGTTGCCGGTGGCGACCTCGTCGGCCAGACGATTCAACGCGTTCACGTCGATGCCGGAGCGCACAGCCGAGTGGCGCGGTCGGACCCGGTATGCCGCTGGGCTGGGAGTACCTTCGGCGAGGCCGCGGCGCAGCGCCTCGTTGACCACCTGATCAAGAGACTTACCCTCACGGCGCTGCGCGTCGCTGACGAGCCCAGCGACGTCATCGTCCAGCATCACCGTGATCCGCACGAAAGAGAGTTTCGCATCCGAGGGCCGAATTGAATCCCCCAGGCGTGTCCGGAGACTCTGGCCCGCTCCGCGTGGACGTAGGCGTCATTGCTGGACTGCTGGGCCATGGGGGTCTGGCCTCGAACTCTATCGGGGTTAGGTAGCTGATCGAGGAGTGGCCGCGCTGCCGGTTGTGGAGGACTTCGAGGTACTCAACATCGCGTTGGCGAAGTCGAGCCGGGAGCCGCCTGTTCCGGCAGGTCAGAGCTTCCTTGCCCCGGCACGATGCGTCAACCTTGGTTCTGGGGGTCGCTGTTCGGTTCGAGGATCTCGCGGGCTTGGCTGAGTCCTGTGAGGTTTGGGTGATGTTTGGCGAGGCGTTTGAGGTGGATGGCGTGGGAGTGCCGGGTGGTTTGGTCGGCTTCAGATCGAATGGCTTCGAGGATTTTCAGAGCTGCATGATTGTCGTCGATCGCCATGAGGTGTACGGCGTAGGCGAGTGCTGCTGTTGCTCGCTGGGAGTGGATCAGGGGGGAGACGGTGAGGATGGCCGTGAGGTGGTTAAGGCGGCCTTGGTCGATGGCGGCCAAAGCAGCTTCGTCGGCGTGGTCGAGATCGGTGGTGATCTGGTAGGCGGCTGGGATGCCGAGGTCGTCGGCCAGTTCGAGGATGGCGGCGTGTCCTGAGGCGTTTGGGTGGTCGATGCCTGCCAGGAGTGTGCGGGTGGTGGGGTGGTGCAGGGCTTGAGCGTGTTGCTCAAGGTAGCGCTGGGACTCGGCCCATGTCCGAGTGGTGATCCAGGCGGCGAGCAGGTCGAGCCGTTGGGACAGGTCGGTGACTTCGGTCAGTACCGTGTTCATTCCGCGGCTGCGGATGTCTGCGGCGAAGTGTCGGGTATTCGTGGTGCCGGGCTGGCCGGGGTGCAGTGCAACGATGACGCTGAGCCAGTCCTCAAGGTTGGTGTCCGTCAGCAGATCGGCGTGCTCGGTCAACGCGTGGAGGTAGTCAACGGGACTGGCGGCGTCGTTGAGCGCGTTGACGAGGGACAAACACTCTTCCGGAACTGGCCGGGTTGCCCACATCGGTAATGTTTCGATCAGCGACTGGTCACCTTCGTCAAGGGTCCTAATTGCGACGCGGCGGAGCATGGCGCGCGCGCGAAGGGTCACAATCTGGGTTGTTCGGTCAGCGGCAAGAACGTCGACGGCATCCAGCACAGTTGCTGCTTGGGTCAGCAATTCGACGCATGCTTGTGGTTCGGGGGTGGCCAGGCGTTTGGCCAGTTGGATTTGGAGTTCGGCGGCAGCTGCTGGTGAAGGCATTGCCGTGATGGCGTCGAGCCAGGGTTCACGCGTTTGGCCGGCATCGAAACCGCTCTCGACTTGACGGTTGGAGAGGTTGTTCAGCGACATCGCGAGGTCGGCGGTGTAGACGGCCGGGGCGGTAGCGGCCAGTTCCCGGTACAGGGTGACGGCTTCCTCGATGGCGGCCAGGGCCCCCGCCGGGTCGCCAGTGCCGGACCGCTCGGCGGAGAGGTTGTTCAGCGACGCCGCGAGGTCGGCGGTGTAGACGGCCGGGGCGGTAGCGGCCAGTTCCCGGCGCAGGGTGACGGCTTCCTCGATGGCGGCCAGGGCCCCCGCCGGGTCGCCGAGCAGCCGGTGTCGCTCGGCCACGCGTTGAAGCAGCGCAGCGAGCACGTGTGGGGGTTGGTCGGTTTGGCGGGCGCTGGCCAGTCGTGCCTGGTCGACGTGCAGGCCGAGCGGGCTGGTGATGAGCTCGGTGAACGGGATCGCTTCGGACAGGTGATCCAGCGGCAGGACAGGGGCCATGGAGTGCACGTGGGATTCGATCGCCTCGGAGACGGGGCCGCCTTGGAGTAGGGCGAGGTCTAGAGCGGCGGGCCAACGGTCAGGATGGCTGGTGAGCATCTGGCCGATCACGGCCGTGGCATGGGAGTGGTCGTTCTGGCCGGCGCGGTTGATGGTGGACAGTGCCCGCGTCCAGACAGCTTCCGGTGCGGTGAGCGCCGCGAATGCCGCCGAGTTGGGGGTGTTCGTCAAGTCGGTGAGGACCAGGTGATCACCGATCGGGTCCGGGCGAACAGCGACGATTTCACTATTGGCGAGGCATTGCAGCAGCGTCCGCTCGATCAAGGCGCGTTCGCGTTCTTTGGTTTTTAACGAGGGCAGGGTGGCGAGGATCTCGTCGACCACATCGGGTTCGGCTTGGGCGAGGGTGAGGGCAGCGGCCGCCAGACGCAACCGGGGACGGTCGGGCTCGATTTCCTGACGGTTGCCTTGATCGTCGAGTTCATATCCCAGGCCCCGGTAGACGCTCACCCAGTACTTGGCCTCATGAGCGAGGGCACTATCGTAGAGGTCGGCTTTCCTCGCAGGCAGTTCACTGGTCGTATTGGCGGCCAGCCAACCCAGCAAGATGTAGTCCAGCGTCGTCCACGACGGCCCAACCGCCGGCAACGAGGCCGCGGCGGTGTCCGGGTTGAGGGTCAGCACCGTCCGTTTGTACAAATCGCCAGAGTCCGGGTGCTTGTTCGGGAGGGGAACACGGGTTTCGACCGCGAACTGACGTTGATTCTGCAGTTCGTTGTGCAGTTCCTCGACCCACCCACCGGTCACAGTCCTAGCGGTCAGGATCAGCAACACGGGTAGCCCTGGCCGCCGCGCCCGCAACGCCCCCAGTAGTCGCCGCACGTCACCGGGAGCATCCGGTTTGCCGAGGCGACCTTCGGCGTAGTCGACAACCAGGCACAAGGGTGTGACGACCTGCGCCAACCACTCGACATCCCGCGCGCCTTGGGGAAGCACCCCGGCATACCAACCCTCACGGCGTAGCCGATCGGCGACCTCAAGGGCCAACCGGGTCTTACCCGACCCGCCAGCGCCGTGAACAATAGCGACCCGAGTTTGCGAAAGGGTGAGCGCGTCTTCGGCGAGGTCCTCCAAAATTGTGCGCTCGTTGCGGCCCTGGAACGGGATAGCCCGGTACTCCGGTCGCAGATACTCCAACGGTCCGTTCGCGGACTGTGGATCCAGGTAGGGAACCGCCAGAGGATCGTTGGACGGGGCATCCGCCGGGTGGAACGGCTCGACGCTGCTACCCGGGACGACCCCAACCAGCCACTGCCAGGACCCGAAATAGTCAGCCCCATGACTGACAGCGTCAGCGAACGACGCGTCCAACCCGACGGCGGGGCTGGTGCCCAAATCGACACTCACCCCGTTCGGGTCGATCAACAACACATCACCGGGACCGTCGAAGCTGTCAGCCAACTCTTCTCGGAGGCCGGGCGGCGGTTCTGTCCACACGACCGTCTCCTTCGAGTGGTTTGACCACCAGGTTGGACACTCGGTGCCGACGTGAACGGCAACCAGGGCATGCCGTCGAGCCTGCTCAGAGCCGTCGTCCAGGACCACGACCGCTACTGGCAGCTGAGCTGCATGCAGCGCAGCCGCCAACACCAGGGCCAGATCCAGACAGGTCCCGTTACCGGGGAACACCAGCACCTCCGCGGGGGTGCGTACTACTTGGCTGCCGTCGATGACGACATCCTTCTCGAACGCATACCGAACCGATGTCCCGTCCACGCGAAGCAACGCCTCATAGACAGCCTTCACCCGGCTGATCGGTGAACCAGACCCCGGTCCTGGGATGGGCAGCCGCTTGGTCACCTCGCTCGGAAGCAGGTACCTTGCCAAGGTTTCAGGCTGATCTAGCGACCACGCTGGCCACACGCTCTCAGCAGGCGTCACGCGCTCGGCATGCGTCGGCCGCGGGTTGGCGCCGAGGCTCACCATTCGATGTCCCCTACGTCCACGACCGTGAACTCCACGGCGCTGGCGACGTCCCCGACCGCTGGGACCGCACGAGCGCTAGCAGTCACCGTCCACATCCCCTCCAGCAGCCCCTCCACATGAGCCACGTACTCGGCAGTCGCCCCGTCCCACACCGCCCGCAACGGCGGAACGGGGGCAGCGGCCGCAGGCGAGTCCTCGCCAGCCGCAACGGTCCGCACCCACACCGCTTGCTCCGGTAGTGCCCCGGGATCCGCGCCATGCACCCGGACCCGAACCGTCACCGGGTGACCAGCCGCGTTGATCTCCGCCACGGACACCCCCAACCCGACCTTGCCTTCCTGCCCGCGGACCCCGGTCGGTCTCGCGAACCAACCTTCGATACTGCCAATGAACCCGGCAGCGGTCAGATCGTTGCCAATCCGACCATGAGTCACCGGCACCTGAGCCACACTCGGATCGAAACCAGCCGTCTCGAACTCCACCGGGAACGCGCTCACCGACGGGACAGTCCCATCCCCCGCATCACCCAACTGCATACCCAAGTCACACCACACCGGCGCCAACTCGCTCACCACCAAACCCTGCGCGGTGACCTTCGCCGACTGCAGGGTCGGCTGCGCGAACCCCACCCGCACTCGCATCTGCGGCACTGACGTCAGGGCATCCCACCCGTCCTGGATCTCGCGATGGAAACCCCAGCCCTCACGGCCTGCATCAGCCAGCCCCGACCACGCGGGTGACAGTTGATCCAAGTCACGGACCTGAACCCCGATGCCCGGATCACCTGGATTCTGGATACACGGATACCGCGGCAATAACTGACCCATCGACGGCCACCGCCGAAGCTCCCGGCTCAACCCCGCCAACCGGCGCGTGAACCCCCCGACCCGGACCGGGACCCCGTTCGCCCAAATATCCAACGCCTTCGGCGCCCCCCGATGCGGTGTCCCCAACGTCATCAAGGCACGACACACCTGGTGACCGCCCAACTTCGCGATCCAGTACCGGGCGACCAAACCCCCCATCGAATGCGCCACCACGATGACACTCCCTGACTCGTCCGCCCTCCCCAATGACGCCAACTGGCCACGGACCCGCCGGTCCAGGGCCGCCGCCGCGTCTCGGATATCACGACGAAAGTCATACGGAAACGCGATGACGTTCGCGGCCGGGTTAGGCCCCTCAAGCGCGCCGCCTGGGTCAGCCACGGCACCAGGCAGCCTGGCAAGGTCATTCCACAACGCCGTATACCCCGGCGTTGCCGTCCACCCCGGAACAATCTGAATGTCTTGCAACAACCCCACCGGCACTAGCGGCTCATCCACATTCAACACCGCTGGATTCCGCAACGCCCGCAACAACACCGAACGACCATGCGACCACACCACGTCGCTGGACCCGGGGCGCTGCAACACCGAACCGCCGATCCCCGGAACCACGACGACCAGATGACTCAGACGCATGCGGACATCATCCATGAATGCAGACCGCAGGGCGAGCGATCCGGCGATACGTATGGCGAACGATCATTGACAAACCGGAGGAACAGTCCCGTGCCGTGCTGAGCGGCGTACCTTGGCCACTGACAGAGGACCGACTAGGCAACTTGTGAATTCAGAGTTCACCTAATCGGATGAGCCAGTCGGTGGCCACCTGGGCGCTCAGGGTGCGCAGGAGGCGGGCGGCGTCGGACATGCATACGGCGGGGTCGGGCTCAAGGTCGGTCAGCGCATAGACCTGCGCGATCCCCGACGCGGCCACGTCCTCGGCCGACAGCAACGACCGCCCACACACCGCCACCACCGGTATGCCGTGCGCCTGGGCCGCGCGCGCCACCCCCGCCGGCGTCTTGCCCAGCAACGTCTGCCGGTCCAGCGACCCCTCACCCGTCACCACCAGCGAAGCCCCCTCACACAACGCCTCGAACCCCATCAACTCCAACACCAACTCGACCCCGGGCCGCATCGCCGCACCCAAGACGGCCTGCGCGGCATACCCGACGCCTCCGGCAGCCCCCGCGCCTGGCAGCCCCGTGTCGTCCCGCCCAATCGCCGCCGTGACCAACGAAGCGAACCGCGCCAACCCCGCCTCCAACACCACCCGCTCGGCCTCGCCGGCCCCCTTCTGCGGGCCGAAGATCGCTACCGCGCCCGACTCCCCGAGCAGAGGGTTGTTGACATCACAGGCCACCGTCAGCGACACCTCGCGAAGCCGCGGGTGCAGCCCCGACAGGTCCAACGCAGTCAGATCGACCAGCGACCCACCACCGTCCGGCAGCTCGCGACCGCCAGCGTCAAGCAGCCGAGCCCCTAGTGCCGCAAGCATTCCCGCGCCGCCGTCGTTGCTGGCGCTCCCGCCGATCCCCATGACCACCGATGTCACC
>JAKOZM010000279.1 GCA_029779995.1 Actinomycetes bacterium
ACCGTGACCACCACGAAGGAGATGCAGAACATCACATGGGCGATGAACACGGTCCAGAAGCCCAGTGGCACGAAGACGTTGAGGAACAGGGCCAGCAGCGACGAGCCCAGCACCACCTCCGGGGTCGCCATGGGCAGGAAGATCGTGAGATTTGTGGTGCTGCGGCCGCGGAACTGATGGCGCACCAGGGCGAACGCGATCATGGCGCCGAGGATCGTGGCCACGACCGTGACGCCGGCCGCGAGCACGACCGAGTTCACCACCGACTCGCACACCTGGGGAGCGCCGCACGGGTTGCGCCAGTTGTCCAGGGTGAATCCGCGCCACACCAGGTTCGTGCGCCCGGCGTCGTTGAACGAGAACACGAACGTGTACGCAACTGGCAGCAGCAGGTACACGAAGGCGATGAATGCGTAGATCTTCAAGACGTTGTCGCCAGACCAGGTCCGCATGCGCACCGTCGCCGGGGCCTTCGCAGTGGTGCTCATACCAGGTCCTCCGTTCCGAGTCGACGCACGTAGAACAAGACCAGCACCAGGATGGAGGCCATCAGGATGAAGGACAGGACTGCCGCTGTCGGATAGTCGTTGACGCTGAGGAAGGTGTACTCGATCCGGTTGCCGATCATGGTGTTCGAGGGTCTGCCCAGCAGGGCCGCGTTAACGTAGTCGCCGGCCGCCGGGATGAACGTGAGCAGCGTGCCGGCGACCACCCCGGGCAGTGACAGTGGGAAGGTGACCTTGCGGAAACCGGTGATGGGTTTGGCGTACAGGTCGCCGGCAGCTTCGATGAGCCGGTGGTCGACCCGCTCCAGGCTGGCGTAGATCGGCAGCGTCATGAACGGCAAGAAGTTGTAGGTCAGACCCATGATGACCGCGAAGGCGGAGGGATACACCCCGCCGGTCTCGCTCACCAGCCCGGCCCACCGCAGGATGGCGACGACCGGGCCCTCGTCGGCGAGGATCTGGCGCCACGCCACCGTCCGCAGGATGAACGACACGAAGAACGGTGCGATGACCAGGACGAGGAGAAGATTGCGGTACTTGCCGCCCTTGAACGCGATCGCGTAGGCCAGCGGGTATCCGATGGCCAGTGCCAACAGTGTCGCGGCGCCGGCGTACAGGAAGGACCGGAACAGTGGCACGTAGTACGTGCTGTCGGTCAGAGTGTTCCAGTAGTTGGCGAAGTGGAAGGTCTGCTCGAACTCCCCGACCTCGCCGCCGGGCACCGGTGTCATCAAACTGGTGCCGAACAGGGTGACCAGCGGCACCACGAAGAAGATCGCCAGCCACAGCAGGCCGGGCAGCATCAACCAGTACGGCGTGAGCTTGCCGGCCTTCTGCGGCTTGTTGTGGTGAGGTTGCTCCTCGAGCGTGTCAGCGATAGCAGCAGCGATCGACATCAGGAAAGCACCAGTTCCTGCTCGACTCCCGCGTTGATGTCTTCAGAACCGCTGAGGACGAAGCCGTGCACCGGCAGCCACGACAGCCGCACGCGCGACCCGGTCGAAAGCATCTCGCGAGCGCTGAGATTCTGCGCGAACACGTTGATCACGTCACCCCCGGAGGTGCGCACCTCATACTGGGTGCTCACCCCCAGGAAGCTGCTGGTGACCACGACGCCGTCGACGAAGTTGCCATGGCTGGGGGCTGGCGCGGCGTCGTCGAGGGCCTCGATGTGGATCTTCTCCGGCCGGACCCCGACCAGCACCCGGGTGCCGGCCGTCAGATTCACCCGGTCCGCCACCCGGGCCCGCGGCATGACGAAGCGGCCATCGGAGTCCTCGAGGATCACGTCGTCACCGCTGGTCTGCACGACCTGGGCTCCGAACAGGTTGGACTGGCCGAGAAAGTTGGCGACGAAGGCGGTGTGCGGGGATTCGTAGAGTTCGGTGGGCGGTCCCAGCTGCTCGATGACACCGTTGTTCATCACCGCGACGGTGTCGGCCATCGTCATGGCTTCCTCCTGGTCGTGGGTCACGTGGATGAACGTCAACCCGACCTCGGTCTGGATGCGTTTGAGCTCCAGCTGCATCTGACGGCGCAGTTTGAGGTCCAACGCTCCTAGTGGCTCGTCGAGCAGCAGCACGGCGGGCCGGTTGACGATGGCCCGAGCCAGGGCAACGCGCTGTTGCTGTCCACCGGAGAGCTGCGCGGGTTTGCGCTTGGCCACCGCCGACAACTCGATCAGGGCCAGAGCATCGTCCACCTGCTTCGTGACATCTTTGACACCTCGCCGGCGCAAACCGAACGCCACGTTCTCCCAGATGGTCATGTGCGGGAACAGGGCGTAGTTCTGGAACACGGTGTTCACCGGTCGGCGGTACGGCTTCTCGTAGGTGATGTCCGCCTCTCCGATCCGGATCCGACCGGCGGTGGGTGGTTCCAGGCCGGCCACCATGCGCAGGGTCGTGGTCTTGCCGCATCCCGAGGGGCCGAGCAGCGCGAAGAAGTGGCCCTGGGGGACGTGCAGGCTGAGATTGTCCACTGCGGTGAAGTCAGCGAATGACTTCACGAGGTTCTCCAGGTAGAGGTCGCCCTCGGCTTTGGTGATGTCTGTCTTGCTCATGTGGGGTCTTCCTATCCTTGGATGACGCGGCCGAAGGCATCGGTGTACTGGGCTTGTTCTTCCGGGGTGAGGGGTCGGAAGACGTAGGACTGGTCGAGGATTTCGTCGGTGGGGAAGATCCACGGGCTCTGTGCGAGCTCAGGATCGATCTTCATCATCTCTTCCTTCGCCCCCATCACCGGGCACACGTAGTTGACGTAGGCGGCCACTTCGGCAGCGATCTCGGGGCGGTAGTAGAAGTCCATGAGGGCCTGCGCCCCCGTCGGGTTACCGGCTGTGATGGGTATCAGCAGGTTGTCGCTCCACAACGTGCCGCCGGTGTCGGGCAGCGCGAACTCCCACTTGTCCCCCTCTTCGGCGTTGATCTGGAAGATGTCGCCGCTCCACCCGATGGCCGCCCAGGCCTGCTCGTTGATCAGGTCCTCCTTGTAGGAGTTCCCCTTCACCTGCTTGACCTGTCCGGAGTCAACCTGCTGCTCAAGGACGGCGAGTCCGGCCATGAACTGCTCGTCGGTGAACTGCTCGGAGATGTCGACACCCTGCGACAGCATGATCACGCCGATGGTGTCGCGCATCTCGGAGAGCACCACGACCTTGCCCCGCAACTCCGGAGCCCACAAGTCCTCGACTGTCCGTAGCCCGTTGGGGATGCGCTCCTTGTTCCAGGCCAGGCCTGCGAACCCGGACTGCCAGGTCAAGGAGTACTCGCGCCCGGGGTCGAATGACACATCGTTGAGCGTCGGCAGGATGTTCACCTTGTTCGGGACGGTCTGCTCGCTGATGGGCGCGCAGTAGCCTTTGCGGATCCACTCGGCGGCCAGCCAGTCCGTCGGGGTGACGAGGTCGTAGCCGATGTCCTGGCCGTTGGCCAGTTGCGGGGCCACCTTGCCGTTGAAGGAGACGTTGTCGTCGATGTCCTCGCGGTACTCGACCGTGTACCCCGTTTCCTCCTCGAACTGCACGAGCGTGGGGTACGTGCGCGCCTCGTCGTCGTAGTCGAGGTAGAGCGTCCAGTTGGCCCAGGTGATCGTCTTGCTGTCGCCGCCCCCGCCGGCTTGATTGCCGGGGTTGACCGCTCCCCGGGTACCGCACGCTGACAGGAGCGCCGCCGCCCCGATTGACCCCAGTAACCCCCGTCGTGACAGTGCCTGTTTGAGGTACTCAGTCCTCGGGTCCAGAGTCATCTAGTCGCCTTTCATCGCGAAGATCGTGCGGTGCCAGTCCTTGTGGGCGTCACCGGTGATGTCCATGGAGACGTGCTTCACCTGCGTGTACTCCTCGAAGGAGTAGGAGCTCATGTCTTTGCCGAAGCCGGACTGCTTGAAGCCTCCGTGCGGCATCTCGGACACGATCGGGATGTGGTCGTTGATCCATACACAACCGGCCTGAATATCGCGGCTGGCACGGTGAGCGCGCACCACGTCAGTGGTCCAGGCCGAGGCCGCCAAGCCGTACGGTGTGTCGTTGGCCAGCGCGATCGCTTGGTCGTCGGTGTCGAAGGGCAACGCGACGAGCACCGGGCCGAAGACCTCGTTCTGCACGATGTCGCTGTCCTGGGCAGCGTCGGTGATCAGCGTGGGGGAGTAGTAACTGCCGGGCAGGTCGGGGATCGTCCCGCCGCACCGCACCATCGCGCCGTCGGCCACGGCCCGCTCGACCATGCCGGCCACCTTCTGCTGCTGGGCGATGCTGATCAGGGGGCCCAAGTCGGTGGCCAGGTCGTCGGTGGCGCCCAGCACGACCGTGTCCATGAGCTTGGCCACACCGGCCACGAAGTCCTCGTAGATGCTGCTGTGCACGTAGGCCCGGGTGGCAGCCGTGCAGTCCTGCCCGGTGTTGATCAGCGCCCCGGCGACCGCTCCATGAATGGCTGCCTGCAGGTCGGCGTCGGCGAAGACGACGAACGGGGCCTTGCCCCCCAGCTCAAGGTGCAGGCGCTTCAGCCCTGCCGTGGCGACTTCCGCCACCCGTAGCCCTACCCGCGTGCTGCCGGTGAAGGACACCATGCGGACGTCGGCGTGTCCCATGAGTGCCTCACCGGCGACCTGGCCGGTACCGGTGATGACGTTGAACACGCCGTCGGGGAACCCGGCCGCGGTGGCGTCCTCGGCTAACATCAGGGTCGTCAGAGGAGTGAGCTCACTGGGCTTGAGCACGATGGTGTTCCCGGCCGCCACCGCAGGCAACATCTTCCACATCGCCATCTGCAGCGGGTAGTTCCAAGGCGCGATCGAGCCGACGACACCGATCGCCTCCCGGCGGATCGTCGACGTGTGGGTACCGTCCCACTCAGTGGCGGCGGAACCTTGCAGGTGACGAGCGGCGCCGGCGAAGAACTCCGCGTTGTCGATGCTGCCGGGGACGTCGAACTCGCTGGCCAGCCGGATGGGCTTGCCCGCCTGCGCCGACTCCACCTCGGCGTACTCCTGCGCGCGGGCCGACATCAAACGCGCCAGGTCGTGCAATGCGGTGCTGCGCTCGGCTGGCGTCGCGCTGGACCAGGCGGGGAAGGCCGCTGCGGCCGCCATGACAGCGGCGTCAACGTCAGCGGCACTGGCCAGGGTCAGCGTCTCGATCACGGATCCGTCGGCCGGATTGGTCACATCGAAAGCGCCTCCGGATCCGGCAACGGCGCGACCGTTGATCCACTGTCCAGCGATCATGGGTGAGTTCTCCTGACGTATGCCCAGAGCGACGTGTGGGCTTTTCGGGATTATTGCATGCGAAAAGGACCTTGCCCACCGCATCGCGCCACGGATTTCGTTGTCCAAGATCCAATGGGGGTGTGGAAGCGCGAGTCGGGGGAGCTCGTGGCCGGTCTCCATCACCTCCGTTGGGGGTCGACAACGGTTGGCGCGCTGGCCCTCAAGGGGTGCACGGCGCGAGGGGAACCACTTGTCGTGGCGCCGTTGTGGGGCGGACCTTGCCGCTGCTCGGACCCGCTGCTGCGGTTACCGTGACAAGGTGACTGATGACAACCGGGACTTCAGCAGGCGCGATCTCGCCGGTTGGCTCGAGGGACCCAAGGCAAGCCTGGAGGGCCAGGGCTACGAGTTCGGGTACAAGGGCGAGCGACTCGGTCTGCCCGAATCGGGGCCCGGCGCGATCGCAGGCATGGGGCGGCGCTTCGTGGCGCTCACCATCGACTGGCTGGCCTGCGTGCTGGTTGCGCAGCTGTTCTCCTCCGGCGCTGCAAACCCCGCACTGCCGCTGGTGATCTTCTTCGTCGAGGTGGCACTGCTCACCTCGCTGATCGGCTCCAGTTTCGGGCAACGCATCCTCGGGATCCGGGTGATCAGTCTGAGCGCAGGACGGTTGGACCCCATGCGGGCAGCCCTGCGGACGCTGCTGCTGTGCCTCGTGGTGCCGCCGCTGGTATTCGACCGCGATCAACGCGGATTGCACGACAAGGCGGCCAACTCGGTCGCGGTCCGGATGGGCCACGCCAGCTGAGAACCCCGACCGCTATCGACGCGGTGGCCGCACTGCCCGGGTGGACTTGGGAATCGGTCCCTTGGGCATCGGCATTGGCTGTTTGGTCAATGCCTCGAGCCGCTGGCGTACCTCGGTGACCTGACCTGGCGTCAACGTCTTGTCCATCTTGCGGATGGTCTTGACCAGTTTTGTCAGCGGAACCTGGCCTTCTTCCTTGCCCATCACCATCTCGTGGAAGGTCACGTCGGGGACGAACCGCGACTCCCGCTGCTTCTCACTGCGCAGAACGTTGGTAACGCGCGACCCCTGGCCCTCAGCGACGAGAATCACGCCGGGGCGGCCGATGACCCGGTGCACGATGTCCTGGTTCTTCGTCACCGCCACCGCCGGAGTCACGAACCAGCCCTTGCCCAACGAGTTCAGAACTGCTGCACCTGCTCCTGGCTGGCCCTCGATCTGGGAGTAGGCGGCGCGTTCCGCCCGACGACCGAGCACGATGGCCGCGATCAGCAGGCCCGTCGTGATGCCCAGTGGCAGGAACCACCAGTTCTTGATCAGCAGGGAAACGACCACCATCACGACGATCGGGGCCAGCACACACGCCAGCAGAATCCAGCCGATGCGGGGGTCGGACTTCTTGGTCATCTGGTAGGTCTGGCGGATCTGAGCCAGCCGACCGGTCTTGCCGTCCTTACGAGCCATGGATCAAGCCTACGTGGTGGCTCGCGCCGCGACCGCCTGCTGGTACAGCCGTCCCGCCCGATAACTTGACCGGACCAGGGGTCCGCTCATGACGCCGAGGAAGCCGATCTCGCGGGCGACGTCGGCCAGATCGTCGAACTCCGCGGGATCCACCCACCGCTCGACGGGATGGTGACGGGGCGTGGGCCGCAGGTACTGGGTGATGGTCAGCAGATCGCAGCCGGCGGCGTGCAGATCGGCCATCGTCTGCATGACCTCGGGAATCTGTTCGCCCATCCCCAGGATGAGGTTCGACTTGGTGACCAGGCCGGCCGCGCGTGCCTGGGTAAGCACATCCAGCGAGCGGTCGTAGCGGAAGGCCGGGCGAATCCGCTTCATCAGACGGGGCACGGTCTCCACGTTGTGGGCCAGAACCTCCGGAGAAGCATCGAAGACGTGCTGCAGAAGGTCGGGCACGGCATTGAAGTCGGGAATCAACACCTCGACGCCGCAGCCGGGCACCTGCGAGTGGATCTCCCGGACCGTCTGAGCGTACAACCATGCACCTTGATCGGGCAGGTCATCGCGCGCGACACCAGTGACGGTCGCATAGCGAAGGCCCATCTGGGCCACGGTGCTGGCGACCTTGGCGGGCTCGTCCACATCGAGCGGCTGCGGACGGCCCGTGTCGATCTGGCAGAAGTCGCAGCGTCGTGTGCACTGATCCCCTCCGATCAGGAATGTGGCCTCGCGGTCTTCCCAGCACTCATAGATGTTCGGACAGCCGGCCTCCTGACACACCGTGTGCAAGCCACCCTCAGCCACTGTCCGGCGCAGTTCGTGGTACTCCGGGCCCATCACCGCGCGCGTCTTGATCCACGCGGGTTTGCGTTCGATCGGCACCTCCGCGTTGCGCACTTCCAGGCGCAAGAGTCGGCGGCCGTCCGGCGAGGGTGTGGACATGTCAGCCAGCCTACGCCGGGCGGCGGGAGACGACGAGACGATCCACGATGAGCGAAATCACGCAGAGACCGGCCAAGGCCGCGCCCACAACAACATAGGCAGTGATCCACGGCGCCACCAGCAACTCACCTACCGCCCGGGTGATCGTCCAGTCCGCGGAATCTGCGCCGCTGACCGTCCACGTGCTCTTGAGCAGCAGGGCTGCGCCCGCCAGGATCACCGCGGTCACGCCCGAGGCGACCGCCAACGCCCGCGTGCGGCCACGATCCAAAGCGACCAGCGCAACGGCACTGGCTGCCATGACCAAAACGCTGGGCAGCAGGGCGTCGCGCACCAGGACCAGCGGGGTCCGCATCCAGTCCGGGGGTAGTGGCACCGGCACGCTCAATCCAGGGAGGTCCAAGGCATCCAGCGGGACCTCGACCGGCCCCAGGGACACCGTTTCGCCGGCTAGCAGTTCGTCGAGATCGAAGTTGGCTTCACCTTGGCCGAGATCTGCCTGCAGGCCGGGCTGGCCAAGCGAGTCCTGCTCGAGCCAGGCCACGAAGACGTTGTGGATTTGCGTGGCCATCCCCAGCATCGCCCGCTCGCCGGGTTGGGAGTTGACGGCGCCGTTCACCAGCCCCGCCACCGTCGGCTCAGCCCTGTCCAGCAGGAAGTCGGCCTGAGTGGCGAAGAGGGGCACGGTGTCCGCGACCCACGTGCGGGCGTCCTGCATGACCTGCGCGGTCGCGCGGTCGGTGATCTCGGCGTCCACATTCTCGATCTGCAGGATCTCGGTCATGGTGGCTCGGAAGGCCTGCTCATCAAGGATCCTCTCATTGAGCCACCAGGAGGCCGGTGCGATCAGCCAGCAGGCGATCCAGACCAGGGTCGCCGTGACGATCCCCACTGCTCTCACGTGGGCGCTGCCGTGGGGAGCAGAATCTCGACCGCTTGCATGATCGACTCGGCAACCGCATCCATCTCGAACGAGGTCCCGGTCTCTTCCCGCAGCGAGGTGACCCCGGCATCGCTGATTCCACACGGCACAATGCGGTCGTAGGCGTGCAGATCCGCGTTGACGTTCAGGGCGAAACCGTGCATCGTCACCGCGCGGGCCACGCGAACGCCGACAGCCGCGATCTTGCGTTGGGGGACGCCATCCACCCAGACACCGCTGCGGCCTGCCACTCGCTGCGCGTTCACGCCGAAGTGTTCGCACGTGCCGATCAGCAGTTCCTCCAAACGCCGTACGTGACCCACGACATCCATGGGCTCGGACAGGCGCAGGATCGGATAACCGACCAGCTGCCCGGGCCCGTGCCATGTGATCCGGCCGCCTCGATCCACCTCAACGACCGGCGTGCCGTCCAAGGGCATGTCCTCGGGCTGGGTGCGGCGACCTGCTGTGTAGACATCGGGGTGTTCGAGCAGCAGCAGGGTGTCCGGCATGTCACCGCAGACCACAGCCGCGTGGATCTCGCGCTGCAACTCCCAGGCCTCTTTGAAGGGAACGACACCGAGGCGACGGACTTGGACAGGCACGGTTACCAGGGTAGTCCTGATCAACCGAGTGGCCATAGTTGTGGACAAAACACCCACGTCGCGTCGTGGGTGGGGCACAGTAACCCCATGCAGGCATCGATCCAGTACGACACCGCTTTGCGGCGGTTGCTGCAGAAGTTGCTGGTCGTCCGTCATGCCCACCTGCGGCCTCTGCAAGCGATCAGGGTGAGCGACTCCGACATGGCTTTGCACTACGGTCAGCCCGGACCGTGCCAAGCCGCCTGCGGCGGACTTGGCGGCGCCCTGCGGGCGGTGCACGCGGCAGGTCTGTGGGTAGGGGCGCTGGTCGAGTGCGTAGGCCTGGACGAGACCGGTCGGGTCGTGTTGTCCGGGGTCGGGTCCAGCTGGAACCTGTCGGACCCCTTCGCGGGTCATCCGTCGACGACCGGTTATGACCTGCGGGTCGGCTGGCGGCAACGCGGTGATCTGTTGCAACTCCAAGACATCGAATGTGCCCTGACCCGTTGCGCGTGATGCGGCTACCGGGCCGACTCGATCATGCTCTTGATGTCGGGCTGATCCCAGATGAACCCGGCCTGCTCGAGCACCCTGGGCACGATGCGCTGGCTGGCCAAGGTGTCTTGCGCGAACTCACCGAGGACTGCCTTGAGCGCGAAGCCCGGGACGGGGATCACCGTGGGACGCTTCAGGATCTCACCCATGGCCTTGGTGACCTCGGCGTTCGTGACCGGCCGCGGGCCGACCAGGTTCACCGGGCCCTCAATGTCCTGCGTGAGCAGGAAGACCAGGGCTCGCACTTCGTCGGTAAGCGAGATGGCCGGCCAGTACTGCTTGCCGGAACCAAGTTTGCCTCCGATGCCGGCTTTGAAGATGGGGAACAGTTTCTGCCAGGCCCCACCGCGGCTGGACACCACGAGCCCGGTACGGGCGAAGGCCACCCGTAGCCCGGCAGTGACGGCGGGCGCAGCGGCGGCCTCCCAGCGCTGCACTACGTCGGCGAGAAAGCCCTCTCCTTGCGGTCCGCTCTCGTCGGTGATCCGGTCGCCGGTGTCGCCGTAGTAGCCCACCGCAGAGCCGCACACGAGGACCCGCGGTCCCTCGGTGGCGTGTGCCATGGCCGTGGCGATCGTGGCAGTCCCGTCAACTCGACTGCGCAGGATCTCCTGCTTGTACGCGTCCGTCCAGCGCTTGTCACCGACGCCAGCACCTGCCAAGTGAACAATCGCGTCCATGCCGGCGAGCAGGGCCGGATCCAGTGCTGTCCCGGGTTGCCATGGGATCTCCATGACGTCGGTGCTCGGATGGCGCACGAATCGCACCACCTGGTGACCCTCCCGCCGCAAGTCCGCGCCGAGCGCGGATCCGATCAGTCCTGATGCCCCGGTGATGCCGATCCTCATATGTCCAGTCTGTCCGATACCGATGGCGCCGCAAGCCCGGGTAGGCTCGCCGGGATGGGGCATCTGTTGGTGACGGTCCTGCCGCTGGGTCTGGCAGCTGCGGTGACTCCGACCCTTTTCGCCCTGCAAGTGCTCGTGGTTTCCGGGCCCTCCTGGCAGCCTCGAGCGCTGGCTGTGATGGCCGGCTCGGGGGCCGTCTTCGTGATCGTCTTCGCGGTCATCCTGGCGGGGCTGAGTCAACTGCCGGACGCGGGGACGGGCAAGGCCTCCCGGGCGGAGTACTGGATCGAATTCACCTGCGGGGTGGTCCTGTTGCCGTTGGCCGTCTGGATGTTACGTCCGCATCCCAACGCCGACGCCAAGCTCGAGAAGAAGGTCCGCGGGTACGCCAACCATGCCTCCCCGTGGGTCTTCGCAGGACTGGCCGCCTACATGTCGGTGACCGACTTCTCCTCGCTGGTGCTGGTTGTGCCGGCGCTGCACGACATCACCTCGTCGGCTGTGCCGGTGCTGGGCAAGGCGAGTGTCGTGCTCATCCTGTTCACGCTGGTCATGTTTCCCATTTGGTCGCCGCCCCTGGCTGTGCGTGTCACCGGCGAGCGGGGCGTGCGGATGCTGACCCGGGTGTACGACGCGCTGATGAACCACCAGGTTCAGGTCATGGGTGCCGTGGCCGCGGTGCTCGGTCTGGTGCTGGCGTATCGCGGCTACCAGGGGCTGTGGGGCTGAGGAAACCCGTTCGTGCGCCTGCCGTCAGACGTCGAACTCCCCAGACTCCAACCGTTGCTTCATCAGCGACAGGAATCGCGCCGCATCCGCACCGTCGACGAGGCGATGGTCGTAGGTCAAGGCCAGGTACATCATCGACCGAATGGCCAGGGCGTCCTGGCCGGTGTCGTCGGTGATCACGATCGGCCGCTTCACCACTGCGCCAGTGCCCAAGATCGCCACCTGCGGTTGGTTGATGATCGGGGTATCGAACAGCGCGCCACGGCTGCCGGTATTGGTCAGAGTGAAGGTTCCCCCTGACAACTCGTCCGGACTCACCTTGTTGGTGCGGGTGCGTGCCGCAAGGTCGGCGATCTGCCGGGCGAGTCCGGCGATGTTGAGGTCTCCCGCGGCGTGGATGACGGGCACCAGCAGGCCACGGTCGGTGTCGACGGCGATGCCTAGGTTCTCCGCCTCGTGGTAGGTGACCGTACCGGCGGCCATGTCCATCGACGCGTTCACCTGCGGGAACTGCTTGAGTGCCTCACAGGCCGCCTTCGCAAAGAACGGCATGAACGACAACTTGACGCCCTCCCTGGCCAAGAACTCGTCCTTCACACGGCTGCGCAGCAGAGCGATCCGGGTGACATCCACCTCAACCACGGTCGTGAGCTGGGCGGAGACGGCCAAGGACTCCACCATGCGGGTGGCGATCACTTTGCGCAGGCGGCTCATCGGCTCCGTGGTGCCGCGCAGTCGGGGGGCCGGGGCGGCGGGTGCGGGGGCGGCGGGTGCGGGGGCGGCAGTGGCGGCAGCAGGCGCGGGTGCTGGCGCTGCTTTGGCCGTGGCAGCTGCCAACACGTCCTGCTTGCGGATGCGGCCACCGACACCAGTGCCCGTGACGGTGCTCAGATCGACATTGCGGTCTTTGGCCAGTTTGCGCACGATCGGCGTGACGTACACATCGCCGTCAGATGCTGCCGGCGCGGGCACCGCGGGGGTGGGTGCGGGGGCCGTTGCGGTTGGCGGGGCTGGTGCTGGTGCCTGAGGTGCCGGTGGCTGCTGTGCGGCTGGTGCCGGAGGAGGGGTAGGCGCGGGAGCTGCCGCGGCGGGCGCTCCGCCGCCGATGACTGCCAGGACCGCACCGACTTCGACAGTCTCGTCCTCACTGACGCGGATCTCGCTGACAACACCAGCTGCCGGCGACGGGATCTCGGTGTCCACCTTGTCGGTGCTCACCTCGAGCAGTGGCTCGTCAACGGCCACGCTGTCGCCGACCTGCTTGAGCCAGCGGGTCACGGTGCCTTCGGTGACGCTCTCACCCAGTGCCGGCAGTGTCACGTTGGTGCCCTCACCGCTGGCAGGCGCTGCTGGGGATGGTGCAGGCGCAGCAGCGACAGGCTCCGGTGCGGGCTCAGGCGTCGGCGGGGCG
Source organism: Actinomycetes bacterium (assembly GCA_029779995.1). The sequence continues at coordinate 12,697 of JAKOZM010000279.1, forward strand.
GCTACCGGCTCGGGCGCTGGCGCAGCCGATTCTGCGGAGTCGGAGATCACGGCCAACTCGCCGCCCACCTCTACGACGTCGTCTTCGCCAGCCTTGATCGCAGTGATGACCCCGGCCACCGGCGAGGGAATCTCGGTGTCCACCTTGTCGGTGCTCACCTCCAGCAGTGGCTCATCAACGGCCACGCTGTCGCCGACCTGCTTGAGCCAGCGCGTGACGGTTCCCTCGGTGACGCTCTCACCGAGTTGGGGCATCGTGACCGACGTCGCCATAGCAGTTCTCCTTGTAGGTCAGGCGTGTGCGTGCAGGGGTTTGCCAGCGAGGGCAAGGTGCGCCTCGCCCATGGCTTCGTTCTGCGTCGGGTGGGCATGGACGAGAGCGGCGACATCTTCGGGGTAGGCCTCCCAGTTGTAGATCAACTGGCCTTCTCCGATCAGTTCCCCGACACGACTTCCGACCATGTGGATACCGACCACAGGACCGTCCTTCTGCCGCACCAATTTGATGAAACCCTGGGTGCCGAGGATCTGGCTCTTCCCGTTGCCGCCGAGGTTGTACTCGTAGGCTTCGACCTCGCCGAACTTGGCGGCGGCCTGTGCCTCGGTGTAGCCCACACTGGCAACCTCTGGCTCACAGTAGGTGACCCGCGGGATACCGGCCTCATCGATCGGCTGCGGGTTGAGCCCCGCCAGATGCTCCGCGAGGTAGATGCCCTGGGCGAAGCCACGGTGGGCCAACTGCAGGCCCGGCACGATGTCACCGACGGCGTACACGCCCGGCACGTTGGTCTGCAGGTACTGGTCGACGGGGACGAAACCACGATCCATGGTCACGCCGTTCTCCTCGTAGCCGATGCCCGCTGTCCGCGGGCCGCGGCCAACGGCGACCAGCAGTAGGTCGGCCGTGAAGGTCTTGCCGTCCTCCAGGGTCACGGTGACGCTGTTCTCGTCCTGGGTGGCGGAGGCGAATCGCACGCCGAGACTGAAGGCGATCTTGCGCTTGCGGTACGCCCGCTCCAGCGCCTTGGAGCACGCCTCATCCTCTGCGGGAACCAGATGTGGCAGGGCTTCGATGATCGTGACGTCGGTGCCGAACGACTTCCAGACGCTGGCGAACTCGACGCCGATCACCCCTCCACCGAGCACGATCACGCTGCTCGGCACATAGTCCAGATTCAATGCCTGGTCGCTGGTGATGATGCGCCCGCCGATGTCCAGACCGGGCAGGCTGCGGGCGAATGATCCGGTGGCCAGCACGACGGCCTTGCCGCGGTAGGTCTGGCCGTTGACCTCCACTGCGTCCTTGCTGGCCAGGCGGCCGGTGCCGGTCACGTAGGTGATGGCACGGCTTTTCACCAGCCCCTGTAGACCCTTGTAAAGGCGGCTGACCACGCCGTCCTTGTAGGAGTTGACCCCGGCCATATCGATGCCGTCCAGCGTGGCCTGGACGCCGAAGGCGGAGCTCTCGCGGGTGGAGTCTGCGACCTCCGCGGCGTGCAGCAGCGCCTTCGTGGGGATGCAGCCACGGTGCAGGCACGTGCCACCGAGTTTGTCCTCCTCGATCAACACCACCTTCTTGTCCAGTTGGGCAGCTCGCAGCGCACAGGCGTATCCGCCGCTGCCGCCACCCAGGATCACGATGTCGTAGAGGTCCTCGGCCACGCGTACTCCTCACTCGTTTCCTCTGCGCATCCTTTCAGGCAAAGGACGCGGGGGCTAGTCGTAAACCTATCGGCAGTGGCGCCGAGCCAACTCCACCAGCGTGCGGGTCGCGAAGCCGGTCCCACCACGCGGGATGTACCCGAATTCAGCGCTCTCATTGAAAGCCGGCCCGGCGATGTCCAGATGGGCCCACGCGATGTCGTCGGGGACGAACGCCTTGAGGAACAGTCCGGCGTAGAGCATGGCGCCGAATGGTTCGCCGGTGTTCTTCAGGTCCGCGACCTGCGACTTCAAGCCCGGGCGCAGTGCCTCCGGCAGCGGCATCGGCCAGAACTTCTCCCCGGCCTGCCGGCCAGCGGCGATGATCTGGTCGGCGAGGTGCTCATCGTTACCCATCACCGCGGCAATCCGAGTGCCCAGGGCCACCATCTGAGCGCCCGTCAGAGTGGCCACGTCGATGATCGCATCCGGTCGCTGCTCACCGGCCAGGACCAACACGTCAGCCAATACCAGCCGGCCCTCGGCATCGGTGTTCAGCACCTCGACAGTCGTGCCTCCCCGCATGGTGAGAACGTCGCCGGGCCGTTGTGCAGTTCCACTGGGCATGTTCTCCGCGCAGGCAAGGTAGGCGGTGACTCGCACGGGAAGGGCGAGTTCGGCGATGGCGCGGGTCGCGGCCAGGACAGCGGCGGCACCGGCCATGTCGCACTTCATCGTCTCCATGCTCTTGGCGGGTTTCAGACTCAGCCCCCCGGAGTCGAAGGTGATGCCCTTGCCGACGAACGCCAAGTGAGCCTTGCTGGCTTTCGGGGTGTACTCCATGAGGACCAGCCGTGGCGGATTCGATGACCCCTGACCCACGCCGATCAGGCCACCCATCGCTTCGGCGGCCAGGCGCTCGGTGTCCCACGCCGCCACTGTCACAGGCAGGTCCTGGAACTGGGCACGGGCGGTGGTGGCGAGGTCCTCGGGCGTGAGGTCGCCGGGAGGGGTGTTGACGAGGTCTCGGGCCAGGATCGTGGCGGCTGTTTCGCAGACGGCAGCCTTCTTCACCGCGGTGCGCACTGAGCGGGGTGCCGAGGTCGTGACCACCACCGTGCCGACGTCGGATCGCTTCCCCGTGCCCCGGAACAGGGGTGTGTGCGCGGCGAGCAACGCTGCCTCGCACACGGCTGACAGCGTCGGGGCGTCGTCGTTGGGAAACGCCACGGCGACCGTGCGGGCAGCGCCCGCGGCCCGCACGCCATCTCCGACGGCTTCTCGCAGATCGGCACCGAGGGTCACGGCGACCACGGAATCAGCGGCGAGAGGCTCCGGTGCCGGGATGCGCCAGGTCCCTGCCGCCGATCCATCGCAGCCGACGCGTGACAAGTCCGCTTCGAGGCGTTGCCGCAGTTCGTCGGACAGACCCGCAGCGACCAACTCCGGCCCTGGTCCCACCGCCACCACAACCACATCGGCGCGGGGGAGGGCATCAGTGATCTTCAGAATCGTCACGTGGTCAACCCTATGCGCCGCCGATCGGTAGCGTGGAGCAATGACTCTGCAATCGCCGTTGCACGACCGCCACCGGGAAGCCGGGGCGAAGTTCGCCGAATTCGCTGGCTGGAGTATGCCGCTGGAGTACTCCGGCACTGTGGCCGAGCACACCAGTGTGCGAGAGGCGGCCGGTGTCTTCGACGTGTCCCACCTCGGGACATTGGTCGCCCGCGGGCCGGTGTCGGTGTTGAACACCGTCCTCAGCAACGACCTCCAGCGGATCGGGAAGGGTCAGGCTCAGTACACGCTCCTGCTCAACGACGTGGGCGGGGTGGTCGACGACTTGATCGTCTACAGGGTCGCCGACGATGAGTTCCTGCTGGTCCCCAATGCGGCCAACTGCGCACAGGTGGCCGCGACCCTGACCGAGGCCGGCCTTGCGGTGGAGAACGTGCACGAGGCGACGGCGATCATTGCCGTGCAGGGACCGGGCAGCGATGCGATCCTGCCCTTCGCCGATTTGGACTACATGGCGTTCCGGGTGACGCAGTTCGCCGGGGTGCCGTGCACCGTTTGCCGCACGGGCTACACCGGTGAACGCGGTGTGGAGATCTTGGTCGCTGCGCAGGACGCCGGCGCGGTGTGGGATGCCCTTGTCGCGGCTGGTGCGGTGCTCTGTGGACTTGGTGCCCGCGACACCCTGCGCACGGAGATGGGCTATGCCCTGCATGGCCATGAGCTGGCCCCGGATGTGCCAGCGCGCTGGTCCTCGGTGAGTTGGGCTGTTGTAGCCGGCAAAGGGGATTTCATGGGTCGGCAGGCGTACGTCGAAACCGAGCCGGAGCAAAAGATCGTTGGGTTGCTGGTGACGGGCCGCGGCATTCCGCGAGCTGGGATGGAGGTCCTGCGTGGCGATGAGCGGGTGGGGATGACCACCAGCGGGACCTTCTCGCCCACGCTGCAGCAGGGGATCGCGCTAGCGCGGGTGGCTCGTGAGGTGTCGCCCGGGGATGAGGTCCAGATCGTCGTGCGCGGCCGCAACGTGCCCGCACAAGTGGTCGTGCTGCCCTTCGTCCCGGCGCGAGTGCGCGGCTGACGCTCAGGGCCAGAAGCTCTGGCCCGCCTGGCTAGCGGTGCGCACCCCAGCGGCATTGAGCCATTGCCGCACGGCGTCAGTGTTGTCGGTCGTGATGCCCCACACTCCGTCATCGAGGCACTGCTGGATGGCCCGGGGGTCATTGGCCGTCCACACCAGCCAGTGCAGGCCGGCCTCGCGCAACACGCTGGGCAGGTCCGGTGGGTAGCTGAACATGGTGTCCAGGCCGTCGAGCCCGCGGGTTAACGCCTGCTCGGCAAGCCAGACCGGATCGGCGTGTTCCTCGAAACCGCGCCGCTCGTTGTCTGTGCCACCTCGGTGTCCTTGCGCCCAGCCGCCGATCTGCCAGCGAGGCGTGGTGTCCACGATCCACAGGACCGGGCTGCCGGTCGCGGCCTTCACCTCTGCGGCGGTGTCGATGTTCTTGCAGATGAACACCGACTCCGTCGGCGACGCCGCTACCACGCCCGCAACCGCCTGCGGACCGCCGACGATCTCCACCACGAGGGTCCGACCGGTTGGCACGGACACCTCGGACAGCATCGGGATTCGCTCCTGTGACCAGGTCTGGCCCTTCCACGCCCCGGCACTGCCGACCTGCAGGTCCGGGTGGCTGCTCAGGGCGATCTCCAGGCCCACGAGGTCAGTGGTCCGGTCAGTGGTCGCGTCGTGATGCAGCACCACGACCCCGTCCGCGGTGCACCACACATCCACCTCGACCGCATCGGCGCCCTTCGAAAAGCCGTAGCGCACCGCCGCCAGGGTGTTCTCAGGAGGCCCCGCCGGGTCATTGTGCTCATGACCGGAGCCCCTGTGCGCCACGAGCCGGATCACCCCGGACTGCGGGTGCAGCGCTGTCTGCGCTGTGCGGTGCGCAGCCGCCAACGCGGCCTGCGCCTGATCGGGTCTCACGAGTGCAGCGTAGGCCCATCGGCGAGCAGCGCCAGGCGCAGCAGCGCCAGGCCGCTCAGCGCCCCGAGACCCTGCCCGGGTCCGATGCCTGATGAGCCCCACACCGGGACGTTGGCCCGGTCCAAGAAGAAGCGCTGGACCGGTTCGGTGCCCAGGACGGGGGCCTGCACAGCAGGCAGATGGTCAGCACAACTGGCTGCCGCAGCCGCGATCACGCCGTCGAGCAGGACCGGCACCTGTGCGTGCTCCAGCCACGACACCAACGACGTGATGACCGGCGGCACCTCGACCATCTCGCGGGAGCGCACGTCGGCCACCTTGTCCATCCACTGCTCGTCGGTGATCCCGCTTCCGTAACCGGTCACCAGCTGTGGCTCCGCGCCGAACATCGACACCGCCACCGACGCGGCCACCGTTGTCAGCCCACGTCCAACCGCGGCGAGCAGGAGCAGGTCATGATCTGGGGGTTCGGCGTCAGCCGCCACGATCGTCACGCCCAGGTACTGAGCCACCCGGGCGGCCGGGGTGTCCCGATGCAACCAGTCGTCGGCATAGCCCGGGGGCAGCGCGGAGACTGCGGCCGCGTCATCGGCGAGGGCCACCACGAGTAGGGGCCGCTCAGGGGCCGTGCCAGCGACGTCGCGCCACCAAGCGAGCTCCTGCTTCACCGGGCGTGCACCACCGCGGGCAGGGGGACAGCGGGCCGCAAGGTGATCGCCGACTGCATGGGGATGTCCAAGGGGGCCTGTACGTCGACGTGCCAGCGCCGGGCGAGCGTGGCCAACAGGACGACTGCCTCTGTCCAGGCGAACTGCTCGCCGATGCACCGCCGCGTCCCGAAGCCGAACGGGAACCAGACACCCCGGGGCACGTTTGGCGTCCTCTCGTCGAAACGTCCCGCCCCGTCGATCCAGCGCTGCGGGCGGAACTCCAACGCCTGCGGCCAGAACCGCGGATCACGATGCATGCTGTACTGCGAGGCCAGGACGACACTGCCGCGCGGCAGGTCCCAGCCGCTGACACGCAGGTCGGCGTCCAGCCACCGTCCGATGATCCAGGCTGGGGGGCGCAGCCGCATGGATTCAGCGATGACCGCATAGGTGCGCGGCAGCCGTTTCAGGTCCGTGAAAGTGACGGACTCGTCCGTCAGGGTGTCGACCTCCTCCTCCAGCCAGGCCCGCACCGCCGGGTTGTGCGACAGCAGCAGCCACGCCCAGGTCATCGCCAAGGCTGTCGTCTCATGACCGGCCAGCACCAGTGTCATCGCCTCGTCGCGCACCTCGTCATCGGTGAACGCGGCCTCGCCGCTGTCGTCGCGGGCACCCATCAGCATGCTCAGGAGGTCGTGGCCGTCGTCGCCTTCGGCCACCCGACGCGCGATCATCTGCTCGACGATCCCATCGAGGGTCTCGATGGCGCCCCGCTCCCGACGGCGCTGCCGTGTGGAGATTCTGGACAACGGTGAGGCAACGGGGCCGAAGCCGCGCCCGAAACCCTCGAGCACCGCGGTCAGTGCGGCGGTCACCTCAGAGGAGTCGTCGCGCATCTGCTGGCCGAAGATCGTGCGGCCGATGATGTCCAGGGTCAGTTCCGACATGGCCTGCGTCACCTCGATGGTCGCGCCATCGTGCCACCTGTCCGACGTGATGCCGGCAGCTGCGGTCATGTCACCCACGTACTCAGCAATCCGCTGGCCGTGGAAC
>JAKOZM010000283.1 GCA_029779995.1 Actinomycetes bacterium
GAACTCGGCAACCGGCCCCACGATCAGACCTTCGGCGTCCTGCACAACCCACGCCACGCCCGAGCCTCCCGGCCGAACAGAGCCCCAACGACCAACAACGAGACGGTCAAGATCACGACTCACAACGGACTCCTCAGCAGACCCAGTAACGGTCCCCAGTCCTACCAGCGCCCACGGTCGTTAGTCCGGTCAACATCACCAGAGGAGTCGATCATCATCTTCCCCGCCGATCATGCCGGCGCGCCCATGTCCAGGACGGACCTCCCCCGCTCCACCGACGAACTGGACGCCATGATCCGAGGGCTCACACCGGTCTACAGCCGCTACGACACCCCCGTCGTGCTTCTGGCCTACACCGAACGCCGAGACCTGGCCGAGGACGCCTGCGGAGCCGTCGCCGCCGCGTTCGCGGCCCACTGCCCGGTCATCGCTGCGGCCACCGTCAGCGGTGACCGCTGGGTCCGGATGGACTCCCCCGACCATGGGCGCGTCCCCAAAACTGTCCGCGACCGGCTCGCAGCCGAATCCCTCTACCGCCGTGGCAGCACGCCCTACCCATCTCTCCGGGAGCACCGCGCGTCCTTCGCTACCAGGCCAGACGCGCTCCCGTCGCAAGCGTTGACGGCAGCCCGGCAGAAAACCGTCGCCACCCTCAACGACAGGGACCAGCTCGCCGAGGAGCGAGCGTGGATGCGCCTGACGATCGGCCGGCACGTCGCCAGCTCATCGCCCATGCCCGACCGCGACGCTGCCCGACTGCTCGCTGACATCGAGAACCTGGGCCTACGCGACCACGCCTGGGCCGGCATCGACCGAGCGGAGGCGTCACGACACGCGGAGTTCTGGAAGAACCTGCTCACACGAGCCCCCGAGGGCGGTCAAGCCCCAGCAGCAGCCCTGACGGCCTTCAGCTACTGGATCGCCGGCGACGGGCTGAGTGCACGCACAGCCCTCGAACGTGTCCCCCAGGGCCAGGACTACTCGTTGGCCCGGCTCATCGGCGCCGCCCTACACAGCGGCTTGGACCCGAAAAGCTTCCCGATCCCCAGCGAGCTCCCTACCGACGTCGTCTCCGGCCGCTCCGAGCCGACCCCAGGCATCGAGCACCAACGCCGGGAACCACCCTCGTCCTCCCCCACGGACCGCACTCCCGGAGTCTCGCGATGAACAGCACTCTGCCGACCGAAACCCACCTCGAGCAGCAACTGCGCCGGCTCCTGCCGGCCCCCACACCAGGCGATCACGCCCCCGTGGATCTGATCTATCTCCTCGCGCCATCAGGGCACCCGGCGACCAAGCAGATCCCGGGTCACTCGGTCGTCGACGGCGCGCCAGAAGCACGCGGCTGAACGCCCGCCTGACGTAGAGCGCGCCGAACCGCATCTGTTGACTGAACTCATGAGGTGCCCTTGGGGCCGTGGTAGCGGTGAAGATGTGCACCCTGTCAGGGTGACCTGATGGCGGATGTGCGCGATGTCTCCACCCTTCAGGTCAGGTCGACGATGGCTGTCGTGTCCGAGCCGACACTCTGTTGGGTAATCCGCACCAACGACGGTCTGCTCGTCGAACCTGTTCGTGAGTTCGTCGCGGAATTGGCCGCTAACGGCACCTCGCCGGCGACGAGGCGGTCCTACTGTCATGACTTGCTGCGTTGGCTTCGGTTCTGCGAGGCGATCGACACCACGTGGGACCGCGCGAGCACCGAAGACGTCCGGGACTTCGTCCGGTGGCTACGGGCCGCTCCGAACTCTCAGCGAGTCCGATCGGGGAAGGAGTCGCGGCCACCGGCCGGGAGCGTGAACGCGGCGACCGGGAAGACGTATCTGCGGGAGGGGTATTCGCCGCGAACGATCAACCACGCACTGTCGGTTCTGTCGGCCTTCTACACGTTCATGTACGAGACGGGCCGCGGCCCGTGGAGCCCGGTTCCCGCTCCTCAGCGCCGCCGGGATCACCTCCCCACGCGTCGAGTCCGGTACCGACAGAAGGTCCCGATCTTCCAGCCACGGTCGGTGACCGAGGCCGCCCTCAAAGACCTCTTCGAGGTCCTGCGTCATGACCGCGACCGCGCTCTCGTGGCGGTCGCCCTGTCTTCCGGCGTACGCGCCGGTGAACTCTTGTCGATGACCACTCGTGGCGTCGATGCCGGGCAGGGCGTCTTCGCCATCGAACCCAAGGGCGGGCTGGGGTCACGCATCTGGGTTCCGGCTGCCCCGGAGTCGTTCGTGTGGATCGCTCGATACCTCGCGCAACGACCGTCCGTCTCGGGCGACGGCCCCTTGTGGCTGACGCCGCGTCCGCCGCACCAGCCATTGAACTACTTCGCCCTCCGACAAGTCCTTGAGCGAGCCAACGCACGGCTCGGGACGAACTACACCTGGCACGACTTCCGCCACACCTTCTCCCACCGGATCCTCGCCGATGACCGGATGACCTTGACCGATGCCCAAGCCCTGATGCGCCACCGCCACCTCGAAACCTTGAACGCCTACTCCGCTGCACGCCTCGACGAGCTCGTCGACGCCCTGCACCGACACCTCGCGACACCGCCCCCCGCCCCGACGCCGAGCATCCACTACGACGCTGCCGACATGGCCGTCCTGTTCCCGGGACTGACGCCATGAAGCTGCCCGACGCACGCACTGACGTGCTGGCAGCGATGGCCGGAGGCCGGCTCGCGACTGCCGGTCGTGACGAACTCGCCGGCGTCCTTGAGATCCTCACTCAGGAGATGCTGCCGGTCACAATGAAGATCAACCCGGTCACCCGCTCCAAGCGTGTGGTCGGCAAACTCCTGGACTGGCTCGAGCAGCAGCCGGGAGGCTCCTGGCAGGAACGATGGGATCTCTGGATCGCACGGGGGGAACAGGACTATCGCCCCCACCCCGGGTCTTCAGGCAAGGGGGTGCGGCAGGAGACCGCCTACGCCATCAACGCGCTGATCATGGTCGACGCCGTCCGTCCCTCCTACGACTGGATGCTTTCGGCGCGGCGGATCCGGTTGTGGAGAGACTGGGCCGCCTACCACCAACCAGAGACGTTCCAGCTGGTCATTGCTCAGTCCGAGGCGCGAGGGGGCCTCCGGGACGCCAACCGCGTCGTCGCCGTGCTCGCCATGCTGTGCATCCACCACGGCAAGAACGTCCGTGATCTCACCGCCGAGGACTTCCGTGGCCTCCGCTCGGTCCAACACGACCGAGGAGTGGCCTACCACGGCCTGCCCGCCGCCTGGACGGCATGCAAGGACGCGGGGCTCTTCTCCAACGAGCCATCCGGCTACGCCGAGCTCGTCCACGTCGCAAAGATGACCCCTGAGCAACTCGTCGACCGGCACGGGGTTGCCAACCCGGACATCCGGACCGTGTTCGTCAGGTACATCACCGAACTGTCCGTCTCTTGCGACTACAAGACCCTCTACAGCCTCGAGCAGCCCGTGTTTATCTAACCCCAAAGCCCCAACCCTCGCAGCAGAGTAGGGGCTTCCATGCCAACGACTGTCACAGACTGGTGCTCGGTCGAGCAGCCGGTCGGCCGGCTACTACTTCGCAGAACCGGTGCCGTTGATCCGCTCGAAGAGCGTCTCGAACCTTGCCAGGGTTGCCTCAGACAGACCGTCCCGAAGATCAGGGTGCCGGAGCATCACGTCAGCGGGCTTGTAGTGGTCGTACGCCCCGTGCGCGTCCGTCAGTCGCTTGAGGATCCGGTCGCCGTGACCGAGGTCGCTGGACGAGATCGACGTGCCGAACGCTTTGTTGAAGAGTTTGAGATACTCATCGACATCGAAGAGGTCCTCGATGTCGGAATGCCTGCGGCCGGTGATCTCGCTGATCTGAACGATCCGGTTGCGCTGCAGCCGAGCCGCGGCGACGGCCCTCTCGAGCCGGTCGACACCCTCGGTGCCCGAGTCGATCAGGACCGTCACGTCCAGGTTCTGGCCCATCAGCGCCACGAAGGCTGGGATGTTCGCGGCTCCGCCGGTGGGAAGCACCCGCCAGCGTTCATCCAGGGCAGTGCGCCCGCTGTCCCTCAGCAGCCGGCTGACTGCGTCGAGGTAGACAAAGTCGCTCGGACCCTCCACCAGGAGGTTGGTCTGTCCGATGAACAAGTGCTGGGCGATGTCGTAGCCAAGTGCCGCCTGCAGCGGGAAGATGCTGCTCTCACCGACGGTCAGGGCCTCTTGGGTCACGGTTGCACCGGTCTGGGGACCGCCGTCCTCGACGATCCGGACACGGTCAATTCTGTCGGTCTCGACCAGGAATGGGCTGTGCGTCGTGTACAGGACCTGCACAGCGCTGGCCAGTCGCTCGTTGATGAACCGGAGCAGGTCGCCCTGAGCACGGGCATGCAGGGTGAGTCCCGGCTCGTCCAGTAGCACGACCACCGGTTCCTTACGGGTCTCGAACTCGGTGAATGCGGCGAGGAAGGAGAAGAACCACCGGAATCCGGACGAGCGCTGGCCGAAGTTATTGGTGAAGCGATGCCTGGTGTCCTCGACCCGGATGTCAAGGAACGTCTTCCTGACGGTGTGCCGGCCGTCCGGGAGCCGCTCGATCTGGCGGTCGATGTCGAACTGAACACGGAGGTTCTCGTTCTGCTTCCAGTACTCGAAGACCTGCTCGGTCAACTCGTGTCCGACGGTCTCGAGCTCGGCCTTGCGGTCCTCGTAATCATCCTCACCCAGCTCTGCTGGGGTCGTGCTGGCGAGGCGGAGCAGCGCCTTTGCCGTCTGGTCCGCCGATGACGCCGTCTGCTCGTCCTCGGTGTCGAGGGCGGCTACGTCGATCCGGCCCACAAGACCCGAGTACTCCGAGAAGTAGAAGAACTTCGGCAGCCGGACCGTAAGCAGGTTTTGTGCAACACGCCCAGCCGTGTCGCCGTCGAGCTTGTTCAGCTCGGCACGGATGCTCTCCACCTCTTCGGCCGTCTTATCCGCCTGGGTGTCGATCTCGTCGACCATAAGCCGAGCGCACACCGCCTCGATCCCATCAAGGTCCTTGACCCCCTTGAAGTGCTCCAGGGTCTTCTTGCGGATGTCGACACGACCGAGGAGGTTCTCGACCGCTCGCCGAGCGTCATGCGGAACGGTCCACTGGCGGTTCGTGGCGTTGTAGCGCCGCGACACCGTCACGTCGAAAGGCTTCACCACGTCTGGGCCCAGGGCGTCATCGAGGAGGGCGACATCGGAGTCGTCTAGCGCGAACGTCGCCTCGATAGGGACGACGGAGTCGATCAGCTGCTCCTTCCGGTCCCTCGCGAGCAGCCATCGCGGGTAGTCGTACTTCTCCTGGAAGCTGCCGCTGTCGACCGGGTTCAGCCGGTGCAGCGCTGTCAGGACGGCAGTCTTCCCGGACTCGTTCATGCCGACGAGACAGGTGACGCTCTCATCGACCTTGATCTCTCCACTGTCGAGGATGTTCCTGAACTTGCGGACGCGGAACTTGGTCAGATGCATTGGCGTGGTGCTCCCCTTCTCCTTTAAGATGTTCGTGAATGCGGAGGTCGTGTCTCGGCCACCGACCATCGTCCGTCCGGACGGCGGAGCCCACGGTCGCTCAGTTGCGGGGTCATTCCATCGGCTTGACGTGGCTCTCGATGAAGGCGATCTCGTCAGGATCAAGCCCGTACTTGGCGTAGAGCTGCTGATCGATCTCTGGCATGGACTTGTTCCAGTCTATGTCCGAGGAGGAACCAAAGTCCTGGTTTGGGACGTGCTTCCACGTGCTGCGCGGATTGTGCTGTGTCACCTTGAGTATTCCGAGCATCACTCGTGCGAACTTCGATTGGATGTACTTGAGGCACGCTTCGCCTTCCGCTTTAGTGTCGAAAGAGCCGATGGTGATGAAGGTCTGCGTTACGCCTGTACCAGGCTCCAAGAGCAGCGAGTAACCAGTGACCTGGGCGGGCTTGTCGCCTAGCATCCCGCCTGCGTTTCTGGATGCAGGGACGGCGACCTTGTACTTGTTGAGGCTCGCGGGCCCGGCGATGTAGTCCTGGCGGACCCAACGGTATGTGCGTTTGCTGTCGGCGAGTCCATACATCCGTTCGTACTCGCGCCCATCGCTGGGGCGCTCCGCATGGAACACCGGCAATGTGAACGCGCTGGTCACCAGTTTGTACCGCTCAGAACTTGGCAGCAGTGCCTCGACAGCAGGGTTCTCTTCGTGCATGCGCTCTGTGTATCGGTAGGAGCGCGAGCTCGTGAAGTCAAGCGACGTGATCGACTCGTGTGTCTTCTCGGCAACCTTCTGACGAATCACGTTCAGTTCCGCGAACTTTGAGAACACACCAATCGGCTCCCCCTGCCGCGACGCGTCACGGTAGGTCACTGCCACCCCGCCCATGATCTCAGTGCCCGGGAAGAGGTCGTCACTGTTTGAGACGTAGTAGGGAACCGTTAGGTGTGGGTCAGCAAGCATCTTCGCATTCCATGCCTTCGGCGTCTGGCCGGCATTAAAGAGGAAGCGCGCCGGGGTAATGAGCACCGCCTTCTCTGCGACCTCGTATGACGCGTCCATGAACAGGTGGTAAATGGGCGTAGCGAAACGCCCGCCACCTTCCGTCTCCTCTTGGTAGGGCGGGTTGCCGATGACGACGTCGAACGTCTTGTTCATGGTCAGGGTCCTTCCTTTAACATGTCGTCGACCACGGCCTGCCGTTCATCAGGGGACATCCGGGCCAGGTTGCCCACCCTGAAGTGTCTGGACTCCTCCATCCAACGTTTGCGTTCGGGGATCCCGCCGGAGACGGCTTCGATGGTGATGCGGTGCAGGACTTGGTTGTGGCTCATCTCGAAGATCTGCTTGGTGAGAATGTGCCTTAGGCGCTTGTTCTGATTCGGGATCTGTTCGGCAAGGCCGTGGTCGAGGCGGCGGACAACTTCCATCAGGAAGAGTCCCGCCGTTGAGAAGAGGTCCGCGAAAGTCTTGTCCGGGTTGGTGAAGATGCCGGGGTTCTCTTCCTCCAGGATGTCGACCATCTTCTCGACGACGGGTTTGGGGGTGAACACCAGCGAGGTCTTCTGCCGAGGGATGTAGGCGAAGATGTCCTCGGTCAGTTCGTCGTCGAAGTAGTCAGCCAGAGCCTCTTTCTTGTCCTGGAACTCCTGGAGGGCCTGGTTGAAGACGGACTCGTCGAACAGGCCGGGGATGGTCGTGACCGTGCCGTCGTCTTCGGTGATCTCCTGGCCGTCGCGCAGCACCCGGAACTCGGCCTCGGTGATGCCGGTGATCTCCTCGAACACATCGTCGGGGGTGTAGTCGTCGAAGTTCGCCAGGCGGGTGTCCCGGTCGCCGTAGGCCATGAGGAACATCGGGATCGTGCGGGCGAAACCCCGCAAGTGGGACCGGGCGTCCTCCATCGTCTTGTCGGCGCGCTTCTGCTCCGACTTGGTCTCCTCCCGCTTGACCACCTCGGGAACGATGGTCTCCATCACGTCCTCCACGATGGCCGCCAGGTCCTTCTTGAACGCCTCCATCTCGCCCGCCTGCCTAGACTTGACCTCATCACCCTCGGCTTCGGTGGCCGCGGCCTCGAACTCATCCTGAAGATGCTTCTGGGCGATCTGGTGGTCGGTCAGTGCGCGCTCGACCTTGTCGGCCACGTGTTGCTCGGTGCGCCTGACGTCTCGCTCGACCTGCTTGTTTGTCAGCTGGTAGGCGTCCTTCAGCTCCTCGCGCTTGGTGCCGGTCTGGCCTGTGACGAACCGGGCGATCTCCGCTGCGGCCTTGGCCGCCGGAGTGGCAGGGTCAATGGCGGGGATGTCCTCGACTGACCACACCGGCGGGCCGAGCTCGGAGACCTTGGGGTTGATGACGGTCTCGTCGACCTGCACGTTGCCGTCAGGGTCCGTCGTGGGCGGCGGCTGCGGGATATCGAGGGGCTCGCCCTTCTTGACCTTGCCCTGCTTGGCCGTCGGCAGCTTGTCCAGGATCTCCTTCACATGCTCGGAGTAGCGGAAGATGCCGGCGACGTTGGCGAACAGCAGGTTCGACAGGAACCCGCGGCGTACGACTTCGCGGGCCTTGAAGACCCGCGGGAAGGTGAGCACCTTCGAGGCGTCGAGCTCGATCATGCGCCCCTCGGAGTCCTCACCCAGCACCGGGAAGAAGTTGAGCAGGGTACGGATGTTGTCCTGCCGGACCTGCGTACTCAAGGGCGGGTTCGGGCTCAGGTTGTTGGCGAAGTCGTCAAAGATGGTGAGCGTGCGCTCGGGGGCGAAATCAAAGATGTAGGCGTTCTGCTTCTGGAGCACCTCGTCGCCACGCATGAAGATATGCGGGTTCTGGGCACGGAAGGCCGCCTGCATGTACTGGGCCGGGGAGGCCATGTTGGACAGCATGATGACTGCGGTCCACTCGGGGACCGTGACGCCGGTGGTGAGCTGGCCGACGGAGAGCGTGATGGTCCTGCCACCCGAGGCTTCCGCGCTGGCGATCGCCTCACGCACCTTGTCCAACGACTTGCCGATAGCGACCGGGTCATCCTCGTCGGTGCGGCCGTCGCCAGCTGCCAGGACGACGGTGTAGTCCCTGAACACCGGGTGTGCCTTGAGGAGTTTCTCCAGCGCCTTGGCGGAGGCTACGCGGTGAAGCAGCCAGAAGGAGTGCCGGATTTCGTTGCGTAGATCGGGGGTGGAGAACGGGTACTTGTCGTTGGTCGTGAGGGTGTCGAGGAACTTGATCACTTCGGCCTCGTACTCGAAGAAGCCGTTGTCCTTGGTGGCGAAGAACTGGTTGAGGTCGAAGGTGAAGTCCACGCTCGCCTCGTCCTCGTCGATGGCCACGCCCTCGGCCAGGCGGTCGGTGATCATGCGGGAGAGCTGGTAGGTGAGCAGGTTGAGGGTGGGAAGAGCTGCGTAGGGGTTCTCCTGGGTCCCGTCGTTCCAGTCCGCCCGAGCCTGCTGCTCGTCCTCGTAGGTCCAGTTGAAGATCTCTGAGTCGGTGAACCGGCCGGAAGCCAGCGCCTTGAACGGTGTGCCCGAAAGGTGGAGCGTGTACTTGCGCTTGATCTGGTCGAAAGCGATGTCGGTCTTCGTGGTGTCGACGCCCTCGTGGGCCTCATCAATGACGAGCAGGTCCCAGTGGAAGTCGGCGATGTGCTTCAGCTTCTTGTGCGTGCCGCCGAAGTACTGCGACCCCTTGAGGTCCTGCAGCGAGAGGAACTCGACGACGCGGGGATCCTTGTCCATGTGCTCGTTGGAGTAGGCGATCCACTGGGCACGGGTCATCGGTGAGCGTCGTGCCAGCGACGGTGACTCCGAGACGAACTTGAATGTCGTCTGGTGGCCGATGAAGCGGGTGAAGTCGTCGAACCAGGAGTTGGCGATGGCCGGGCGGTTGGTGACCACGAGGACGCGGACCGCGTCCAGCTCGCGCATGAGGTGGTAGGTCGTCAGGGTCTTGCCAAACCGGGGCTTGGCGTTCCACAGCACCTCGTCGGAGCCGTCGGTGAACGCTGCCATGGCCTGGGCAACGGCATCCTGCTGCTCTGGCCGCAGGACGTAGTCGTCCTCGCCGCCGGCTTGAAGGTCGCTGTAGTCCTGGCCGGCGAAGGCGTTGAAGTAGTCAAGAGACGTCTTCGGCACAGGTGCGAAGTGGTGCCACTCCGTCTGCTGGGGCCGTGCTCCAGGGTCGAACTCGCGCTCAACGCCGTGCTGCTTTAGGTAGGCGTGGAAATCCGTGTCGGTAAACTGGCCACCGGCCTCGGACGTGAACACAGCTCGCCGAGCCCAGAGCTTCTCCTTCTTCACCGACATCTGGGACGCCTGCTGGGCGATCCGGTCGTCGACGGTCTGAAGACCCGTGTAGCCGATCTTCTCCCAGCCTTCGTACTTGGGCACGTCTGGGGTCCGCCACGAGTAGACCATCGGGTTGATCTGGCGGAACGTGTCGATCTTGGGGCTCGTCACGGGGTCCTCCCCTCCTGGTGGACGCGGTCGATGGGACACGGTGCGTAGACGTCGTAGTCCGCGAAGTCGAGCATGGCGTCCTCACGCAACGAGGCGAACGAGAAGGGTTCGCGCACCACGATGCCCGGCTCCTCGGGGGACCTGTGCCACCACGAGAACTGGATCTCCTGGCCGCGCCAGTCCAGACCGGTGAGGGTGTTCCCGCGGATGATGTTGGTGTCGATGAGGAACGCGGCCGCGCGGTGCAGGTTGGTGCGGGTGCTGCACGGAGTGCTATGCCTGTGGTGGAAGGTGAGGAACTCATCCAGCATGGCGACCTTGGCATCGGCATGGTTGTCCTCGAGGAGCTCGATCCCGTAGATCGAGGCGAGGGCGAACAGGGACTCCTGGGGCCAGAGCGCCGACTCCACACGCTGCTCCATTGCGCGCAGCTTGCGCTGCAGGATCGCCACGAGGAAGTTCCCGTCGCCGGCAGCCGGCTCCAGGAAGGTCTTGTCGACGAAGCCCGGGCCGGTCTCCAGCTCCTCGCGCACCAGGTCGAGCATCTTGTCGACCATGTGGCGGGGGGTGAAGACCTCCCCGTAGGACTTCACGCGGATCCGGGACTTCACGAGCTGTTCCTCGACAATCGACTCAGCCAGCGTCACGGATTCTCCCGACGGGACACGTTGTGGGCGAAGGAGTCCGTCCCAGCGGGGTCCTCGGTCGACTGGTCATCTCGTGACGACGACATGGCTGCACTCCATCTTCTGTGGGCCGAGTCCTTCGGCCAGACGCTAGCGGTTGGAACTGACAGGCTCGTTGCCGCCGTGGTGTGGC
The DNA here is from genome assembly GCA_029779995.1 of Actinomycetes bacterium. Next base: position 10,727 of record JAKOZM010000283.1, read on the forward strand.
GGAGGAAAGACCGGCGTCGCGGGGCTCGGTCATCGCCGTGACGCCATTGTCGTCACCGATGCGGCGGTGTCGGGAAGCAGGTTCGCGACGTCTTCTGCGTGGGCTTGCCGTGAGGCGGCCAGGTCTGCCTCGAGGATGGTGTTGATCCGTCGCAGTTCGGTGACCTGGGCAGTCAGTGAGGCGTTCTGGGCGGTCAGTCGCTCGTTGGTGATCCGAAGCTCGGAGTGGGCCTCAGGGTCGATGGATGCGTCAGCGTTGAGCTGGGTGCCGAGCCAGCGTTGCCTCTGGTGCTCCAACGTCGCGATCTGTTCCTTCAGGTCGGTGATGGCCGCGGCTTGGCGTTCAACCTTCGCGGTGAGGATGCGGCGGTCGGCTCGCAGCCCGCGGGACATGTGAGCTCCGGTGTCTTCGTCGTGCTGCCCCTTGCTGCCCGTGGGGGTTGCGCTGGCGACGGCCTGTCGGAGCGCCTCGTGGGTGTAGAGGAACTGTCGAGACACTCCAGCCGCGCGGGCGACGGTCGAGATGTTCACCTCGTGCCCGGCAGCGCAGAGACGGTCGAGCGCTGCCAGGACGGCTTGCTGCTTCGCCGTTGAGGCGTCGGCGCGGTTGCGTCGGAGGGCGTCGACGGCTGTGTCAGGTGTCATCGTTGGCCTCCAGGAGTTGGCGCAGATCGATCTTTCGGGCGGCCGTGGCGCGGCGTCGAATGTCAGCCATCCGTTCCACGGCTTCGCGGATGTCTAGACGTTCGTCATCGGGCAGCCCGTCGATGTAGGCGTCGATACCGTCGATGATCGTGCTGGTGTCCTTGATCCGGGCCTCGTAGTGGTCCAGGAGGTGCTGCTGGGCGTTGATCACCCTCGCCCGCTCAAGTTTCACGCGCAGCGCATGACGCTTGGCCTCCATACCATCGCGTTCGAGGGGGTCGACGAGGAAGAACGGGCATGACTCGCAGGCGTGGTCGACCATGCAGCCGTGACCGCCGGCGGCGACGTTCTGAGGCTCAGTGCAATGCCCGAGGGACACGGCGACCTTCGTGAAGCCGTCCCGCTCTCGATCCACGCTGATGGCCGCACCCTGGAGGTTCAGTCGTCGGGGAGCTACCGCATCCAGGGCCTTCTTCCGCCGCTTCGCCGTGACCTGGTAGTAAGCCATGGTGGTGTTGAAGCTGCCGTGGCCCATGTACTCCTGGAGTACGTCGGGAGGCGTGGTCGACCGGCCGTCCGCGTCGACGGCGTCTGCAAAGCGCTGCGCGAAGGCGTGCCGGAACGAGTAGGCATCCAGCGCCCTGAGGTCGAAGTGCATGAGGTTTCCCTCCGGCCCCTCGGCAACTCCCTCGTAGGGAGCCTGCTCCAGCACCACGTTGACCAGGTCTTGGACCCGCGTCTGGAGGTAGGTGGAGTTCCAAGGCTTATCGACGCCTGGCCTCTGTACTGCGGGGAAGAGCCATCGGGACTCGATGCCGTGTTCACGTTTGATCTGTTGCCATTGCCTGACGACGTCGTGGGTCTCCTGATGGATGGGCAGCCGCTTGCCCATCTTGTACGGCGGCTTGCATTGCTCCCACTCCAGGTACGGCGCGCCCTGGTCGTCGTAGGAGATGCAGTCCTCCTTGAGCCTGATGGTCTCGGTGGTGCGACGCCCGCACCGTTCCTGCAGGAACAGCATCGCGCGTGCCTCAGCGGTCAGGTAGGGCGTACGACGCTGAAGCAGGTTCAGGTTGTCCATCAGGTGGTCGATGACCGGTTGCGGCACGAACCGGAAGGCGTCGTCACCGTCCCGCGTGCGTGACTTGGTTCCCCGTGGCCGGTGGCGGGCCAGGTCGAGGGCGAACGTGGCGGGGATGTCGGCCCAGTGCGCCTGCAGCTTTTCGTCGCGGCGGCAGTCTGCCAGGAACTTGTTGAGTAGGCCGATCTGGCGTCGCTGGGTGTGGTCCAGGTGCCAGCGCTTCCGGATCCCGTTGACGATGGCATCCATGTCAGGCCTACCCAGTGCGGTGCGGGGTGTGCCTCGCACCGTCAGGATCTCGTCGATCAGGACCACCATGTGGAGCAGGTACGAGACGTTGTGTCTGCTACGCGGCGCAGCGCGGACCCAACTTTCGTAGGAGTCCGCGATCCATGACTGCCGGATCGGTCTGAGGTCCACCTTCGCGTGTGGCCCGACGGGTGTCGCCGCGGCGGTGAGCTCGAGGTCGCGCAGGTAGATGATCTGAGGATCACGATCATCGATGCCGGACCAGCTGCGATGGGCATCGTCGATGTGCCGCTGCCACTCGTTGAGCAGCCCCAAGAGATAGGGGTTGTTCGACGTTCGGCCGAGGAGCGTTGCGCCGACGACGGAGGTGCGGCCGCTGCGAAGAAGGGCCCGGTAGGTGCCCCGCAGTTCGGCGGTTGCCAGCACCCCGCCGCCGAGGTCTCGCTGCTGGACGGCGTAGAGGAGTTCCCACCGCAGCGGTTCGGGCAGCGCGCCGAACGGCACAGCGGCTGCGCTTGAGTAGGAGGTGAGCTTCTCGGAGTCCATCGGCGGCTCGCGGGTGGTGCGCAACCAGGTATCGGCATCTACTGGCAGTCCGGTGGTCCCGCCGGATCGTTCCCACTTGAGGTACTCGCTTTGGTGGCCGTAGCACAGGCCGTTCCGGCCGGTACCGTCTGCTCGGCAGGCACCGGCGCGACAGCGCGGCCTGGCCGACAGCGCCCTCGGCCGATCGTCGGCGATCCACGCCGCCACGTCGCCGTCGTCGTGGGTCTTCCTCCACCTACCGAACCGGGCGTTGTGAGAGTGGCACAATCCGTTGCCTCCATGTCCCCGTTCGCAGCCGGGGACGAGACAACCCACGTTGGGCTCGAAGCGTGCGGGGGGCTCGGCCTGTGGAGCCCATTCGCTCAGCGAGAGAACAGTCCCGGAGCGCTTGTGGTCGCTCCGGCAGCTGTGGCACACGGCTGCTCGCGGCAAGAGCGTGGGGCATCCCGATCGCTGGCAGTAACCGGCCGAGGTCCTTGGGTTTCCTGGGTCGGGTGTGAACACGAGCTTCTTGGCGTCGAACTCGTCCTTGCGCCAGTCCCGGACAATGCGACTCTCCAAATGCTCGGTCCAGGTCGGGGCCACGCTCGGCTGCGGGTCGGTCAGCGCGGAGGACAGCGCTCGACGAACTGCGGTAGTCATCGCGATGGCCCCAGCACGACCGAGCGGGGTGCAAGCGCTGCGAGGGCTTCCTTCTTCGCCCGCTCCAGATCGTGGGTGTAGACGCGCGTCGAGTGGATGCTGCGGTGCCCAAGGACGGCCTGGACCACATCCATCGCCTGGGGTTCGCAGCCGATGCCGCGGACCAGTCGAGTGGCCAACGTGTGGCGAATCATGTGTGGTCCGGTCAGCTCG
>JAKOZM010000285.1 GCA_029779995.1 Actinomycetes bacterium
AGTCGAGGTACCGCTTACCCTCCACGTCAGTGACCCATGCCCCCTCGCCGGAGTGAATGACGACCGGTAAGGGGTGGTAGTTGCGGGCACCTGAGCGTTCTTCCAGGTCGATGTATGAGCCGCTGTCCATACGCTCCACGGTACTCCCGGGGTTGCCAGTTCGAGGGGCCGCAGACGGGTGCTGATCGCCCCGCCTGGTCCGAGCGATCTCGTTGGTGCTGCCCGCGTGTGCGGGTATCCCGGTTCTACGGGTCGTCGGGTGGGTTGGTGTATCGCTTGCCGCGGGGGCTGATCCAGATGGTGGTGCCGTCGGGCTGGCGTTCGACCCGCCATTTGCCATGGGTTTTGAGGCGGTGATGGTAGCGGCACAGGGCCTGCAGGTTGTCCGCGTCGGTGGCACCTGCGGGCCAGGGCACGATGTGGTCCAGATCGCAGTGTCGGGCTGGGCGGCGGCAGCCGGGGAACCGGCAGCGCCGGTCCCGGGTGCGTACGTACCGGCGCATCTTCAACGTGGGCTGGTAGCCGGCGCACAGTTGCGGCAGGGTCAGCCGGATGATCGCCGACGGCACCTCCAGACGGCGCAACAACTCATCCGCATGACCGTCAGCGATCGGGCCGTACCCCTCGATCTCCGCCCCCTCATCGGTCATGATCACCGCGATCGGGACCTGCTCAGCCGCGGTGACCCCGGTGAGCAGTTCGATGAACATGTCGGCCTGGATGGCATCCCGGTTGCCCTGGATGTTGTTTGACCGGACCCGGATCGACTCCATACAGGCGGTGGCCTGCTCCGCGGTGAGGTAGGCGGACAGGGTGGCCATGCCGTCCGGCTCCGGGATCAACGTCACCTTGCGTGACTTGCGGGCCTTCTTCCGGCGGCGTTCGGCAGCGTCGGCGTCGATCCGGTCGACCTGGCGGGTCAGCCACGGCCGCACCTGGCCGCGGGTGCGGGTGGCGGCATAGTCGATGGCCCGCTCTGCCAGCGCCTGCCGGTCGGCCGGGGACAGCTCACACGTGGCCCGGGCGATCTCCCGCACCTTCACCAAATCCAGCCGCCCATCAGCCAAGGCGGTCAGCAGCACAGGCAGGTCCCGCACCACATCCACCGCCACATCCACCATCGTCGAGGCGAACCCCGGCGTCCACACCATCGCGCACGCCACCTCCGGCGGGGTCGGATCAACCACCACCCCATCCGGATCCGCTCCCAGCTCCGATTCCACGAACACCTGATGGAAGGACCGTAGTTGTTGGGCGTGGCAGAACCCGATCACCGCCTCAGCGGCCTTCGCGACCTCCAACGGATCCCCCGAGGAGCGCATTGCCTCCCACGCATCGACCACCGACTCGTTCATGCCCACACCGTACGAGGGACCTACGACAAACTCTCCTGACCAGGGATTTGGCTGTGGATTCACGGATCGAACGACCGGCAGACCCACCTGCTCAGCAGGCGCTAGGGCGAGCGCCCCACCACAGATTGGTAGGCATCCGCGTACCTACCCGCCATGACATCCACGGTGTAGCTCTTCGCGACCTCCTGCCTGGCGGCGGAACCGATGCCATGATCGTCACGCAGCAACGAGCGGACGGCGGCGGTCATGGCGGCCACGTCGCGCGGTGGGACCAGCATCCCGGTGCTGCCGTTGTCGATGACATCCCC
>JAKOZM010000314.1 GCA_029779995.1 Actinomycetes bacterium
TGCTCCCAGGATAGCCGATCCTTGCCGGTAAACGTCATGGCCCCCCGTTACCCTGGGGTGACCCAGCAACGAACAGACGGGAGTCGCGATGACCGCGGTGGCGCTCGACGCGACAGCCGTACGCAACTGGATGCGAGCCAGTCAGAACGCCCTCGGTCACAGGCGGGCCGAGATCGATGCCCTCAACGTCTACCCCGTTCCAGACGGGGACACGGGGACGAACATGTTCCTCACCGTCGAAGCCGCGGCCAGTGCAGCCCAGGAGATCAGCGACCCGCGACCCGAGCCGGGTCCGGTGCTCGAGGCGCTCGCGCGTGGCGCGCTGCTGGGTGCGCGTGGGAATTCCGGAGTCATCCTGAGCCAGTTGCTGCGGGGGATGTCCGAAGTGCTGGGCAGCGCCAGCGAACCGACGGGGGAGACGTTGGCCTTGGCTCTACAGCGAGCCAGCGACCTCGCGTACGCGGCAGTCAGCCGGCCCGTGGAGGGGACCGTGCTGACTGTCTCCCGGCAGGCGGCCCTGGGTGCCGCCGCGATGTCCGGTGCTGACGTCGCGCAGGTCGCCCGGGCCGCGTCTGTGCGCGCTCATGAGGCCCTGGCGCTCACTCCGACTCAGCTGCCGGCTTTGGCGGCAGCCGGTGTCGTCGACGCCGGTGGCATGGGGCTGGTCGTGGTCCTCGACTCGTTGCTGCAGGCCTTGACCGGTGAGATCTCCGAGCAGGACATGCCGAGGGAGGCCATCGTGGTCCACGAGCCCGGTCCGGGGGAGGAATACGCGGGACCGCGATATGAGGTGATGTACCTGCTCGACGGCGAGGACGATCGGATTGCCGCGCTGCGGGAGCGTCTCGACGCCCTCGGAGATTCGCTGGTGATCGTCGGCGGCGGCGGATTGTGGAACGTCCACGTCCATACGGAAGCGATCGGGGCGGCCATTGAGGCGGGTATCGATGCCGGGCGCCCCCACCGCATCGCCGTGACGGACCTGATCGAACAGCAACGCAATCTGCCCCGGCACATCACCCGGGTGGTGGTGGCGGTGGCGCACGGCCCCGGTGTGGCCGAGTTGCTGGAGGAGTCGGGCGCGGTGGTGGTGCGGACTCCGCCCCGCGGCAGGCCCAGCACCCGTGACTTCGTGCGGGCGGTGACCTCCTGCGGCGCGCGCGAGGCCCTACTGCTGCCGTCCGACGCCGATTCCACGCCGGTGGCCAAGGCTGCTGCGGAATTCTTGCGCGATGACGACATCAGAGTGGCGGTGGTCCCCAGCCGCTCGATCGTGCAGACACTGGCTGCCGTCGCGGTGCATGACGCTGCGAGTAGCTTCGACGACGATGTGGTCACGATGGCGCGCGCATCCAGCGCCACCCGTTACGGCGGGGTGACCGTCGCCAGCAAGGAAGCCATCACCACGGCGGGCCGCTGCCAGGTCGGTGACGTCCTCGGCCTGGTCGATGGCGACATCGTCGAGATCGGTGCCGACGTGACCGCGGTCTGCCAGCGGGTGATCGAGAGGATGAGTAGCAGTACCAGCGAACTCGTCACGCTGGTGACCGGCCTGGACTGCCCCCCAGATCTCGTGCCAGCGGTGGCCGCTCACCTCCAGTCGGCACTCGTCGACCTCGAAGTGGTGGCCGGCGGCCAGCCGTACTGGCCTGTGATCATCGGCGTGGAATAGCGTGGCGGGCCTTTCCACATCGTTGGCCGAGGTCCTCGGTGGCGGCAGTGCCAAAACACTGCGGACATCGCACGGCGTCGTGACGTGCGAAGACCTGCTGTGGGTGTTTCCCCGCAGGTATCAGGACATGTCCACCCTGACTGATATCGCCGCCTTACAGGTGGACGATGTCGCGACCGTCCTGGCGCGCGTGAAGACCGCTGTCATCAAGAACACGCGCAAGGGGCAGATGCTCGAGGTGGTCATCACCGACGGCCACAGCGACCTGCACCTGGCCTTCTTCCGCGGGTTGCGGGGGTTCGTGGCCCGACTGCCACCCGGTCGCGTCGGCCTGTTCAGCGGCAAGGTCGGGATGTTCAAGGGCAATCTGCAGCTGGCCCACCCGCAGTTCACCATGGCACCGTCGGAGGGCAGCACCGACATCGAGGACCTGCAGGCGTTCCTGGCCACCATCACGCCGATCTACCCGGCGACGGCCACCGTCCCCACGTGGCGGGTGGACCGGGCGATGCGTATGGTGCTCGACGCGGTCGACCTCACCGACGATCCGCTCGACGAGCAGATCCGAGACCGACGTGGCCTGCTCGGCCAGCAGGAGGCGTTGCGCTGCATCCACCGCCCCGAGCACATCGACCAGACGCGAGCGGGTCTGGCCCGTTGCACGTACGAGGAGGCGTTTGTCCTGCAGACGATCTTGGCGATGCGCCGGCGGGCGGCCTCCGCACGACCGGCCACTGCCCGGACCGGGACGGCAGGGGGGTTGGCCGACGTCATCCTCGAACGACTGTCATTCACGCTCACGCAAGGGCAGCAGGACGCCATCGCGGCGATTCGAACGGACTTGGCGGCCCCGACGCCCATGCAGCGGCTGCTGCACGGTGAAGTCGGAGCAGGAAAGACGCTGGTGGCGCTGCTGGCCATGGCCACTGTGGTCGACAGTGGCGGGCAGGCGGTGCTGCTGGCGCCCACCGAGACGCTGGCGCAGCAGCACTTCACCGGCATCACGGCCATGCTTGGGGAGTTTGCGCAGGCGGGCATGCTGGCCGGTGACCCGCGGGGCACTCAGGTTGTGCTGCTGACCGGCTCCCAGAACAGCGCGACCCGCAAGGATGCCCTGCTGAAGATCATGAGCGGACAGGCTGGGATCGCCATCGGTACCCACGCTCTGCTCAACGACAAGGTGCAGTTCGCCGACCTGGGGCTGGTCGTCGTCGATGAGCAGCACCGGTTCGGCGTGGAGCAACGCGCGGCCCTGCTCGAGCGCGGCGCCCAGGACATCCGGCCGCATCTGCTGGTGATGACGGCCACCCCCATTCCCCGGACGGTGGCCATGACGGTCTTCGGCGATCTTGACGTCACCACGCTCAAGGAACTCCCGCAAGGTCGTGCCGGCACCAGCACGTTCGTCGTGGACGAGTCCCGGGCACCGCGCCACGCCGAGCGGATGTGGCAGCGGGTGGTGGAGGAGGTTCGGCAGGGGCGCAAGGTCTATGTGGTGTGCCCGCGGATCGGTGACGAGGAGCGAGGCGCCGACACGCAGCCGGAGACGACGCGGGGGGTGCTGCTCACCGCGCAGGCCCTCGCGGACAAGGAACTGTCGACGGTGCGGGTGGGCCTCATGCACGGGCGCATGCCGTCGGCGGAGAAGACCGATGCCATGCGCCGCTTTGCCGCGCCGGCCACGGACGCCGACGCCCTCGACGTGCTCGTGGCCACCAGCGTGATCGAGGTGGGAGTGGACGTGCCGGCGGCGTCCATGATGATCGTGCTCGATGCCGAATCCTTCGGGCTGTCGCAGTTGCACCAGTTGCGTGGCCGGGTGGGCCGGGGCAGCGCACCCGGACTGTGCCTGCTGGCCACCCGCAACCCGGCGGCGCGCGCGCGTCTGGAACAGGTCGCGGGCACGACCAACGGTTTCGACCTCGCGCGGGTGGACCTGCAGACCCGCAAGGAGGGTGATGTGCTCGGCACCGCGCAGTCCGGCCGGCTCACCTCGCTACGGCTGCTGCGGGTGGTCCGCGACGAGCAGATCATCGAGCAGGCGCGGGCAGATGTGGCCGATCTCTTCGAACGCGATCCGGAACTGCGCGAGCATAGGGCGCTGCGGGCCATGGTCAACCGGTGGCAGTCCGAGTACGTGGAGAAGTCGTGACGCGGATCGTGGCGGGAACCGCGCGGGGACGACGGCTGCAGGTGCCGCCGCAGGTGACCCGACCGACCTCTGACCGGGTCCGGGAGGCGCTGTTCTCGTCCTTGGACGCACTCGACGCGGTGCGGGGGGCGCAGGTGCTCGATCTGTTCGCCGGGTCGGGAGCGTTAGGCCTCGAGGCGTTGTCCCGCGGTGCGCAGCGGGCCACGCTGGTGGACAGTGCCCCAGTGGCCGCCGCCACCATGACCGCGAACATCGCCGCCGTGGGACTACCGGGAGCCGAGGTCCGCAAGATGACCTGCGCTACCTTTCTGCGCGGTCCTGTTCATGCCTACGATCTCGTCTTCCTCGATCCGCCCTACGATCTGGCGACCACGCAGGTCGGCGCGTTGGTGAGTAGCCTGACGTTGGGCTGGCTCGCCCCCGAGGCCCTGGTCGTGGTGGAGCGCGGACCGCGTGGCACCGACCTGACGTGGCCGGCAGGATTCGGAAAGACGTGGCAGCGCCGCTTCGGAGACACTCATCTGCTGCGTGCCGTTTGGTACGGTCACGATCAGATCCCCTAGCCCACACCCAAGGAGCAATGGTGCGCAGAGCGGTTTGCCCAGGGTCGTTCGACCCCGTGACCAACGGCCATCTCGACATCGTGCAGCGTGCCAGCAACATCTTCGACGAGGTGGTGGTGGCGGTCCTCATCAACAAGAAGAAGCAGGGGATGTTCAGCGTGGAGGAGCGCATCGAACTCCTCGGCGAGGTCACCGCCGGCCTGCCCAACGTCCGGGTGGACTCCTTCCACGGCCTACTGGTCGACTTCTGCAAGGAGCGCGAGATCCAGGCGATCGTGAAGGGCCTGCGGGCCGTCAGCGACTTCGACTACGAGTTGCAGATGGCGCAGATGAACTACAAGTTGTCCGGAGTGGACACCGTGTTCATCTCCACGAACCCGCTCTACTCCTACCTGTCGAGCAGCCTCATCAAGGAGGTCGCGACCTACGGTGGCGACGTTTCGACGCTGCTCCCCGGCGTGGTGAACGACCGTTTGCTCGAGCGCGTGTCTAATAGGGGGTGAACGCACCCACCACACGTCATGGGAGGCCCGCATGGAGGTCTACGAACGGCTCGACGATCTTGTCGACCTGATCGAGGGTGCCCGGGGAGTGCCGCTGTCCGACTCGTGTGTGGTGAACCGCACCATCACCTTGGAACTGCTCGACGCCGTGCGTGCCCTGATGCCGGCGTCGCTGCGGGACGCCGCAACCATCCTCGCCGACCGCGATGATGTCCTCGAAGACGCCCAGCGGGAGGCCGAGTCCCAGGTGACGGCCGCGCGCGAAGAGGCTGAAGCCCTCATGACACGCGCGCAGAGTGAGGCGACGGCTCTCGTGGCCTCCGCCCAGGCGCAGGCCGACGAGCTGCGTGGTCAGGGCCGCGCGGACGCTGAACAGACGATCGAGCGGGCACGGCTGGAAGCGGAGCGGATGGTCGGCGCCGACATCGTGCGGGTGGAGGCCGAACGGCAGGCTCGCGCGATCACCCAGCACGCCGAAGCCGACGCCTCCCGGGTGCGGGCAGAGGCCGACATCTACGTCGACAAGCGACTGGCCCACCTCGAGGACACACTGCGTTCGGCATTGGATCAGGTCGGTCGGGGTCGTCGGCGGGCGAACGCATCGGCGGCCGCCCCCGAGCCGACACCGAGCCCAACCACACCGGCGCCAGCCGCCGACGGTGGGTTCTACGACTTCGCCCAGGACCCGGAGGTGGCCGGCGACCTGGTCGGTGGCCGGCGCCGCGGCCGCTGAGGGGCTCAGGGGGCGGACCTGGCAGTCCGCGCGGAGACGGCGTCTTGCTACCGTGGAACCAGGCGTGAGTGCCCCGGGCCCACGTGTGCCCTCCAACGACCAGATCAAGGAACGACGATGACGACGACTGCCGGTGCGCCGTTTGTCGTCGACGTGCGTGCGCTGATCGGTAAGCCGGGCGCCTACGAGCGCATCGCGCTGACCGAGGCTGCTGGTCCGGACGTCCGCACGGACATCGTCGCGGTGCCCGAGGATCAGCCTGTCACCGTGGAGGTGATGCTGGAGTCGGTGCAGGAGGGGATCCTGGTCACGGGCCGGGCCGCCACTGTGGGTCGTGCCGAATGCAGTCGCTGCCTGGATCCCGTCGAGGTCGACCTGACCGCTGACCTGCAGGAATTGTATGCGTGGAGCGCTGCTGAGGCGGAGGTTGACGAACTCGGCGAACTCGGACCGCATCTGGACGGGGACCTGCTGGACCTGCGTCCCGCGGTCCGCGACGACCTGCTGCTGGATTCGCCGATCGCTCCGCTGTGCTCGGTGGACTGCCCCGGTCTGTGCCCGCAGTGCGGCGTCAAGTTCGCCGACTCCCCGGAACACACCCACGAGACCTCAGATCCGCGGTGGGCCGCGTTGTCCACCCTCAAAGACGACCTGCTTGACCAGCAGGCTGATATCAAGGAGAACTAAGTGGCCGTCCCGAAGCGCAAGATGTCGCGCAGCAACACCCGTTCCCGTCGCGCGCAGTGGAAGACCTCGGCTCCCACCCTGGCCACCTGCAAGCAGTGCGGCACCCAGAAGCCCCCGCACATCGCGTGTCCGAACTGCGGCACCTACGCCAAGCGTCGCGTCCTCGACGTCTGAGTCGCACCGATTAGTGACTGGTAACGGGGACCTCGCCGACCTGGTGTTGCGCCTCGGCCTGCCCAGTGAGCCGGCGCAACTGCACCTGGCTATGGTGCATCGCTCGTTCTCCTATGAGAATGGCCGGGTCCCGACCAACGAGCGGTTGGAGTTCCTCGGCGACTCGGTCCTCGGCGTCGTGATCACGGACTACCTGTACACGACCTACCCCGAGCTGCCCGAGGGGCAGTTGGCGAAGATGCGCTCGGCCATCGTGAACGCCCAAGCGCTCGCCCAGATCTCCCGAGAGTTGCATGTGGGCGACTTCCTGTACCTTGGCCGGGGGGAGCAGACCACCGGTGGCCGAGAGAAGGCCTCGATCCTGGCCGACGCCATGGAGGCCATCATCGGCGCGGTCTACCTGGATTTCGGGTTGGCCGGTGCACGCGACTTCATCTTGCACCGCTTCGCCGGGCTCATCGAGGGTGTCTCTCACCTCGGTGCCGGCCTGGATTGGAAGACCAGCCTGCAGGAACTGGTGGCGCAGCTCGGCGTCGGCCCCGCGGAGTACGAGGTGATCGGGGAGGGCCCCGATCATGCGCGGATGTTCACCGCACGCGTGAAACTGGCTAGCGGCTTCTTTGGGGAGGGCACCGGCCGGACCAAGAAGCAGGCCGAGCAGTTGGCCGCGGAGGCGGCTTTCACCCAGCTGCAGGGCACACCGCCAACCGATGCCTGAACTGCCCGAAGTTGAGGTGGTACGGCGGGGGCTGCAGTACTGGACGGCGGGGCGCGAGATCGTGCGGGTCGACGTCCGGCATCCCCGGGCGACCCGGCGCCATGCTGCGGGACCAGCCGATTTCGCGGCACAGCTGCGCGGTCAACGCCTGGGCGAGGTGCAGCGGCGAGGGAAGTTCCTTTGGTGGCCGCTTGGCGAAACCGCGCTGGTCGGCCACCTTGGGATGTCCGGTCAGTTCCGCATTGACGGGGACGCCGGGGTGCACACCCGGATCCGCTTCGACCTCGACAGGCCCTTGCTGTTCGACGACCAGCGGACCTTCGGAGGCATGTGGGTCGATCCGCTGATCGATGGCACTCCGGTCGCATTGGCCGGGATCGCAGAGGACCCCTTCTCGCCGGCTTTCGACCCGGCGCGCGTCGTGGCGCTGATCCGGTCCCGGCGAGCCCCGGTCAAGGCCCTGCTGCTCGATCAGGGCGTCGTCTCGGGCATCGGCAATATCTACGCGGACGAGGCGCTGTGGATCGCGCGAGTTCACTGGGCGACGCCCGCAGCGGCACTGAGCGCTCGCAAGACGCGGCAGGTCCTCGAAGCGGCCAGGGAGGTGATGGCACGCTCCATCGAGGCCGGCGGGACCTCCTTCGACCGCCTATACGTCAATGTGAACGGGTCGAGTGGTTACTTCCAGCGGGAGCTGTTTGCCTATGGTCAGGAAGGGCTGCCCTGCGCCCGGTGTGGCACGGCGATCATTCGCGAGAGGTTCGCCAACAGGTCCTCCTTCCGCTGCCCCCGCTGCCAACGGCTTCCCCGCGGAACGGCGCGAGCTGGGTCGGCCTGAGGGGGTTCGGGGCTATCCGGAAGGGCGCGACGAGTTGCGTGGCGACCTGGCGCCGCCGCTTCGTCGACCGTCAGCGGTTCGTCAGTTTGGGCCGCTGGCACGGCCGACCGGGGCCCTGGACGCAGGTGCTGCAAATGGGCACTCGTTGCTGCGACACGCCGTACGAATTCGCACCTTGTGCTCAACCACTGCCGGTCTGGCGCCGCCGCTTCGTCGACCGTCCAGCGGTTCGTCAGTTTGGGCCGCTGGCACGGCCGAGCGGGGCCCTGGGCGCAGGTGCTGCAAATGGGCACTCATTGCTGCGACACGCCGTACGATTTCGCACCTTGTGCCCAACCACTGCCGGTCTGGCGCCGCCGCTCGTCGACCGTCCATCGGTTCGTCAGTCTCGGCCGACCGGGGGCACCGGACGAGTGGTCTCGCCGCCCCCGCCAGCAGCCTGCACACTCGCCCGCCCGCCGCGCGTTTGCTTGACTGCCATCGCGGCGTTATGTCACTCTGATATATGGATGCACTCGCGTCCATTCGCGCTACAGCGCTACGTGGAGGAACAGATGGCCAAGGTGGTGTACGCCCCTGGCGTACAAATGGATCCCCGGCTGATGGCAGAGGTGCAGTCCTTGCGTGCCCGTGTCCGGCAGCTCGAGCAGGAGAACGACGCCCTGCGCCTGGAGAACGCCGCCTTCGATGAGGAAGTGCGCACGCTGACGGTGGAATCCCCCGTCCTGGCCTGAAACCTCTCCGCGTGGCGTGACCGGTGGGTCACTTCCAGCGGGTTAGTCTGAAGTCCTTCCCCGAGCCGTCGGATCACCCCGTGTTTTCCGTCGATTTCGTGCTGCGCGGCGAAGGAGGCCCAACACGTGCACCTGAGAAGTCTGACCTTGCGGGGATTCAAATCCTTCGCGTCCGCGACCACCATCGACCTTGAGCCTGGGATCACGTGTGTGGTCGGGCCCAACGGCTCGGGCAAGTCCAACGTGGTCGATGCCATCGCCTGGGTGATGGGTGAGCAGGGCGCCAAGAGTCTGCGCGGCGGCAAGATGGAGGACGTCATCTTCGCCGGCACCTCAGGGAAGGCGCCGCTGGGCCGTGCCGAGGTGGAGTTGACCATCGACAACAGCGACGGTGCGCTGCCGATCGACTACACCGAGGTGACGATCCGGCGCACGTTGTTCCGCAGCGGCGGTTCGGAGTACGCGATCAACGGCCAGACCTGCCGCCTGCTCGACATCCAAGAGTTGTTGTCCGACTCCGGCATCGGTCGTGAGATGCACGTCATTGTCGGCCAGGGTCGCCTCGACGCCATCCTGCACGCCAGTCCGGAGGATCGCCGCGGGTTCATTGAAGAGGCGGCCGGGGTTCTGAAGCACCGCCGCCGCAAAGAGAAGGCCCTGCGCAAGCTGGAGCAGATCCAGCAGAACCTGCAGCGCTTGACCGACCTCTCGGGGGAGTTGCGCCGCCAACTCAAACCGCTGGGCCGACAGGCGCAGGTCGCCCAGCGGGCCGCCACCATCCAGGCTGATGTCCGCGATGCCCGGGTGCGTCTGCTGGCCGACGATGTGGCGACCGTGCAGCGGGAGCTGGACCAGGAGCAGGCTGACGAGTCGGCGGCAAAGGCCGAGCGCGAAGTCGCCGAAGAACGCCTCACCGCCGCGCGGGTCCATGAGGCTCACCTGGAGGCCAGGCTGCAGGAGCTGGCCCCGGCATTGCAGACGCTGCGGAGCCGGTCGCTGGATCTGACCCGTCTGCGCGAACGCATCCACGGTGTGGTCGCTGTGATCCAGGAGCGTCGCCGCTCCTTGGAACGCGAGCAGATGGAGTTGCGGTACGGCGTGGATCCGGAGGATCTACAGCGCCAGGCCCAGAGCGTGGCCGAGCAGGCGGTGGACCAGCAGGCGACGGCCGCCGATGCCCAGCAGGAGTTCGAGCGCGCTCGCGACCACGCGGAATCGATCGCTGCCGCCCTGCGGCAGGAGCAGGAGGCCGTGAGCCTCGCGGAGAAGGCGCTGACGCAGTACCGGCAGCAGGTGGCCACCGTCGAGCAAGCGGTCACAGGAGGCGAGCGGTTGGTGCACAGCACGACCGAGCGTCTGCAGAAGGTCGCCACCCAGGTGCAGCACGCGCAGGTGGAGGCGGGCGAGGCGGCTGCGGCCTTGGCCGAGTTGCCACCCGTCGTGAGCCCTGGTGAGGGGATCGACACCGCACCCGCTGACGAGGCGTTGCGCGCGGTGGAGAAGGCGCTGCAACTGGCGCGCGCGGAGCTGTCGACACAGGAGCAGCGACGCGCGTCCCTGACAGCTCGTTGTGAGGCGCTGCGGTCCGCGGTCTCACAGTCCTCGGAATCCGGGCTGTCCGACGACCTGCAGATCGGCAGCCTGGACAGTGTGATGCGCGTACGACCGGGCTATGAGCACGCCATTGCTGCCCTTCTTGGCGCGGATGCCCGTGCCAAGGTCCTCCGGCAGGGCGTAGCGGCCGCGGATGTCCTGTCCGGGTTGGCCCCCGACGACGCGCTGCGGATGGTGGTCGCGCACGAGGTCGGTGTGGACCGCGTGCCCGACGCTCATCCGCTGAATTTCATCGATGCGCCTGAGCCCGTGCGGGGCGCCCTCGCGCTGATGTTGGCCAACTGTGTGGTGGCTGATTCCCTGGCTGAAGCCCGTGAGCGTGTCGCCGAGGATCCTGGTGTGCTCGTCGCTACGAGGACGGGTCAGGTTCTGGGCCGGGGGATCGCGGCGCAGGGGTCGGACGGCGCCAACGTCATTGCGTTGCGCAACGCGTTGGCCGATGCCACGGCGGAATTGGTCACCGCTGAGGCGTGCTGGCAACGTGCCGTGGAGCATGTGGCCCGAGTCGAGGAGCAGGTCAGCGCCGCCCGCACTGAGCGCGACGAGGTGCGCAACCTCGCCGCGGCACAGCAGGCGCAGGCAGCGGCGGCCGCCGAGCGTGACGTACATGTACGTCAGCGGGCAACGACCACTGCGCGGCGTCTCGAGCAGGTCGAAGTCGAGCACGCCGAGGTGCAGGCCGCCCTGGCCGAGTACACCGCCGATCTGGCGGCGGCCAGGCAGCGGCTGACGCAGTTGGTGGCCGACGGGGCGCCGGTGGTCGATCGGGCGGCCCTGACAGCGCTGCTCGCAGATCAGGAGCGGGCCCGCCACGCCCACCACGAGTCCGGGCTCAATGCCCGCTCTGCCCGCGAACGACTGACCGGTCTGCAGAACCGCCACGCCGAACTCGTCGCTGAGATGGAGGCGGCCAAGGAGGCGCTGGTCGCTGCTGCTCGGCGCCGTGAAGAACGCGAGCGGTCCCTGGCGACGCTGGGCCGGCTGCACGAGCTGAGCACGCGGGTCGCGCATATCGTTGACGCGGACACGCAGGCAGCTGACGCGGAGTTGACAGCGTGGGAGTCCGACCAGGCGAGCGTGCAGTCCGAGTACGCCTCCGCCCGCTCGGCAGCAGTCGAAGCCGCAGCCCAAGTGGAGCGGCTGACCAAGGACGTGCACCGGGACGAGGTGCTGCGCGCGGGCAAGCGTGCGACCCTGGACCAGCTCACCGAGAAGGCCCTCGAGGAGTACGGCCTGACCACTGATGACCTGGTGGCCGAATATGGACCGGACCAGTTGGTTCCAGGTCTCGGCGACACACCGTCGGCGCCGTTCGACCGCAGCCAGCAGCAGCGGCGGCTCAAAGAGGCCGAACGGGGACTGGCGCTGCTGGGCCGAGTGAATCCCTTGGCCCTCGAGGAGTTCGCGGCCATGGAGGAGCGCCACACCCACCTGGTCAACCAGATCGAGGACGTGAAGAAGAGCCGCGAGGATCTGCTGAACATCGTCGCCGACGTGGACCAGCGGGTGCAGGAGGTGTTCTCGCAGGCGTATGCCGATGTGGAGCGCGAGTTCGAGCATGCGTTCTCCCGGCTGTTCCCAGGCGGCCAGGGCCGGCTGGTGCTGACCACCCCCGACGACCTGCTCACCACCGGTGTTGAGGTCGAAGCCCGCCCACCGGGGAAGAAGATCAAGCGGCTGTCGCTGCTCTCTGGCGGGGAACGCAGCCTGACCGCAGTCGCCTTCCTCGTGGCGCTGTTCAAGGCTCGGCCGTCCCCGTTCTACCTCCTCGACGAGGTCGAGGCGGCGCTCGACGATGTCAACCTGGGCCGTCTGATCGGGTTGCTGGAGGAGTTGCGCGAGACCTCGCAGTTGCTGGTCATCACCCACCAGAAGCGGACCATGGAGATGGCGGACGCGCTGTACGGCGTGACCATGCGGGCGGGCGTGACGCAGGTCATCAGCCAGCGGATGCGGCAACTGCAACCGGTCTAGGGACAATAGGGGGGTGGACTCCATTGCCCTCTACGTCATCCTTGGCCTGATCCTGCTCGTCGTCGCGGTTGTACTGGGGGTACGGCTCGTCTCGGGCCGCGGTACCCCGCGTGTCGAACCCCCCGAGGTCATCCCCGGCGTCGGTGACGATGCCAGCGAACCGCGTGACACCCCGCTGCCGACGATCGAAGAGGTCGTCCTGCCCGAGCAGCCGTCAGCGCCACCCATCGAACTCGAGCGCCCGAAGCCGACCAAGGGCCGCCTGGCCGCGCTGAAGGCCCGCCTGGCCCGCTCCAACTCCGCGATCGGTCGCGGCCTGCTCGCCCTGCTCACCAGCGACCGGCTCGACGAGGCGACCTGGGAGGAGATCGAGGACACCCTGATCATGTCCGACCTGGGGGTGGACGCGGCCACCGAATTGGTCGAGCGGCTGCGCACCAGACTGCGCGTCGAGGGGCAGGTGGACTGGCGCACAGCGCTGCAGGAGGAACTGCTCGCCCTGGTGAACCCGGACCTTGACCGAACGCTGATCGCGTCGCGGCAGGGCGACCGGCCGGCCGTGATTCTGGTCGTCGGCGTCAATGGCACTGGCAAGACCACCACGACGGGCAAACTGGCCCGGGTGCTGGTGGCCGACGGGCACACCGTCGTGCTGGGGGCCGCGGACACGTTCCGTGCTGCCGCTGCCGATCAGTTGCAGACGTGGGGCGACCGCGTAGGAGCACGGGTGGTGCGCGGACCGGAGGGCGGTGACCCGGCGGCTGTGGCCTTCGACGCTGTGGCCGAGGCCACCGAGGAGGCCGCGGACTGCGTGGTCATCGACACCGCAGGCCGGCTGCACACCAAGGTCGGGCTCATGGATGAGCTGGGCAAGATCAAGCGGGTCGTGAACAAGCAGGGTCCGGTGGACGAGGTGCTGCTCGTCCTGGACGCCACCACCGGTCAGAACGGCCTCACGCAGGCCAGGGTCTTCAGCGAGGTCGTGGACGTGACCGGCGTGGTACTGACCAAACTCGACGGCACCGCCAAGGGCGGCATCGTCATCGCCGTGCAGAAGGAACTTGGCGTGCCGGTGAAGCTGGTCGGTCTGGGGGAGGGCCCGGATGATTTGGCGCCGTTCGATCCCGATGCGTTCGTGAATGCTCTGCTGGACTGACGCCGGCACATGTGCACCTGACCCAGCAGGCAATGCGGGAAACGTGCTTGCAGGAGGGCGAAACCCTGCATCGCCTGTCCGCCGGACCGGCCCGCAGGGGGGCAATGCCCAGAAGTCAGGTCGGCACGAAACACACTGTTAACGCCAGACGGCCCATACGTCACATGGCCGAAACCTCTCACCGCCTGCCGCGTAACACGAGCAGGCGAGTCTCAAAGGGTCCCGAGGGAAAGACCCGATGGGGAGAAAAGGAGAGGCGTGACGATGGAAGAGTCCGTCTTGAGTGCAGGCGATACAGCCTGGATTCTCACCAGCGCGGCCCTCGTACTGCTCATGCTGCCCGGCCTAGCTCTGTTCTATGGCGGCATGACACGTGCGAAAGCCGTGC
>JAKOZM010000325.1 GCA_029779995.1 Actinomycetes bacterium
ACCGTCGTCATCGAGCAAGGGCGTCGCTCGGACATCGACGCACTTGTAACCGCCGCCGGACTGCGCCAACCGCACCTCAAAGGTCTGCGGCTCCCCCACCGCCACCTGCTGCTCCAGAGGGGGAAGCAGGTGCCGGTCGTCAGGATGCACCATCTCCCGGAAGGGACGGCCCACCCACTGCGCGGGCTGCCAGCCCAGCAGAGAGGTGATCGACTCGGACACCCACTGCAGGACGCCGTGGTCGTCACCAGTGACCACGACGTCGGTGGCGTGCTCGGCCAGCAGCCGGTAACGGGCTTCCGCCTCCTTGAACGGTGTCACGTCGCGCGCGACCCCGTAGAAGACCTCGGCGCCGTCTTCGCGCCGGTGAATCCGGCAGCGATGGAGCGTCCACACGCGGCGGCCGTCGCGGGCGATCCAGCGCAGCGTGTACTCCAGGATCTCGCCCGGCGGCTTCTGGGCCGCGGCCAACAGCACCCGGATGTCCCGCGGATCGACCAACCGATCACCCAAGTGGGGGTCTTCGTAGTGCTCCTGCGGAGTGTAACCGACGAGGTCAATCACCGAATCGCTGATATATTCGAAGGCGCGGTCGGGGGCGAGCCGCAAAATGTACTCGACGTCGAGGCGGGGAATGGCCAGTTCAGCAAGGCGCTGGGCATCTGCGGCTCCAAAGGAAAACGTTTCGTCTGCCACGTCCGCCCCCTGCTACGGAATTCGTTGAAAGTCCCAACGTAGCGCTCGAAACCTGCAGGGAAAGTATCAAGTCGATCAAGATCTCGTCAAAGATCCGTCCGGAATGCAACGGATGTCACCGATTGTGCACTTTTGATGGCGCGCAGGGCCTCCCGTACGGCGTCGTGCTCAGCATGCGTCAACTCGTGGGGATCGATGCTGTCGGTGACATACTCCCGGGCGGCCATCTGGCGTAGCTGATTAGTCAGCCGCAGCCGGGACAATAGGTCATACCCTTCGCCCAGACGTGTGGTCAATTCCGCACTCAGCACATTGGCCTCGCCGGCTGCCACCAGCCGGTCACCCGTGCTGACCGCTGGTGAGCCTGCTCGCAGGCCGTAGAGCCGGGCAAGCAGCACGATGGGAGCCAGCCCCGACTTCTTCAGGTCGAGCTTTGCGCGGGGCAGCCGACCGAACGGCCCGAGCGCAGTGGGGAAGCCGTTGGCCGCCACGGCCAGACCGTGCATGAGCCGCGCCGACTGCGCCCCGAGGGCCAGTTCCGCCAAGGCTGGGGCGACATCCACGCCGGCGGTCAGGGGCCGCACATCGAGGAAGACGTCCGCATCGATGACAGCCTGGGCCGTGGGCGCGTTCACCCGGTCGCGAAAGATGTCCGCCCACTGCTCGACGCTGTGCGACCAGGCGTCGGCCATGTAACCGCCATCGCAGCGACGCATCCCGAACTCCACCAGCCCGTCGATGACGGCGGCCGCGAGATCGGCGGCGTAGCTACTGCCGGCAGCCGCGGGGGTCTGCCAGAACAGCGCGGAGTCCTGGTCGGAGGCACAATGCAACTCCCTGCGGGCATGGCTACCGAGCACCACCCAGGAGAAGCGGGCCGGCGGCGGTCCGGCCGTGTGCAGGAAGCCATCGATCAGCAGCCGGGTCTGGGCGTCGGCGGCGTCCGAGAGGGATCCGCCAGCCCGGGCAACGTCCACCAGTGTTGACATCGGCTAACCCCTTGCCGTCCAGGTACGCCGCACACCCACGGACTCCGGGGTGTGCAGCCGGATCATGATCCGGTCGACACCGGCGGGCAGGCGGTGCTGGGTGCGGCGGGACACAATCACCATTGTCGCCAATGACATGGGCATCGCCCACGCGGCGGGTTGCGACAGCAGAGCTGCCGGCCAGCCCGTGAGTTCCACCAGGGTCGACACGGCGATCGCCGTGGTCGCGGCAGTGCCACCCACGATCAACCCGACAGCCGCCCCGACATCGGTGAGCCGGCGCCACCAGATGCCCAACAGCAACAGGGGGGAGAACGTGGCCGCCGCGACGGCGAACGCCAAGGAGACCGCCTGCGCCAACGGCAGGGATTCGGCGAACAGACCGAGCAGGAAGGGGACAACCACAGCCACTGCGGCCGCGATGCGGAAGGCAACGATCGGATCCTGCACCCACCGGCTCACGAGGTCCTGGCTCAGAACCCCGGCAACCGTGACAGTCAGGCCAGTGGCCGTAGCCAGGAAGGCCGCTGCGGCGCCGGCGCTGACCAGCGCGGTGAGCCACTGCCCCACGGCACCGGACAGCATCGCCTGCGGCAGCAGCAACACGACCGCATCGGTGCGCCCCGTCATGAGCAGTTCCGGGGCATAAAGCCGGCCGAGCATGCCGTAGACACTTGGGGCGAGGTAGAACAGCCCGACGAGCCCGATCACCACGAGCGCCGTTCGGCGGGCCTGCCTGCCGTCCGGGTTGGTGTAGAAACGCACGAGGACGTGCGGCAGTCCCATGGTGCCCAGGAACAGCGCGAACATCAGGGCATACGTGCGGTACAGCGCGTGTTCCTGCCCGCCCTGCAAGGCCTGCGCCCAGCTGCTGCCACTGAGGATCGTGGTCGTGGACAGGTGTGGCACCTGCGATCCGGCGGGAAAGGTCACGACGGTGTCGGCAGGTACTACCCGCACGCCCACATCCCACCGCTGCTGCCCGCCATTCACACTGACATCCACCGCCTGCGGCACCGTCACCTCAGTGTCCACCCGCATGCTGACGGTGGTCTGCTCCTGGAAGGTCGGTGGCGCCTGCGTGAGCGGACTGGGATTGCTGTCTGCGCGCCAGGCGGCCAGCAGGAACAGCACCGGCACCATGATGGCGACGACCTTGAGCCAGTACTGAAAGCCCTGCACGAGGGTAACGCTGCGCATGCCCCCACCGACGATCACGACCAGCACCGTAACGCTGACCAGCAGCCCCCCGAGCCATACCGGGGTGTCCAGCAGGATCTGCAAGGAGATTCCCGCTCCCTGCAACTGCGGCAGGACGTAGAGCCAGCCGATCAGCACCACCAGCGCGCTGGCGATCACTCGTACCGTGCGTGAGCGCAGCCGGGCCTCGGCGAAGTCGGGCAGTGTGTAGGCCCCGGAGCGGCGCAGCGGCGCGGCGACCAGGGCCAGCAGCAGCACATACCCGACCGCATACCCGACGGGGAACCAGACGGCATCCGCGCCCCCCACCATGATGAGCCCCGCAACTCCCAGGAACGAGGCCGCGGAAAGGTACTCACCGGCGATTGCGGAGGCGTTCCACCAGGCCGGCACGGAGCGGGAAGCGACGTAGAAGTCGCCCGTGGTCCGGGCCAGTCGGGAGGAGTAGGCCGCCAACCCGATGGTCACCAGGACCGTGAGCGCCATGCCGATCGCGGCGAGCATCGGGTTCACCGGCCCTCCACGAGATCGGTGAACTGTGCCTCGTTGCGGTCAGCCTGCCGCACGTACCACCAGCCCACGCCGAGGATGGCCGGGTACACCAGCACCCCCAGCAGCAGCCACCACAGCGGCATCGGACCCACCTGCAGTTCTCGCACGCTCGGCCAGGCACCGAACACCAACGGCATGGCCGCGAGCGGGACCACGACCAGCGCAACGGTGGCCAGTCCGAGCAGCAGTTGTGTGCGGATCAGTGAACGCAGGTAAACCTTGCCGACGCGGGTCTGGTCGTCGATCTCATCGGTGATGGGCCGGGGCCGGCGGCGGCGGACATCGCGGCGGGGACCGGTGATGACGACCCGGCGTGGACGGGGAGTGTTCACCGTTCCAATCTCCGGCCGGCCACCAGCGCCTCCTTGACCACCGGGGTGTGGCGGCGGCTGACGGGCACCGACTGTTCGTGCCCGAGGTCGACAGTGGTCCGGCCTCCGACCGAGCGCAGGCCCACCACATACGCAGCGTTGACCAGGTACCGCCGGTGCACCCGCAGGAATCCCGCGGCCTCCCACTTCTCCTCCAGGGCCGCCAGCGGGATGCGGACCAGGTGCGAGGCCTCGCGGGTGTACAGACGCACATAGTCGCGCTGCGCCTCGACGAACACGATGTCGGAGCGTTTCACGTAGCGGGTCATGGCGCCGAGTTCGACCGCGATGGTCTCGTCGGTGGCCGCGGGAGGCGGACCGCTGGGTTCCACCTCCGCGTCGAGTTGTCGCTGGACGCGGGCGACGGCTTGGGCCAGGCGTTCGGCCCGGATCGGCTTGAGCAGGTAATCCACGGCGGCGATGTCGAAAGCGTCCACAGCGTGGGAGTCGTAGGCGGTCACGAAGACGACCGGCGGCGGCGCGGCGAACCGGCCGATGATCCGCGCCAGGGCCAAGCCGTCCATGCCAGGCATCCGGATGTCCAGGAACACCGCGTCCACATCGTCGGCCTGCAGCAATTCGAGGGCGTCGGTGGCCGTGCCTGCGGTGCGGACCTGGGCGATGCCGTTCGTGTTGCTCAGCAGGTACGCCAGTTCGGCCAGCGCGGGAGCTTCGTCATCCACCGCCACTACGATCAGGCCGTCGTCACTCATCGACCACTCCTTCGGCGTACTTGGGAACCCGCATGGTGACCTTGGTTCCGGCCATCGGGGCGGTCTCCACGACCAGCCCATGGTCGTCACCGAAGGCCCGGCGCAGCCGCTCGTCCACGTTGGCCATGCCGACATGGTCGCCGGGCTCTCCGGAGAGGCTGCGCCGGATCACGTCAGGGTCGTTACCCACCCCGTCGTCCTCCACACTGATCCAGCAGTCACCGCCGCGCTCCACAGCAGTGATACTGACCGTCCCCGGCGAGTCGCGGTTCTCCAGGCCGTGACGCACGGCGTTCTCCACCAACGGCTGGATGCACAGGAACGGGATCCGCACGCTGAGCACCTCCGGGTCCACGCGCAGTTTCACCTGCAGGCGGTCGCCGAAGCGGGCCTGCTCGAGCAGCAGGTACTGCTCGACGCTGCGCAGCTCCTCGGCAAGTGCGGTGTACCGGCCGTGGGAGCGGAACGAGTACCGGGTGAAGTCCGCGAAGTCCAGCAGCAATTCCCGGGCCCGATCCGGGTCGGTACGGACGAACGAGGCGATCGCGGTCAGCGAGTTGAAGATGAAGTGCGGCGAGATCTGCGCCCGCAGGACCTTCACCTCGGCCTCAGCCGATCGCGCTCTGGTGCGGTCGAGTTCAGCCAGGTCGAGCTGGCCGGAGACGAAACCCGCGACCTCTTCGACGGCGCGCATCATTGCCGGCCCGGTCGGGGCGTTGGTGTACGCCACCAACGCCCCGATCACCACCTCGTCACTGGCCAGCGGAGCGGCGACGCCAGACCGGAACATCTGCGACACCTCGCGCGCTTGCGTCTCACTGATGACAGTCGCGACACCTGTGTCCAGGGCGGTCTGGGCATGGGCGACCACGCGGTCACGGTGCTTGTCCCCGATGCCGTCGAGGGCGAGGGTCTCCACTCGATCGGTGATCCCCACAGCGGGCACCCCGAGGAGGTTGTGCAGATGTTTGAGGCTGCGCTGGGCACCGGCTTGCGTCAGGCCCGCCCGCAGGGACGGGGCCGCCTGGCTGGCGATGTGCAAAGTCCGGTAGGTCGCCATCTGCGCCTCGGTGCCCATCCGCCGGGGCCCGCGTACCCAACGGGCAACCGCCATCCCGAGCACGATGGCGCCGGCGATCGCCACCAGCGCCAGCACCCAGGCATCCATGAGGTGAAACTAGCGTGCAGGACCACGGTTGCGGGTGCTCTTGCCCGGTGCGCCTGCCCCGGCACGCGGGTGTGGGGTGATCAGTCTCAAGACGGGCGTGGCCGGGTGCCGAAGGAGGCTGCGTGCCTCGCCCATGCTGCCCGGACTGCAGCCCGTACTGCCAGGACACATCCCTGGTGCTGGGGCAGGTGCGCGGCACCGGCGATGGCTGGTGGGGTGAGCCGTTCGACGACGGTTTCACCTCGCAGGCAGCCACCTTCTGGGGTGACGGCTGCTGCCCCGACTGTGCGGTCTGCCCGATCTGTCAGGGGCGCGGTTACTGACAGGGGTCTTGACATTGCGGGTCGGATTTCGGTGCGGTTGAGATTGGACCGCTCATATCCCGGTGCTCAGGGCCACCACGAAGTTGTAGGGGACGTGCAGCAAGTAGGTGCTGCCAGCGGGTCAGAGCCGCTACTGGTTCAAAAGTCCGCACGAGATCAACCCAATCCCCGATCTGTGCGGAGTTCTGACCGTGACAGAACCGACTAATCAGACAAATCTGGCGGCGAAAGGGTTAAAACTCCGCATCGAAACGGCCTCCGTGCGGAGTTTTGAACCGCCTGAGGTCGCGACAGGGTTCGCAGCCACCCCACCCGGCCGGCCTGGCTGCAGGGGTGCGAAATGACTCCGGTGCAGGGGGCGCGCTGGCGGTGTGAACGCGAAACCGCGGGCCGAACGCGTCGTTTATCGACGCCTTCGGCCCGCGCCTTCAGCTTCCGGACTGCAGACCTCCCTGGATCAGATTCATGATCGTCGGGTCTGCCAGCGTGGTGACGTCACCGAGGGACCGGTTCTCGGCCACATCGCGCAACAGCCGCCGCATGATCTTGCCGGACCGGGTCTTTGGCAGTTCCGGCACGATCATGATCTGACGAGGCTTGGCGATCGGGCCGATCTCGTGCCCCACGTGCTTGCGCAGCTCTCCGACCAACTCCGGGCCGTCGACGGCGTCGCCGGTGAGGATCACAAATGCCACGATGCCCTGGCCGGTGGTCTCATCGGTCGCTCCCACCACAGCGGCCTCCGCCACAGCGGGGTGGGATACCAGCGCCGACTCCACCTCGGTGGTCGAGATCCGGTGGCCCGACACGTTCATCACGTCGTCGACGCGACCCAGCAGCCACACCGCACCGTCGTCGTCGTACTTGGCGCCGTCGCCCGCGAAGTAGTACTGCGGCCACCGGCTCCAGTACGTGTCGACGTAACGCTGGTTGTCGCCCCAGATGCCGCGCAGCATCGACGGCCACGGCTCGCTGAGCACCAGGTACCCCCCGCCACCCTTGCCAACAGGTTCGCCCATGTCATCGACCACCACAGCCCCGATCCCGGGCAAGGGCCCCATCGCCGAACCGGGCTTGCACTCGGTCACACCCGGCAGCGGGCTGATCATCATGGCTCCGGTCTCGGTCTGCCACCAGGTGTCGACGATCGGGCAACGCCCGCCGCCGATCACGTCGCGATACCACATCCAGGCCTCCGGATTGATCGGCTCACCGACCGATCCCAGCAGTCGCAGCGAGGACAGATCGTAGCCGTCAGGGATCTCCCGGCCCCACTTCATGAACGTCCGGATCGCAGTCGGCGCGGTGTAGAGCAGCGTTACGCCATGCTTCTGAATGATCTCCCACCAGCGGCCCTTGTGGGGGGTGTCCGGCGTGCCCTCGTAGATCACCTGCGTCGCGCCATTGGCCAGCGGGCCGTACACGATGTAGGAGTGGCCAGTGACCCAGCCGATGTCGGCGGTGCACCAGTAGACGTCGCGCTCTGGCTTGAGGTCGAACACGTTGTAGTGGGTGTAGGCGGCCTGCGTGAGGTACCCGCCGGAGGTGTGCAGGATGCCTTTGGGCTTCCCCGTGGTCCCCGAGGTGTAGAGGATGAACAGGGGGTGCTCGGCGTCGAACGCCTGCGGCTCGTGCACGTCGGAGGCGGTGGCCACCACGTCGTGCCACCAGACATCGCGCTGGTCGTTCCAGGCCACCTCTTCACCCGTGCGCTTGACGACCAGCACCTTCTCGACGCTGGGGCAATGCTCCACCGCCTCGTCCACGGCCGGCTTCAACGGCATCGAGCCACCCCGGCGGAACTGCCCGTCGGTGGTGATGACCACCTTCGCCTCGGCATCATCGATCCGGCTGCGCAGCGCCTCGGCGCTGAAGCCGCCGAAGACCACTGAGTGGGGGGCGCCGATGCGGGCGCACGCCAGCATCGCCACCACTGCCTGCGGGATCATCGGCATGTAGATCGCCACGCGGTCACCAGCCGTCACACCGAGATCGGTCAGGGCGTTGGCAGCCTGACTGACCTGCTTCTGCAACTGCCCGTACGTCATGGTTGACGACTCGCCGCTCTCGGGCTCGAAGATGATGGCGGCGCGATCCCCGAGGCCGTTGGCCACATGCCGATCCACACAGTTGTGGGCGACGTTGAGCTTGGCGTCGACGAACCACTTGGCGAACGGGGCCTGCGACCAGTCGAGGACCTCGGTCCAGGGTTCGGCCCAATCGAGGCGGGCGGCCTGCTTGGCCCAGAATCCCAGCCGGTCCGCGGCCGCCTGCGCGTAGGTGTCTGCGGTGGCGTTCGCCTGGGCGGCGAACTCAGGGCTGGGGCCGAAGTGGCGGGTTTCGGTGGCGAGGTTTTCGAGGGTCATTGGGTGAGCTCCTGGGCGTCGGTTGAAGAGGAAGAGACTGGTGACCGGCCGGGTGGCGGGGCCAACTCGCACCACCCGGCCGGTGTCTGCAGGGTTAGTGCGAGACGGCTGCCTTCTCGGCACCGGCGCCGGTCAGCGACCGGACCTCCATCTCGGCGTACTTCGTCAGGTCGGACTTCGCCGGGTCGGTGACGCTGCCCAGCCAGCCCAGGAAGAAGGCCAGCGGGATCGAGACCAGACCAGGGTTGTCCAGCGGGAACCAGTGGAAGTCGACTCCCTGCAACATCGACGGGCTCTTGGTCGCACCTTCGGGGATCGGCTTACCCGACACCACCGGCGAGAACAGGATCAGCCCGATCGACGAGATCAGACCGCCGTAGATGCTCCACAGGGCGCCCCGGGTGGTGAAGCCCTTCCAGAACAGCGAGTAGATGATCGTCGGCAGGTTCGCACTGGCCGCAACTGCGAAGGCCAGGGCCACCAGGAAGGCGATGTTCTGGTCCTTGGCGAGGATGCCACCCAGGATTGCGAACACGCCGATCACGACTGCGGCGATGCGGGCGACCCGCACCTCAGCGTCGGCCGACACCTCGTTCTTCTTGATGACGTTGGCGTACACGTCATGGGCGAAGGAGGCGCTGGCAGTGATGGTCAAGCCGGCGACCACCGCCAGAATCGTGGCGAAGGCAACCGCGGAGATGAAGCCCAGCAGCAGCGTGCCGCCCAACTCATAGGCGAGCAGCGGTGCCGCGGAGTTCGCTCCGCCTGGCGCCTTCGCGATGACATCGGCACCGACCAGAGCGGCGGCACCGAAGCCCAGCACCAGGCTGAACAGGTAGAACACGCCGATCAGGGTGATGGCGTACACCACGGACTTGCGGGCTTCCTTGGCGGTCGGAACCGTGTAGAAGCGCATCAGCACGTGCGGCAGACCGGCGGTGCCAAGAACCAGGGCCATCGACAATGAAATGAAGTCGATCTTCGACAGGGTGGTCTTGCCGTACTTGGCACCCGGGTCGAGCAGTTTGTCACCCAGCGGGCTGTTG
>JAKOZM010000366.1 GCA_029779995.1 Actinomycetes bacterium
TACGCCTTCGCTCTTCTGGCCACCACTGTGGTCGTGCCCGCTGTCTACGTACTGGCACGCTGGGTGGGTCCGGTCGCGGTGGCGGCGGCGACGGTTGTGGCGTTCGTGGCCATGCCGCTGACCTTCATCAACCTGAGTCGTGGGTACCCCGATCTCATGGCCATCGCGCTGAACGCAGTGACCCTGATCCTGGTGCTGCACGCGCGCGATCGCGACCGGATCTGGCCGTTGCTGGTCGCCGGTTTTGTGGCCGGGTGGGCCTTCGAGGTCCGCGAGACCACGGTCTTCACGTGGCCGCTGTTCGTCGTCGTCATCTGGGGCCTCTCCCGGCGCTGGCTGGGATATGCCGCGGTACTGCCCGGCCTCGTGCTGTGGGCGGCGGTCGACGTGGGCCTGTCCTGGCTGACCTTGGACGACCCACTGGCGAAGTGGCACGTCCTCACCGGCTCTGATCTCAACGACTCCGTCTCGCCGCTCGACGGTTCCTATCTGGGGCAGAGTCGGGGTTGGTACCTGGCCCGGCTGCCGCTGGCGATGCTCGAGGAGCCGTGGGGATGGCTGCTGATCGTGATCGCCGTGTTGGGCATCGTGGCGGGCATCACGCTGCGAGGTCGCGTCGGGCTGTACGTGGTGTGGGCTTTGCTGCCGGCGGCGCTGTTGCTGCTGCAGGCCGGAGTGTTGGACCCTGCACATCCCAGCGTGCGGGTGGATGTCCCGCGGTACTGGTTGGCCTTCCTGCCGGGGCTGACGATCGCGGCGGCGGCGCTGTGCGCCCGGGTCGCGGGTCTGCTGCGGCTGCCACGCTGGTTGGGCGCGGCCGGCCTCGCCCTGCTGGTCGTCGTGCCCGGCGTGCGGTACGCGATGACCGAGCCCACGTTCTACCCGAACAGTGGCTCGCTGCCCTACGAGGTGGTGGACGCGTTGCCGTCGAACGCGCTGATCCTGACCGACGGCCGCACCTCGCGCATCCTGCCCGTTTATGCCAACAGCGTGGGCAAGGATCTGCAGTTCGACGACTTCACTGCGCGCGGCGTCGCCCCGTTGTCCGGGCAGTACGTCCTGATCTTCAGCGACACCGACGAGACCTGCGAGTTCTGCAAGCTGGACTACGACCTGTGGCTGGCCAAGGGCAGGAGTCTGCCGTTGGGTGAGTACGTACGGGTGTGGAGCTCATCGGACGGCAAGGCTCGGCTGTACCGGGTGCCGTGACACCAGCGTGGTCTCCCTACAATCACGTGTTATGGCAACGCCGGTGAGCCCCATCGCTAATGGGGAAGTCCTTCTGCACGTCGGGTTGCACAAGACCGGCACCACCGCCCTGCAGGTCGCCCTGGCCGACGCACGGCTAGACCTCGAGCAGCACGGCGTGCGCTACCCCGGCACCTCCACCTACCAGCACCGGGCCATCATGGGCGGCGCGGGCAAGGCGTACGGCTGGCAGGACCGCGGCGCGAAGGAGGTGCCTCGCAAGACCTGGGACGCGCTGGTCTCGCAGTCGCGGTTCAAGGGTCGCACCATCGTCAGCAGCGAGTTCTTGGACAACGTGGAGGCCGACGTCGCCGCCCGGATGGTGGCTGATCTCGGTGGCCCGCAGCGGGTGCGAGTGGTGGTCACCCTGCGCTCGATCGGGGCGATCCTGCCCTCGGCATGGCAGCAGCGACTGAAGTCGGGGTACGCCGCCCCGTACAGCCAGTTTCTGACCACCATCTTCGCCGAGCAGCGCAGCAGGCGGGCCGAACGCTTCTGGTTCCGCCACGACCAGGTGGAGCAGTTGCGCCGCTGGGCCGACATCGTGGGTTACGACCGCACGTACGCCGTCATCATCCCCGACGGTGATCGGACAGCGATCTTCGACGCCTTCGAGGGTCTGCTGGCGCTGCCGGCGGGTTTCCTGGCGAAACGGGAGGTGGCCGTCGCGAATCGCTCGATGACCGCCGGCGAGGCGGAGTTCCTGCGGCGGCTGAACAAGGAGGTCGCTGATGAGCTCACGTGGGATCAGTACGCCACGAAGGTGCGCGAGGGAATCGTGCTGACCATGGTCGAGACGCGCAAACCGCCGGCGGAGGAGCCGCGTATACAGACCCCCGCGTGGGCCGCCGACCAGGCCGCGGAGTACGGCCAGCGGTTCGCCGAAGGGGTGGCGGCGCTCGGTGTGCAGGTGATCGGCGATCCAGGCGCGCTGGCCAAGCGACCCCGCTCGGCGCCCTACCGCAGAGCGCGCAGTATGCCGCTGGACGCCGCCGTGGCGGCTGCGGCTGGTTTGGTCCGATATGAGACGAAACCGGCCACGGCGGGCCGCCGGCAGGCCTGGCGGGTGCTGACGCGCCGCAGTGGTCGTGACGACACTGTCCGGGAGGACGCCGACGAGGCGTAGGGGGCAACCGTAGAATTGGCTCTTATGGAGTCATCGATCGCACCCATCGGCCAAGGCGAGGTTCTGCTGCATGTGGGCCTGCACAAGACCGGCACCACCGCCTTGCAGGTGGCCCTGGCAGATTCCCGCGAGCTTCTCGAGGAGCACGGGGTGCGCTACCCGGGCAAGGGGCAGTATCACCACAAGGCCATCCTCGCCGGGGCGGAGCGGCCGTACGGCTGGCGCGGTAACGGTGCGCGGATCACTCCGAAGAAGCACTGGAACCGGCTGCTGAAGGAGGTTGACTACCCGGGCCGCGTGATCATCAGCAGCGAGTTCCTCGACGACGTCAAGCCTGAGGTGGGAGCGCGCCTGGTCGAGCAGTTGGGTGGCTCGGACCGGGTCAGCGTGGTGATCACCCTGCGGGCGATCGGGTCGATCCTGCCATCAGCCTGGCAACAGCAGGTCAAGTCCGGCATGACCATGCGCTACGAGCAGTGGCTGGAGAAGATCCTCGCCGATGAGGCGTCGTCAAAATCCGACCATTTCTGGTGGCGCCATGACCAGGTGGCCCAGGTCAAGCGGTGGGCCGAGATCGTGGGGCCGGACCGCACCTACGCCGTCGTGATCGCCGAGGGTGACCGTAACGCGATCTTCAATGCTTTCGAGGCGCTGTTGGGGCTGCCCCACGACCTGCTCGCCGACCGGCAGGGGCTGCTCGCCAACCGTTCGATGACCGCCGCTGAGGCCGAATTCGTACGGCGCCTGAACAAGGAGCTGGTCGGGCAGATGTCGTGGGACGAGTTCAGCAGCCTGGTGCGACGTGGCCTGGTGCTGAACATGGTGGAGAAGCGCACGCCCGGCCCTGATGAGGTGAAGGTGCAGACCCCCAAATGGGCCGCTGAACGTGCCGCAGAGCTTGGGCAGGGTTTCGCGGACGGTTTGCGGACCTCAGGTGTCCAGGTGATCGGTGACCCGCAGGCGCTGGCGGCCGAACCCCGGTCCGGGTCGGCCAACCCACAGCAGGCACTGGACATGGATGCGGCAGTCGCCGCGGCCCTGGGCGTGGTGACCGAAGCGCTGGCGCAGCGCCGGCAACTGGCCGAGCAGGCCGCGATCGAGACGGCGCCGCTGCCCGCACCTGCCCCCGCTCGGCGCTGGTCAGCGCGGGGCGTGGCGCGCGCCATGAAACGTGGCGTGTCCGGCTGAGCGGTTGACTCAGCTCTCGAACTCGATCTCCTCGAGCTCGCTGATGTCGCGATGCAGGTCGCTGGGACCGTTGCTGGCCGCCGGTTCGGTCAACTGCGCCACCAGGTGGTCGCGTTCGGCAGCCACCTCACGGCACGCCTGCAGGAAAGCAGCAGTGGGGGCGCCGGGCGTGGTGTCGCCGAAGTAGTACTGGACCCAGCGCTCGCGCTCGGCAGCCAGCGCGGTGTCCCCTCGCACGGCGTCGATCACCGCGACGATCTCCCCAGCGCTCTTGGCCGGCAGGAGTTTCAGAGTGGCCAGATATCCGCCGTCCGGCAGCAACGCAGACCGGGAGGCCGGTTTCGTCACCACCAGTGGTTTGCCGGTCGCCAGCCAGTCAAGCGCGGCTGCGCTGACATCGGTGATGCACACATCAGCGGCCTGCAGTTGCCAGTCGAATGTCGGGGTCTGGTCGAACACGTGGCGCGCCGTGGGGTCGGCCAGATTGGCTTGCTGGATCATCGTGGCGATCTGGTTCTGCGCCGCTAGGTGTTCCTCGGAGACCACACCCGTGCGTGGATGCGGTCGCACGATCAGGCGGTGCTGCCCCGATGCCAGCAGGGTGGCCGTCATGGCGACTCCGTGTGAGGCCAGGGACCCGTAACTCATGCTCGGCCGGTCGCCCTCCCAGGTGGGGGCGTAGAACACCGTGGTGCGCCCGTCGTCGGGTAGGGCGACGCCTCCGGTGGCCACCGTGTCGAGCTGTGGGCGGCCGATCCGTTTGGTGCGACTGGCCACGTCGTAGCCCATCAGTGCCTTGCTCAGGCGGTTCGCGGCGGCGTCCCCGGCGATGAAGGCGTAGTCGTAGCACTTCATCTGCCCGGAGGTCATGTACGACTTGTCGCTCTCGCCATGGGATATGAAGACGTGCAACATCGAGGCGAACCGCATCATCTGGAAATTGCGGGTGTTCTGGTTGACGTACAGCACGGTCTTGAAGCGTTGCCGATTGACGAGATTCTCGATGTCCTCGATGCGGCTGCCGTACACCACGGGAACCGGTGATTCCTCCAGGAGTTCGAGCGCGGCGGTCACCGAGCGGCACACCAGTACGACAGGCGACTGCTCGTTGAGCGCCTTGAGTGGCTCGTACCACTGCCGAAGCTGGTACATGTTCACGATGCCGTCGGCGTAGTAGA
Source organism: Actinomycetes bacterium (assembly GCA_029779995.1). The sequence goes on from JAKOZM010000366.1 coordinate 4,741, forward strand.
CCATGGTTTCGAAGTGGTCATCCGGCAGCACGCGGTCGCCGGTCTGACTCTGCCACTCAGCCACCATCTGCCCGGTATCGCGGGCGGTCCAGACACGTCGCACGGCCCAGTAGATTTGTTTGGCCTTGCTGGGCATGAGTACATCTTAGAGGCTGTGGTTCAGCGGCAGGGAGACGCCACTGTCGTTGGTTCGTGGGGCGTCCCAGGATCGTGCTCCGTGCACGGATGTCTGGAAAACTCCGCACGTTTCTGGTCGTAGGCGGGTTCCGTGCGGCGAAATCCTGATCGAATGCCCGGTATGCGAGTTTTATCCCATGAAATACCTGGAAAACTCCGCATGCAATGAGTCCGCGTGCGGAGTTTTCCAGACGAAGTGCCGTACCCGCCGAACCTTCGGCCGCAGCACGTCACCGGCAACTGCGCCCCCGGTAGCGGCCGTAGGCGTAGCAGTCGATGATCCGGGCGTCGAAGGAGCGCAGGTTGACAACGTCGCCGGTGTTGTTGAGGATGGCGTGCGGCATCCCGAAGTAGCGCTGGCTGGCGTGGTCGCGGCCCTGCCCGATCGAGATGGTCAGGGACGCACCTGGGGCGAGCGTGTCGGCAGGGCGGAACTCCCGCGTCCACCCGCCGATGCGCACCTCATAGCCGATCATCGAGAAGGTCTGCGTGCCGTTGTTCGTGACCCGCACGTACTCGGTGTTGGGTTTGCTGACTTCGTTGCCGGGCGGATCCGAACGGACCTTCGTGATCTGCACGGCACCCATGCGGGGATCACCGCAGGTGCCCAGGCAGGGGTAGACATACCAGGCGCGGATATTGCCCTGCCGGTCGATCAGGTATGCGCCATCGCCCATGTACTCCGGTGTCACCCCCAGGTTGGAGAACACCGGACGTTTGCGGTCCCAGTACAGAGTGTCGGCGGTATCGGTGCCCTGACCCACCCGGATCGTCAGGGCATCGTTGGGCGGGATCACCGTGTTCGCCGGGAAGCGCAGCCAATGCAGGCTGCCGTCACGCATGCTCCACCCGGACACATCAGCCGCTGTGTCGGGCGACAGGTTCGCGATGCGGACGTACTCGCCGTTGACGTTCTTCCAGTCATTGCCGCTCGGGTCGGGTTGCACCCACATCTGCAGCGGAATGCCAGTGGCGTCGCGGGTACCGCAGTTGGTCGGATCCCAGATGTTCAGGCCCGCGGCGGCCGCCGCCTCGGTCAGTTCCCGGTACTCGAGGTTGTGCGCGGGTTCGGTCTTCTTCGGGAACCACTGCCCCCACCCCAGCCGCAGCATCTGCGCGGCCATGTCGACCCAGGTGCCATCGGCCTTCTGCACGTACACGGTGCGCAGTTTGCGGTCACGTTCAGTGTCGCGGGTGTCGTGCGCCGACGTCAGTACCGCGCGGCGCCCCTCGGCGATGTCGACGAGCACACTCTGGGCCAGGTCGCCGTTGCACTCCCCGGCGTGGAACCCCTTGCGCGACACCTCGGGAGCCTGGATCCCGATCAGGCGAATCACCTCATAGTTGCTCGTGCGCCGGTTGGGTGTGTTCGCCAACCGGAAGGTGTCGCCGTCGGTGACCCGAGCCACATAGCCGCGCTCGCGGATGACCTCCCCGGGGTGCAGCGTAGGGCCATCATCAGCCACGGCCGGGACCGGGGCCAGGACACCCGCCACCAGTGCGCAGGCAAACAGAGCACGTCTCACATCCATAGACATCGACAGGAACTACCCCTGTCATGACCTCACAGTCGTGCGTCGTTCACCCGATTGAGATCGGCTTCAAAGTCGATCTCGACGGCAAAGAGATCCGAGATGTCGACGGGGGTGAAGTGCACCCCATGGCGCTCGATCGCCAATTCGATGCCCCGTTCGAAGTAGTCCTGCTCGTCGCAGGCGTCGAGACACTCGATGAGGTAGGCCTTGTCCCGGCCCGAGACCAGGTTGATGCCCACCGCCTCGCCGAGGGCGTTCTGCACGGTCTTGCTCAACTCATCGACAAAGCCGTCTGCGTCGACGGTGTACTTCACCTCTTCCTCAGCCACCGCGGACGTGTTCACACATATGACGTTGTCGCCGCGCAGGATGTTGGACTCCAGCCGGCGCAGGACCTCGGGATCGAACACGACATCACCGTTCATCCAGAGCACCGGACCTTCGCCGGACAACTGCAGGGCCTTGAGCAGGCTCTTGCATGTGTTCGTCGTGTCGAAGTTCTCGTTGTAGACGAACAGGCCGTCGGGGAAGGCCTCCAGGATGGACTCCAGCTTGAAGCCGACAACGGTCATCACCCGGGCCTGCGGGCCGAAGACGGCGGCGATGTTCTCGCGCTGCTGGCCCATGATGCTGCGGCCATCGTGCAGCTGGGTCAGGGGCTTCGGCCAGGGCCGACCCAGTCGGGTGCCCATTCCTGCTGCCAGGATCGCCACCTGCATCGTCATCGAGTCCCACCTTCCAGCTGGTATCGCCCCCAGGGTATCGGGCGACCGGGTCCCCATCGCCGAGTTGGTACTGTACGGCGCGTGAGTCCCGCAGCGAAGGCGGCCCGCATGGCCCGCACCGAGTACGTGCGACTTCGCCGCGCCGCTCGCGACGCTGCCGACCGTCGCACGCTGCGCGCACATCCCCAGGCAGATCCACCGGCCACCGTCATGGCGCACTTCGCCGACGAGGATCCCGACCTCTACCTCTACCAACTACGGCAGTGGTACCAGCCGCTGCAGGCCCTCAACGAGGTGATGCCGACGGTCATCTCCACCCGCTACGCCACCGTCGCGCGGGTCATCGCCGAGGAATGCCCGCTACCGGTGGTCTACCTGCGCAACCTGCCCGATATGGAGCGCTACATGCATGCCGCGGACCCCCGCGTCGTGCTCTACGTCAACCAGTCGGTGCGCAATTTTCAACTCATGCGCTACGGCCGGGCCATGCATGTTTTCATCTCCCACGGCGAGAGCGAGAAGGGGTACATGTCCAGCGGGCAACTGCGGGCCTACGACTTCGCGTTCATCGCCGGGCAGGCGGCCTACGAACGCATCGAGAATTCCCTGCCGAACTACGACCCGGCGGTGCGCACCAGAGCCATTGGACGCCCGCAGCTGGACTTCCTGCCCACCGACCGCAGCGGTTCCGGCCGGCCGACCGTGTTCTACGCCCCCACGTGGGAGGGCGATCGCCCATCCATGGCCTACGGTTCCATCGAGTCAACCGGCCGACCGCTGGTCGCGAGTCTGCTGAACGCCGGCTACCGCGTCATCTACCGCCCGCACCCGCTGTCGGGGACCCACTCGCCGTCCTACGGGCTCGCCGATCGGCAGATCCGGGCGATGTTGGCGCGGACGAACGCGCAGACCGGTGCCCAGCACGTCGTCGACACAGCGGGCCGGATCGACTCCCAGATCGCGTTGTCCGACGTGGCCATCATGGACAACTCCGCCATGGCCTTCGACTGGCTGGTGACCGGCAAGCCGCTGATCGTGACCATCCCGGCCTCGGAGACGGCTGTGGGGGTGCACAACAATTTCCTCGCCGCCTGCTATCGCTTGGCTCCCAGCGATGCTCGGTCAGCTGCCTCGCTGGTCGCCGCCGTCATGGAATCCGACGAGTTCGCCCAGCAGCGGGCGTTCTGGGTGGACCGGCATTTCGGGGAGGTGGCCGATGGCGCCTCGACCCGCCGGTTCATCGCCGCCGCAGCCGACGTCGCGCGGATCGGGGCCGAGCAACTAGCGCTCGTGCAGCAGCGGGCTAACCAGTCCTAGACCACCGGTGGTCGGCCGTAGCGGGCCATCTCGTAGACCGTCGACCAGCTGATCGGCCGCCGGGGACCGGGGGAGGAGCGCCAGCCCTCTTCAAAGCCGGCCCACCACGCGTGCCAGGCCGACGGATCCTGACGCGAACGCACGCGCTGCACCGCGGTCCACGTCGCCACGTAGGGCACGCCCATCAGCCAGGGCAGGTTGCGTCGTGCCAGCCACACCCGGTTGCGGGCGTTGAGCCGGTAGTAGTCGGCGTGGCGGCGCTGGTCGATCACCGGGTGGTGCGCCACCAGGTCCCCGGCGTACCAGACGATGCGACCGCAGTCCCAGACCCGCCAGGCAAGTTCAATGCCCTCATGGGCGTAGAAGAAGGGATCGGGCCAGCCGCCGGCACACTCGAACACGTCGCGCGGTATGGCCACCGCCCCCTCC
>JAKOZM010000389.1 GCA_029779995.1 Actinomycetes bacterium
CCCGTCCGCAACTTGACGCCATTCTCATCGAGAACAGAGAGCTGGGGCAGCGCCGCAGTCAGCAACCAGGTGGCTACCAGTGCAACGACGACGATCAAGAGACCCCGCCACACCTGCACGCCGGTCAGACTGGGGCGGCGATGACTGCGGCGGTCGGAGTCCAGCAGCCAGGCCGCCACGGTCAAACCCACCGGAATCGCCACGTGCCAGGGGTAATAGAGCGAGTATGCACTCTGGGAGTTCCCAAGGATTCGCTCACCGGGAACAAGGGCACCCAGAAAGAACAGGGGGAATGCCTCAAGAACCACCGCCATGTACAGGAACGTCATGGCGATCCACAGGTATCCACGCCGACCCGTGGCCCTGGCATGGCTGAAGACGAGCAGGGCTGTCACAGCACTGACATTGGCGCCGATCAAGGCGTGTGCCAAGGCGACGGCTGGCACCTTGGGCAACGCGGTGCCACTGAAGGCCACGGCCAGGGCGACAACGGTGAAGTAGACCACGATGGCCGCTGAGTACCAGACCTTCGACCCCGTCGTCAGCCGGCGAGGCGCATCTAGGGAGAACAGTGCTTGTGCCACACCGCCCTCCTCCCTGCTGCGGTCAGACGTCCACTCCAGGCAACAACGTCTCGATCACTTTAGCGACGTTTGCCTCCACAGGCTCGACTCCCGACAGGTGCAACTCGGCGGTCTCCGGGCTCTCATACTGCTGGCCCACGCCGGTGAGGTTGGGCAGCGAGCCGGCCTTCGACTTGGCGTACAGCCCCTTCGTGTCACGTTCCATGGCAACCTCAATCGGCGTGTCCACCCAAGCCTCGATGAAGTCCCCTGCATCGAACAGTGAGCGGGCCGTCTGCCGGTCCGCCCGGAACGGGGAGACGAGCGCGACAATGACGACCAGACCCCCCTCGTACATCATGCGGGCCACTTCGGCGACCCGCCGGACGTTCTCCGCGCGATCCTCGGGGGTGAAGCCGAGATCCTTGTTCAGTCCACTGCGGAGGTTGTCGCCGTCAAGCACGAAGGAGCGCACCCCGAGGGAATGCAGTTTGCGTTCGACGCCATCGGCGATGGTCGACTTACCCGACCCGGAGAATCCAGTCAGCCACAGCACCTTGGCCGGGTGCCCGTTGAGGATCTGCCGGGCCTGCCTGTCCACCTCGAAGTGGTGGGGCACCACGTTTGTGGCGCGACGTAAGGCGAACCGGGTCAGACCCGCCGCGAGTGTCTCCCCCGTGAGGCGGTCGACCAGGATGAAGCCGCCGGTCTCGCGAGAGGACGTGTAGGACTCCAGGACGATCGGTCGGGAGGTTGCGATCTCCACCCGGCCGACGTCGTTGATCTCGAGGATCCGAGCCGCCATCGTGTTGCCGTTGGTCACATCCAGGCGATGACGCACGTTGGTGACCGTCGCAGGCACCTCCAGGGGTCCACAACGCAGCGTGTATGAGCGGCCATGCGCCAACTGCTGGTCACTCATCCAGACGATGTCCGCGGCAAACCGGTCGGCAAGTTGCGGTGGTTCGCCTGTCACCAACAGATCAGCGCGGGCGATGTCGATGTCTTTGTCGAGCTCGATGGTCACCGACTCACCCGGGATGACCTGCTCCGGAGCGCTCGGGGTCGTGCCGTCCAGCCAGTGCAGGGCCTTGATCGTGGCCTGCTGACCGGACTGGGCGACGGTGATCCGCTGCCCCTTGCGCACAGCACCCTGCGCGACCAAACCGCCGTACCCGCGGAAGTCCTTACCGCGGATGATGGTCTGCACCGGCAGGCGCACCTCGCCGCTGGAATCCTCGTCGATGGTCGCCGCATCCAACGCGTCGAGCAGCGTTGGGCCGCTGTACCACGGTGTGTTGGGCGAATGACCCAACACGTTGTCCCCGACCAGCGCGGACACCGGCACGGGAATGACGCTCTTGATCTCCATCCGGTGAGCGGTGTCGGACACCTCGGCGACCAACTCGTCGTAGATGCGCCGGTCGTAGGCGACCCCGTCCAGCTTGTTCACGGCAAGGACGACGTGCTTGACGCCCATGAGGCCGCACACTGTCAAGTGACGGTGGGTCTGGCGCTTCGTCCCGCGCATCGCGTCGATCAGCAGGATGGCGACGTCGGCGGTTGAGGCCGCGACCGCCATGTTGCGGGTGTACTGCTCATGACCCGGGGCGTCAGCCAGGATAGCCCGTCGCCGGCTGGGCAGGATCAGGTGGCGGTAGGCCACGTCGATGGTGATGCCCTGCTCCCGCTCAGCCTCGAGGCCGTCGGTGACCAGGGAGTAGTCCACCTCGCCCAAAGGAATGGTGGACCCGGGGCGGCGGGTGAACCGTGCCGCCTCGAGCTGGTCCTCAGGGATGGAGCCAGTCTCGGCGAGCAACCGCCCGAGCAGCGTGCTCTTTCCGTCGTCCACAGAGCCGCAAACCACGACCCGGATGAGTGCCTTGCGCTCCATCAGAAGTAGCCCTCCGCCTTTTTGCGCTCCATGGACTGTGCACCTTCGCCGTCGATGAGCCGGCCAGCGCGCTCCGACTGCCGGTTCACCTCGATGTCGCGGATGATGTCGTAGACGTCGTCCGCTTCACTCTCGATAGCACCGGACAGGGGATAGTCCCCCAGGGAGCGGAAGCGTACGCGGCGCATCTGCGGCTGCTCACCAGGCTCGAACACCATGCGGTCGTCGTCGACCATGATGAGCGCGCCCTGGCGTTCCACCACTGGCCGTTCCGCTGTGAAGTACAAGGGCACAACTTCAAGGTTCTCGCGCGCCACGTAACGCCAGACGTCCAACTCCGACCAGTTGGACAGCGGGAAGACGCGCATGGTCTGGCCATCGGTCAGGGAGTTGTTCACGGTGTGCCAGAACTCAGGACGCTGATTGCGCGGCTCCCAGCGGTGACCCGCCTCACGCAGACTGAAAATGCGCTCCTTGGCCCGGCTGCGCTCCTCGTCGCGGCGGGCCCCACCGACTGCGATGTCGAACTGGCCTGCGTCCAGGGCCTCACGCAGAGCCACCGTCTTCATGATGCGGGTGAACTCCTGCGCACCGTGGCTGAACGGGGTGACGCCCTGATCGCGAGCGTCCTGGTTGGTGGCCAGTCGCAGATCGAGGTCGAGTGCCTTAGCGGTGCGGTCGCGCAATTCGTACATGGCCCGGAACTTCCAGCCCGTGTCGATGTGCATCACCGGGAATGGGATCGGACCGGGGTGGAAAGCCTTGCGGGCCAGATGTAACAACACCGTGGAGTCTTTCCCGATGCTGTACAACAGGACTGGTCTCTCGAACGCTGCGGCGGTTTCCCGGAATACCCAGATCGCTTCGGCTTCTAGTGCATCGAGGACCCGGGACGTCTCATTGTCAATCGACATAGTCGCGTTTGTGTTCCTTTGTCGGAGCAGGGCGGAATTCCAGTGTAAGTCAATAGCGGCCGTGACCGCTGTGAGCCTCGTTACGCACGCCGGAGGATCAGCCGATGTCGGTGCGGTGGAAGTTCATGTAGGAACGACTTGGCGTCGGTCCTCGCTGGCCCTGATAACGCGAGCCATAGACATCCGAGCCATAGGGATGTTCGGCCGGAGACTCCAGCCTGAACAAACACAACTGCCCGATCTTCATCCCGGGCCACAGCTTGATCGGCAGGGTCGCCACATTGGACAGTTCCAGGGTGACGTGGCCACTGAAACCCGGGTCGATGAATCCCGCCGTCGAGTGGGTGAGCAGCCCTAGCCTGCCCAGCGAACTCTTGCCCTCCAGCCGCCCGGCGATGTCGTCAGGCAGCGTCATCACCTCGTAGGTCGATGCGAGCACGAACTCACCCGGATGCAGGATGAACGGTGCGTCGTGGCTGGTCTCGACCATCCGGGTCAACTCGGGCTGCTCGGTGGCCGGATCGATGAACGGGTATTTGTGGTTCTCGAACACCCGGAACAGGCGGTCGAGTCGGACATCGATGCTCGATGGCTGCACCATTTCGGTGTCGAACGGATCCACGTGGACCCGGCCATCGGCGATCTCGCGACGGATGTCGCGATCGCTCAACAGCATCAGCTGCAGCCCAGGGCCGAGTTGAGGTCGTCGTAGCTGCTCTGCAGCGTCGTGATGGCCTGCGCTTCCTCCTCAGGGACATCAGCCAGGGATGAGTCGCCATCCAGCCCACTGAGGCCGGCCTCCACCTGCATCTGGCTCTCTTCGAACTGCTGCTGGGCGGTGAGCACCTCATCAGAGACATCCTCACCCAGGGCCTGCACGTTGGATTCCACCGTGTCGTAGGCCGCCATGATCTGGTTGATCGACTCTTGGGCTGCGCCCACGGTGACGTCACCCGTCCCGGTCACACCAGTGGCCAACCCGTCGATGGTGGCGTTGAGACCTTCCATGGACAGGCATACGGCTGCGTTCGCATTCTCCGTCTTGTCCTGCGCCTCGGTGCTCGGGGAGCATCCGGTGGACAACAAACCGACAGCGACAAACGCACAGGCAAACACAGCAGAACGGCGCACAGTAGACCTCCAATTAGCCCTGAATTTCCCCAACTGTAGCGACCCAACCAGCCTGCGTGGGGGCACCTTCAGCCGGTGGGTCGCGGCTCATCCCAGGCCTGCTCTGACCACAAAGGCCGCCTCCGGTGCGATGGCGTGTTCCAAGAGTTCGAGATAGACGTTCTGGAAGGCGCGGCCATGTCCGGTCACGCCGTGCACGAACCACGTGACGTGGTGCGCATACTCGTGCAGGACGACCACCTCACGCATGGCCCAGCCCCTGTCACCGATGCCGTCAGGCAGCGCGATCACCCCTTCCTGCCAGTGGGCCCGCGCGTGTCCCTTACGCAGACGGACCTCGGGCTGGGGCGCCTCGGGGTATCCCCAGGGGCGGGATCTGACCTCACCGAGGTACCGCTGCACGCCCCCGATGTCACCGAACCGTCGCTCCACCGGCAGTGTCAGGGAACTGCCGAGGAAGGTCACCGTCCCCCCGTTGTCCAGCAGGAACATCAGCGTGTCCTCCGCCCCATAGACCCGGCTCATGACGCCACTGCGGGGCGCTGCCCCCCGATCTGCCGACTGGCCTCGATCCTGGCCCGCCCTGCATCCTCCTTCGCGCGACCAGCGGCCGCCGAGGAGGCGAAACTGCTGCGTTGGCCCTTCCAGTACCCACGGGCGGTGGACTTCTCGCGGTAGTAGTCGTGCACCTCGACCTCTTTGCCCCGCAGCACGAGTTCGGCGCTCCCGTTGGTAGACGTCGTATCGAACTCCTTCTGCGCCTGCTGGCGAGCCTCGTGCAGGCGCCGCCCGATCACGCGGACGTACATCGTGTAGTACGTCTTGCGGGCCTTCTGAGCTGTCATCGAGCTGCCTGTCTCCACGTCGTACTCGCCAGCCCACTCGCGGCCCCGCACGAAGGCATCAGCACTGCGCACCATCTGATGGGCGATCGAGTTCAGGAGCAGGCTCGCGGTCTCCAGATCGCTGGGCAGACCGAACCAGATGACGAAGGTGTTGTTGGACGCCAGGTTCGTTCGCAGGCTGTTCGCCTCACCTACTGCTGCGGCCAGCAGGCACAGGTGACTGTTGACGTGCTGACGGGGCGCACCGATCGTGATCTGCTGGTGCGTGGGGCGCTCCCTGCTTTGGCCGGCGGCGGTGTGCGCCCGCGCCTGTTCCAATGAAATGGCGTGCAGTGTGGCCAGCTGCTGCGCCTTGGCGAAGAAGGCCTCCGCCTCCTCCTGCGTCGCGGCGTTCTCTGCCTGGTTGAGCAACTTGCTCAGGGTGTCCAGCAATGCGACCTCCTCGATCGGTTCCCATCGTGCAACACAGGTGTGACAAACCACGGCCCGGTTGTCGCCGCTGTGGAGCACTTGTCCACACAACGGTGGCCAAGGCCGACGCTGAGCGGGCACTGTACTGCCATGGGGCACGAAACCACCCTGTCGACGCTACGGGGGAGTCTGGTGGGCCGGGGGCGCTTCACAGTCGTGCGCGAACCCCGCTCAGCACTGTCGGTGGCCCTGTGGCCGTACTCGCAGGTCATGCACGCATATGCGATTTCAGATCAGGTCTGCGGCCCCGCCCGGTTCCCGGGCCTGGCCCGTGGCGTGCAGGCATACCGCTCCCCGCACGGTGCCTACCGGGAGTCGATCGGGCGCGGTAAGCGGTTCTTCGACGACAACGCCTGGGTCGGGCTGGCCTTCCTGCAGCGCCACCTCATTAGCGGAGGTGCTGCCTCCCGCAGCCGCGCCCGGGACGTGGACGCGTTCGTGCAGACCGGCAGTGAGGCGGACGGCGGGATCCGCTGGGTCGAGGGGGGCGACACGATCAATGCTTGCTCCACCGGTGCCGGGGCGCTGCTGCACACCGTGCTCGGCGGGGACATCCGCAGCTCCCTGGACTTCCTCGCTGGGCTACGCAACCCCGAAGGGCTGGTCCGCGACCATGTCCGAGCCGACGGCAGTGTCGAGTCCAGTGTCTACTCCTACAACCAGGGGCTGCTGATCGCCGCGGCCTCGTGGGCCTTGCAGCCGGGGCTGGCTCACGAGGCGTCGGAGGCAGGTGAGGCCCACTTCACGGTGCAGCGCCTCTGGGAGCAGCCACTTGCGTTCAATGTCATCTATGCCAAGGCGCAACTGCGGATCGGCGTCCGTAAAAACATCGAGGAGTACGCACAACGGTTGCTCGATGAGGGCCGCGATGAACGCGGCTGGTTCACCCGAGCCGGTCGGTACGACGACGGGCACGTCCTCGACACCGCCGCTGCTGTGCAGATCTTCGCCCTCCTCGAGTTCCCCCAGCTGGTAGCCCGCGTCGT
>JAKOZM010000258.1 GCA_029779995.1 Actinomycetes bacterium
GGCGCCAACCAGATGTGTAGATGAGCCGTCGACCACCGCCACCGTGGACCGCAGGCTCAGCCGCCGGCGAAGGGTGGCAGAACATCCACCACCGCGCCGTCGGGCACCTCGTCGTCGGGACCGAGCCGCAGCCCGTCCGACACCACCGAACAGACCTCAAGCACCGTCGCGAAACGTGGTCCCACCTCGCGCAACTGCGGCACGACCGGCCCGGCGTGGATGGTCAGCTCAGAGGCCCCGGCGGCCTCCCGCGCCGCAGCGAACAGCCGGACCGTGACCGCCATGTCAGCCCCCGATCGCGGACATCGGCCGGGGCGGCTGCAGGAAGACCGGGTCGTCGATGCCGTGTCCCGCGCGTTTGTTCGCTACGCCCTGCGCCATCAGGGTGGCCAGCATCTCGTCGCTGGCACCCGATCGCAGCGGCGTGCGCAGATCTGTCTCACCGTGGGCGAACAGGCAGTTTCGCCATTGACCATCGGCGGTCAACCGCAGCCGGTTGCAGGTCCCGCAGAACGGCCGCGTGACACTGGCGATGACCCCCACGGTCGCCAACCCGCCGTTGACGTCCCACAGCCGCGCAGGGGCGGGGGAGTCATCCGCGATCGGGGTCAGCCCGAAACCTGCGCCCTGCAAAGACGTCAGAATCTCGTCGGCGGTCACCATCTCGTCCCTACGCCAGCCGTGCTGCGGGTCCAGCGGCATCTGCTCGATGAACCGCAGCCGTACCCCTTCGCTGATGGCCCAGCGCAGCAACGCCGGCGCTTCCTGGTCGTTGACCCCCCGCAGCAGCACCGTGTTCACCTTCACCGGTTCGAGCCCTGCGACCTGGGCGGCGCGAATGCCCGCCAGGGTGTCGACCAGCCGGTCGCGGTGGGTGAGTTCTTTGAAGGTGTCCCGATCCAGGGTGTCCAGGCTGACATTGACCCGCTGCAGGCCGGCATCGCGCAGCGGCGCAGCCAGCGACGGCAGCCGCAGACCGTTGGTCGTCATGCTCACCTCGACACCGAGCGCGGCGATCCGGGCGACCACGTCCACGACGTCCGGGCGCAGCAGCGGCTCGCCGCCGGTCAGCCGGACGCTGTCCACCCCGCAGCCCACGGCCACCTGCACGACCCGCACAAGCTCGTCGGTCGTGAGCATCTGCACGCCCGGCAGCCAGGGCATGCCCTCAGCTGGCATGCAGTACGTGCAGCGCAGGGAACACCGATCCGTCAGCGACACGCGCAGGTCGGTGTGGACCCGTCCGAAGGAATCCTCTAAGCGCAATTGACCCACTCCTGTGATCCGTCAGCGAAGCGCTGCAGTTTCCATACCGGCAGCCTTTCCTTGACCGCGTCCACCAGCCAGGCGCAGGCGCTGAAGGCCTCCCCGCGATGGGCGGCCGACACGGTGGCCACGAATGCAAGGTCCCCGATGCTCAGGTCACCGACGCGGTGCAGCGAGGCGGCAGCGATCACGCCGGGGCGCTGTCGCGCCTCGGATATCACCTCGCGCATGATCAGGTCGGCTTCGGGGTGTCCCTCATAGGTCAGGCTGAGAACGGCGCGGTCATGATCGTGATCCCGGACCCGGCCCTCGAAGGTGACGACTGCGCCGGCGTCGGCCCGGTGGACCTCGGCCTCAACCTCGGCGGCGGTGATCGGGGTGCTGCGCACCAGACCTCGGTGGTCAGCGCCGGCGATCACCTGATGAGCGTGCTGCACGAGCGGCGCCAGCACGGCGAGGGCATCCTTCACAGCTGCGTGGCTGCCGGGGACGGCAACGACCAGGGTCGCTCCCATGCTGCCCGCGCAGGCGCGGCTGAGATCCGCCAACGGCGTCTGGGTGCGGCCGCGGGCGCGAAACGCCTCCCCGAAGCCGGGCAGTTCCCGGTCAATCACGGCCAGCACCGCGTCCGGAGTCACATCGCGGGGGCCCAGACCGGTGCCCCCGGTACAGACCACCACGTCAGCGCTCGCAGATCTGATGGCGGCGCTGATCGCGGTGACGTCATCGGGCACGACCTGCACCTGCCCCACCTCAAGGCCGATATCCCGCAAACCGTCTGCGAGGACCGGCCCGGTGGTGTCGGTGGTGGTCCCGGCTGCGGCTGAGTCGGAACAGACGACGACGTGGCCCCTCATCGCTGCCAGTCCCCGCTCTTGCCGCCCGTCTTACTGAGCACCTGCACCCCGTCGATCGTGGCGGCCGGGTCGAGCGCCTTGGTCATGTCGATGATCGTGAGACAGGCAACGCAGACGGCGGTCAGCGCTTCCATCTCGACGCCGGTCCGGTCGGCTGTTTTCACAGTTGCGGTGACCTCCACGACGCCGTCGCCCACGACCAGGTCCAGCGTGACGCCGTGCACAGCGATCGGGTGGCACATCGGGATCAGATCCGGTGTCCGCTTGGCGCCCATGATGCCGGCGATCCGGGCAGTGGCCAGCACGTCGCCCTTGGCGACCGTGCCGTCAGCGATCGCGACGGCGGCGGTGGTGAGAACGCGGCCGGTCGCCGTGGCCGTGCGCACGCTGACGTCCTTGCTGGCGACGTCCACCATGCGGGCCTGGCCGCGGCCGTCTATGTGGCTCAGTTCCATGCTTTCGAGGCTAACCCGATTCGCGGTGGCAGCCGCACCGGATCGAACTGGCAGACTGCCCCGGTGGAGAACTGGACCGCGATCGTGCTGACTGGAGGTCGCAGCCGACGCCTGGGCACCGACAAGGCCACGGTCGTGGTCGCTGGGCTGCGGATGATCGACCGCGTGGTCGCACAGTTGCCCGCAGTGCCGATCGTGGTCGTTGGTCCCGATCCCGGCATCCCCGGGGTAACGGTCACGCGTGAGGATCCCCCCGGGGGCGGGCCAGCGGCGGCCCTCGCCGCGGGGCTGCGTCATGCAAGGACCCCGTGGGTGGCTGTCATCGCCGCCGACATGCCCTTCGCTGTGCCCATGCTGCTGTCGTTGCCCCGCACCGGCCAGGCGGTGGTACCGACCGCCGATGGGCATCCCCAACCGCTGTGCGCCTGGTACCGCACGAGCGCTTTGCGCGGCCTGGGACCTGGCGTCAGCCTGCGGACGGTCCTGGGCGATCTCGACGTCCACTACGTCGAGGTGGCGGCCCGCACCATCGCCGACATCGATACCCCTGCTGACCTGCGAGCCGTGGAAACGGCGCTGACCATAATGGGCGGCATGGACAAATGGGTGACGGCAGTCAAGGCTGAACTGGGTCTGACCGCGGACGTGGACGTGGCACTGATCCTCGATGTGGCCAAGGACGCCGCGCACAGCGTGCAGCGACCCGCGGCCCCCGTGTCCACCTACCTGCTGGGCCTGGCGGTGGGGGAAGGGGCAGATCCCGCCGAGGCGGCCGCCGCGATCGGAAGGCTGGCCCAGTCCTGGTCCGCCGATGCGTGAGCCCGACTGGTACACCGCCCGCGCCGCAGCCGTCGCAGATGCCCTGGCGTCGCTCAGCGTCGCTGTGGCCGACGCTGAGGGCCGCACCCTCGCCGCTCCCGCGGTAGCCCGCAGCGACCTGCCGGCCTTCGACACCTCGGCCATGGACGGGTGGGCTGTCGCCGGGCCCGGTCCGTGGGAGGTCGTGGGTGAGGTGCTCGCCGGCGGCGCGCCCGCCATGAGTCTGCAAGCGGGCCAGGCTGTGGTCATCGCCACGGGAGCGGCGGTACCAACCGGCACCACCGCGATTCTTCGCACCGAGCACGCGGTCACCACCGCGCCGCTGACCGGGCAGGCCAGGTCTGATGACATCCGCCCGGCCGGACAGGAATGCCGCGCCGGCGAGGAACTCGCCGCCGCCGGGGCGGTCGTGTCGCCAGCCATGATCGGGCTGTTGTGCGCCGCCGGACTGGACACGGTCTCTGTGCGCCGGATCCCCACGGTCGCCGTGGTGCTGTTCGGGGATGAACTGGTGGAATCGGGGGTGGCCGGCCCTGGGCAGGTGCGCGACGCACTCGGTCCACAACTGCCGGGCTGGTTGCGTCGGCTGGGTGCCGAGGTCGTTTCCGTGACCCGCGCTGAGGACACGCTGGCGGCCCATGTCGCCCGGATCCGCGAGGCCCGTGCCGACATCGTCGTCACCACGGGAGGGACCGCGGCTGGACCGGTCGACCATCTGCACACCGCGGTGGCGCAGCTGGGTGGGCAGTGGGTCGTGGACTCCGTGGCGGTCCGCCCGGGCCATCCGATGGCCCTGGCCCGGCTGGGCGAGCGCTGGCTACTCGCGTTGCCGGGCAACCCGCAAAGCGCCATCGTCGCCCTCCTGTCTTTGGGTAAACCACTCGTGGAATCGATGTTGGGCCGGTGGGATCCGAGGCTGCCGGTCGTCACGCTGGGGGCCGCGGCCGAAGCGCCAGCGCACGAGCACCGCCTACTGGCCTGTCGGCTCTCGGAACAGGCCCACCCCGTAGCCCATCTGGGGTCTGCGATGTTACGCGGGCTGGCGGCCGCCGACGGGTTCGCTGTCCTCCCGCCCGGGGGTGCGAACGCTGGCGATGAGGTCGCCTGGCTTCGGCTGCCCTGAGCCACGTGGCGCGCCGGCCAGATCTGCCGGCACGCCATGTCAGTCGCCCTAGCTGGGCTTCTCCGCGCCGGGACGGGCGTAGAACCACCACGTGATGCCCGCGCCGATCACGCAGGTGAACGTCCCCAGCCAGTACAGCAACTGCGTGTTGCCCGTGGCGAACATGACACCGAAGACGAACGGTCCGAACGCGGCGATGGCCGCCGTCCAGCCGATGACGCCACCTGCCTGCCGCGGCTCGAAGATCATGGGCATCTGCTTGAAGGTGCTCGCGTTGCCCACCCCTGTGAAGAAGAAGATCGCCAACATGCCCCACAGGAACTTGGGGAACTGGTCCACGCTGGTCGGGGAGAGCTGGAACGAGGTGTAGAGCGCCGATAGCCCGATGCCGATCACTGCCACCAGCGTGACCTTCGCGCCACCCAACCGGTCCGCGATCGGGCCTGCCAGCACGCGGGCCGCGGAGCCGATCAGTGCGCCGAGGAACGCGTAGGACACGGCCACGATGCCTTGCGTGCCGAACGGCGTCCCATACAGGTTCTTGATCAACAGCGCGAACTGCGCGGCCAGGCCGGAGAAGGTACCGAAGGTGATGATGTACAGCAGCGTCATGAGCCAGGTGTGCTTGTTGCTGAAGATGTCGAGCTGATCCTTGACGCCGCGGGCCTGCACCGGCACCGACTTCAGCATCGTGTAGGCGAGGATGACGCCGAGGATGACGAACGGCACCCAGATATAGCCGGCGTTCTGGTACCAGACCTGCTTCTCGATGCCCTTGTCCGGATTGCTGAAGGCCTGTGCACCACCGATCAGACCGAAACCGATGATCCATGGCGTGACGAACTGCACCAGTGAGACGCCGAAGTTGCCGATGCCGGCCTGGACACCCAGCGCCGTGCCCTGCTTCGCCTTGGGGAAGAAGTACGAGGTGCTGGGCATGAAGCCGCTGAAGACGCCACCGCCGATACCGGCCAGCGCGGCCAGCACGAGCAGCACCGTGAATGACGTATCGGGGTTCTGTACCGCGAGCGCCCAGCCGACCAGCGGGATGAGCAGCAACACCGTGCTCATCCACACCAGCTTGCGGGTGCCCAAGATCGGGGGCAGGAACATCCAGACCAGCCGCAGTGACCCGCCGGCCAGGCCCGGCATCGCGGTCAGCCAGTACAGCTGGCTCTGGCTCAGCTCGAATCCGATGTAGTTCAGCTGCGGGGCGATGGCCGAGACGAGGAACCACGTGACGAACGCCAGCGTGAGGTTGAAGGTGGTGATCCACAGCGTCTTCCAGGCGCGTCCGGAGTCCCAATTCGTGGCCGGATCCCACTCCTGGAGCCAGTCGCCCCCGCGCTTGGGGGCCGGTGCTACGGACGTACTCATGCGTTTACTCCTGTCAGATGGTGATGATCATGCTCGAACTTGTTGGCCAGGTCAGGGCTCGCACGGTGCAGCATCCTTACCACTGTCAGATGCATCCATACGGCGGCGATCAGGGTCACCAGGAACAGCACCCCGAAGGTGGCTTGCGGTGCTCCCGCCCACGCGGTGGCGTAGGCGAACATGGGGGGCAGGAAGAAGCCGCCGAGGGCGCCGATCGAACCCACCAGGCCGCCGACGGCTCCCACGTCGTGGGGGAAGTACTCGGGGATGTGCTTGAAGACCGCGGCCTTGCCGATCCCCATGGCACAGCCGGTGACGAAGACCAGCGCAGTGAACAGGCCAACGCCGACGGTCCAGGGCAGTACCTCGGCGGTCTCGCCATTGGCCTTCTGGATCACGATGTGTCCGTAGGGCATCATCAGGATGCCGGTGGTGACCAGCATGATCCCGAACGTGGTGTATATGACCTTGCGGGCACCGATGCGGTCAGATATCCAGCCGCCCACAGGGCGCAGCAGGGAGGCTGGGAAGATGAACAGCGCCGTGAGCAGCGCCGCGTGCATGAGGTCGATGCCGTAGACGTCGACGTAGTATTTCGGCAGCCAGGCCGCCAGCGCGACGTACGCGCCGAATACGACGACGTAGTAGAGACTGAAACGCCACACCCGCATCTGCTTCAGGGGTGTGAGCATTGATCCCAGCGAACGGCCCTGGCCTGGAACGAGGTCGTGGCGCGGCGACGCGAACCAGGTGACGGCGGCCATGATCAGCAGCAGCACCATGTACAGGAACGCCACGAATCGCCAGCCGCCCGGGACTAGTCCGCCGAGTAGGCCCGCGGCTGGTACCGCGGTGATGAGTGCGGGGCCGATGAACTTGGTCACCGAGGCGCCCACGTTGCCCGCCCCGAAGATGCCCAGCGCCAGGCCCTGATGCTCGCGCGGCCACCAAGCGCTCACCCAGGCGATGCCGACGCTGAATGCGTTTCCAGCCAGACCCACGAGGAATGCATAGAGCAGCAGTTGGGGGTAACTGTTCGCCGTCGACACGAGAAATGCGGGAATGGCGGTGGCTGCGAGCATGACCGTCAGGACCAGGCGTCCACCGCGCCGGTCCGTGATGATGCCTGCCGGCAGCCGCCAGATGGCACCGTTGAGGACCGCGACCGCGATGATCCACGACAGCTGCACATCGGTGAGGCCGAACTCCTTGCGGATGGGGATGCCCAGCACCCCGAACATCAGCCACACGGCGAACATCAATGTGAATCCGACAGTGGAAATCACCAGTACCCTTACGGCGCCCGGCCGCAGGTCGTGCTTGCTGGACCTCTCCGGTGGCGCCTCAATCACGGTCATTCCGAGCCCTCCTCATTTTCCACTGACTGAGATATTAACACTGTGTAAAAATAAAGCAACGGTGGAATATGGTAGAACTGTGATTATGAATCGCTCAGCTGCCGACACCATAGGGCGCACACTGGCTCGACTTGGACAGATGACGGTGCGCCAGACCACCGATGCCGACACCAGCCGCGAGAACATTGCCCGCCTGATCGGGGAGGCAGCTGGCCCGTTGTCCGTGGAGGACATCAGCACGCTGACAGGACTGCACGTCAACACGATTCGCACCCACCTCGAGGTGCTGCGAGCGGCCGGCCGGATCACCCGCGGCCGTGGCGTGAGCGACGGCCGTGGCCGGCCCCGATGGCTGTACGCCCCCACTGCGAACTCCGACCCTTACCGGGAGTTGTCGCAGGAACTCGTGGACGCCCTCGCCGACGCCGATCCAGCCACCGCGGAGGAGGCCGCCAACCGCTGGCGCAGCGCAGATCAGGTGAGTCGGCGGCCCGCGGCCACCGCGGACGAGGCGGTCACGGTGGCGGCAGCCTCGCTGGAACAACTCGGCTTCGGCGTGGAGGTGTCTCCGGTTGGCGACACGGTCTACCTCTCCGGATGTCCCTATGCCGGGCTCGTGGCCGAACACCCGGTCATCTGCGACATTCACGCCAGCGCTCTCGAGCAGGTCCTGGCCGGCACTGAGCAGGACATCGCGCTCGAGAGCTTGGACGTATATCCCAAACCCGGTGTGTGCGTGGCACATCTGCTTCGTGGCGACACGGAACCAGCCCGCGTGGTGCGTGGAAAGAGGAGGAGTTCATGACCACCAGTCCCACCGACGAGTTCCTGGTCAAGGCCGGGAGATTCTTCACTCGCGGCGAGGTGTCCGATGATCTGCGCACCGTGACCAAACACGGCGGCCGGGAGGGCGACATCTTCTATCGCGACCGGTGGAGCCACGACAAGGTGGTGCGCTCCACTCATGGCGTGAACTGCACCGGGTCGTGCTCCTGGAAGGTCTACGTCAAGGACGGCATCATCACCTGGGAGACCCAGCAGACCGACTATCCCAGCGTCGGCCCGGACTCCCCGGAGTACGAGCCCCGCGGCTGCCCGCGCGGCGCTGCGTTCTCCTGGTACACATACTCCCCGACCCGTATCCGCTACCCCTATGTGCGCGGGGTGCTGCTGGAGGCCTACCGCACGGCGAAGCTGGATCATCCCGATCCCGTGGACGCCTGGGCGGCCGTCGTCGGCGATGAGCGCACCCGGCTGGCCTACCAGAGTGCGCGCGGCAAGGGTGGTCTCGTGCGGTCGCACTGGGCCGAGGTGAACGAGATGATCGCCGCCGCCCACGTGCACACCGTCAAGGAACACGGCCCGGACCGGATCTTCGGCTTCTCGCCGATCCCGGCCATGTCGATGGCCTCACACGCGGCGGGCAGCCGCTTCATCAGCCTCATGGGTGGGGCGATGCTCAGTTTCTACGACTGGTACTGCGACCTGCCGGTGGCCAGCCCGCAGGTCTTCGGTGACCAGACCGACGTCCCGGAGAGTGCCGACTGGTGGAACGCCAGTTACCTCATCATGTGGGGGGCGAACTTGCCCGTCACCCGGACACCGGACGCACACTTCATGGCCGAGGCCCGCTACCGCGGGCAGAAGGTCGTCACGGTCAGCCCGGACTACGCCGACAACGCCAAGTTCGCCGACGAGTGGCTCAACCCGCACCCAGGCACCGATGGTGCATTGGGCATGGCCATGGGGCACGTGATCCTCAAGGAGTTCTACATCGACCGGCAGGTGCCCCGGTTCGTTGACTACGTGAAGCAGTACTCCGACCTGCCGTTCCTGGTGACACTGAAGGAGAAGGACGGGGCGTATGTCCCCGACAAGTTCCTCACCGCCGCGGACCTCGGCGACACCGCTGAAGGGGCGGCGTTCAAGACCGTTCTGGTCGATGGCCCGACCGGGCGTGCCGTCGTCCCGAACGGGTCGCTGGGATTCCGGTACGCCGAATCCGGCAAGGGCAAGTGGAACCTCGACCTCGAGGGTGTCGACCCGGCCCTGTCGCTGTACGGAGCCGGAGGCTCGACCAACGCCGAGTTGCTCATGCCCCGCTTCGACGTGCGGCAGGAGGAGTCCGAGGGTGGTGGGGTGCATCACCGCGGCGTCCCGACTGTCCCGATCCAGACGGTGGGTGGCGAGCGTTTGGCCACCACCGTGTTCGACCTGATGCTGGCCCAGTATGGCGTCGGCCGCGAGGGCCTGCCGGGGGAGTGGCCGACCGGCTACGACGATCCGGCGCCCTACACGCCCTCCTGGCAGGAGGAGATCACCGGAGTGCCTGCCGCCCAGGCGATCCGGATCGGCCGCGAGTTCGCGGCGAACGCTGAAGAGTCCGGCGGGCGGTCGATGATCGTGCTCGGGGCGGGCACCAACCACTGGTTCCACTCCGACACCATTTACCGCACCTTCCTGGCCATGATCACCCTGACTGGTTGTCAGGGGATCAACGGTGGCGGCTGGGCGCACTACGTCGGACAGGAGAAATGCCGTCCGGTGACCGGGTGGGCGAACCTGGCCTTCGCCATGGACTGGCAGCGGCCGGCCCGGCAAATGATCGGCACGGCCTTCTGGTACGTGCAGACCGATCAATGGCGCTACGACAACCTCGGCGCGGATCTGCTGGCGACGCCGCTGGGCGAGGGGCGCTTCACCGACGCCACCATGATGGACACCCTCGTGCAGTCCGCGCGATCGGGGTGGATGCCGTCATTCCCGAGCCTGAACCGCAACCCGCTGCAGATCGTGCGGGAGGCCCGCGAGGCGGGAGTGGAACCGGCCGACTACGTCAAGGAGCAGTTGCTGTCCGGGGAGCTGAAGTTCGCCGTGGAGGATCCCGACGCTCCGGAGAACTGGCCACGGGTCCTGACGATCTGGCGGGCGAACCTGCTGGGTTCGTCGAGCAAGGGCAACGAGTACTTCCTCAAGCACCTGTTGGGGACCTCGAACGCCGTGCGGGCGCAGGAGACAGACGCCCATCCGCATTCGGTGACGTGGCGCGAAGAGGCGCCTGCCGGCAAACTCGACCTGCTGGTCAGCGTCGACTTCCGGATGACGTCCACCGGCCTGTTCGGGGACATCCTGCTGCCGGCGGCGACGTGGTACGAGAAGCACGACCTGAACAGCACCGACATGCACCCTTACGTGCACGCCTTCACTCCGGCGATCGACCCGCCCTGGGAGACGAAGAGTGACTACGACATCTTCGGCGATCTGGGCCGCGCGGTCTCCGTGCTGGCCAAGGACCACCTGGGGACCGTCGAGGATCTGATGACGATCCCGCTGCTGCACGACACCCCCGACGAGTTGGCAGTGCCTGGTGGCGTGGTGCGCGACTGGTCCAAGGCGGAGGTGGATCTGATCCCCGGTGTCACAGCGCCGAAGTTCATCCTGACCGAGCGCGACTACACCGCGATCGGCGCCAAGATGTCCGCCCTCGGTCCACTGCTGGAGACGATGGGCACGATGACCAAGGGCGTGAAGGTCAACACCGCACCCGAGTACGATCTGCTCAAGCGGCTCAACGGGGTCATCCCCGATGGGCCGGCGGCGGGTCGCCCGGCCCTGGTGACCGCTGCGCAGGCCTGTGAGGCGATCCTCACCCTGTCCGGTACCACCAACGGCCGCGTCGCGGTCGAAGGCTTCCGCAATGTCGAGGAGCGCACCGGCCAGCAACTGGCAGACCTGGCCCTGGACAACGAGGGCAAGCGCATCTCTTTCGCGGACACCCAGGCCAGGCCGGTGCCGGTCATCACCAGCCCCGAGTGGTCGGGCAGCGAGCACGGGGGCCGGCGGTACACCGCATTCACGATCAACGTGGAACGGCTCAAGCCGTGGCATACGCTGACCGGGCGCCAGCACCTGTTCCTCGATCACGACTGGATGACTGAGATCGGTGAGCAGTTGCCCACCTTCCGGCCGCCGCTGAACATGCACCGCCTGTACGGCGATCAGGGCACGGGCGCGGGCCGCGAGGTCACGGTGCGCTACCTGACGCCGCACTCGAAGTGGAGCATCCACTCTGAGTACCAGGACAACCTTTTCATGTTGTCGCTGTCGCGCGGCGGCCCGGACATCTGGATGAGTCCGCAGGACGCCGAGGCGATCGGGGTCAAGGACAACGAGTGGATCGAGGCGTACAACCGCAACGGTGTGGTCGTCGCCCGCGCGGTCGTGAGCCACCGGATGCCGCAAGGGACGGTGTACATGTACCACGCGAAGGATCGCGTCGTGGACGTGCCGCGCACCGAGACGTCCGGGCTACGTGG
>JAKOZM010000414.1 GCA_029779995.1 Actinomycetes bacterium
GTTGTCCCCGCAGCAGTTCCTGGCCGACATGGCGCAGACCGAGATCTTCGTGGTCGACTCCGGTGACGAACTCAGCGGATACCTGATGCTCGCGTTCGGCACTCCGCCGATCGCGACGACCTGGCGCGACCCGATCGAGTTGCGCCGCATCTACGTCGACGCTCCGGGGTCGGGCGTCGCCACCCAGTTGATGGCCACCGCCCTCGAGCAGGCGATCGGCCACGACGTCATCTGGCTGGGCACCAACGAGTTGAACGCACGCGCGATTCGCTTCTACGAAAAGCATGGTTTCACGATTGTGGGGAATCGCACCTTTGTGGTCGGGGGCGTCGAGGAAGCGGATTACGTCATGGCACGTACGGTTGATTCATGAGCGATTTCGATCTTGTCGTCTACGGTGCAACCGGGTTCACGGGCAAACTGGTCGCGCAGTATCTGGCCGAACGCGGCGGGCCCGAGCGCATCGCCCTAGCCGGTCGCAATCCCGATCGGCTGGCCCACGTGGCCGCCGACCTCGATGTCAGTTGGCCCATGATCGTGGCCGACGCGAGTGATCCCAAGTCGTTGGCGGCCCTGGCCGAGTCCACCAAAGCGGTCGTCACGACGGTGGGCCCCTACATGAAGTACGGGCTGCCGCTGGTCGAGGCGTGTGCCCGCGCCGGCACCCACTACGCAGATCTCGCTGGTGAGGTCCTGTTCATGCGGCAGAGCATCGAACGCTACGACCAGCTCGCCCGGGAGACCGGGGCCCGGATCGTGCATGCCAGTGGATTCGACTCGATCCCCAGCGATCTCGGGGTCCATCTGCTGCACGAGGCGGCTGAGGGTGAACTTGGCGAGACGGTCATGGCGGTGCGCTGGGCCAGTGGTGGTTTCAGCGGCGGCACGATCGCCAGCGGGATCGGCCAGATGGAAGCCGCCCGGCAAGACCCGAGGCTGGCCAAGATCATGTCCGATCCGTATGCGCTCACTCCGGGTGCTGCGGGCCCCGACGCCGGTGATCAGGTGTGGGTGAACTACGAACCAGTGCTGGATTCCTGGACCGGGCCCTTCCTCATGGCCATGATCAACACCCGCGTGGTGCGGCGCTCGAACTTCCTGTCCGACTTCTCCTACGGCCGCGGATTCCGCTACAAGGAGGTTGTGGCGACCGGTCCCGGCTGGGGCGGTCGGGCACGGGCGACGGCGCTGGCAGCCGGCACGACCGGCGGTTCGATGGCCCTGTCCTTCGGTCCCACGCGTTCGCTCGCCCAGCGCTTCCTGCCCGACCCGGGCGAGGGTCCCGATCAGGAGTCGCGGGAGAAGGGCGGCTTCCGGGTGGAGTTCCGCAGCACTCTTGACGACGGCAGCGTCTACGGCGCTGAGGTGATGGGTAAGGGCGATCCCGGTTACGCGGCCACGTCGCGCATGCTGTCCGAGGCGGGACTGTCCCTGGCGGCCACGAAGGGCGAGGGCGGCGTGCTCACCCCCTCGACCGCAATGGGCGATGATCTGGTCGATCGGCTGCGATTCGCTGGTATGACCTTGCGCGCATGGCAGGTGCGCTAGTAAGCCTGGTTCTATGAGTGACAACTTGCGCGCGGCGGCGGTGAAGCGGATCAAGGCCAAGCGGGACTTCTGGCGGACCTTCGGCATCTTTGTGATCGTCTGGTTGATCCTGACGGCGGTCTGGGCGTTGTCCGGCGGTGGCTACTTCTGGCC
>JAKOZM010000421.1 GCA_029779995.1 Actinomycetes bacterium
TTCTCTCACAGGCTCTCGAAGTAGTCCTCGTCCAAGCGATAGAGCGTTACCGTCTCCTCCGCCTGGACCCCAACGCCGTATGTGACCAGCAACTCGGCAAGGCGTCGCCCATCGATGAGCTCGATGCGTGCGTTGATCCGTTCCGCTTCTTGCACAGCACCCGCTGAGAACCGCGAAGTCGTGATGAAGACACCGCGGTCACCTTGTTTGCCGAGCAGAGCGCCCGCGAACTCGTGGATCTTAGGTCGATCGATGGTGCGATCCTCGGCGTAGCGTTTCGCTTGGACGTAGATGCGGTCTAGACCCAGCGGATCTTGGCTGATGATCCCGTCCACACCCGCATCGCCGGAGGCACTCGTGCGTTCGACCGACCCTGCGCGCCCGTATCCCATCCGTGCGAGGAGCGCGATGACAAGGTCCTCGAAACCGGTTGGGGAGAGAGTCATTGCCGCTTTGAGAACCTCACCCTCTACTGCTGATCGATTCGTCGCCACAGCCAACGCCAAGAGGTCGGACGGCGTGGCAGAGGCTTCGACTGTGGTTGCGTCGCGGCCCTCGCGAGCGAGGTCGGTGTTGGTCTTCTCCCGTGTTCGATCGCGAAAAGCCAGGTAGGTCGGATATGCCTCCAACTCCTTCATGCCGATCCGATCGGGGTATGTCGTCAGCGCGTCCCGACCGGCCGCGTTGATAACCACGCGCCCTCGAGAGGGTTGGTCGACCAGACCCGCCTGACGCAGGTACGTCAGGGCCCACCCGACTCGGTTATCCATAGTGCGCTGACGCCCGCTCGGCAGCATCTGCGCGCGCTCGTCATCCGACAGGTCGAACTGATCTGCCATCGCGTCCTTGACGTCTCGGCTGCGTCGCGTCTCGGCATCCGCAAGGTGCGCCAGCACTGGGCGCATCAATGTCTGGAAGTCAGGAATAGTCATCGGGCACGGCCTCGCTCCCTGCCTGAGCAAGACCGCGGAACTCGGTCCAGATCGCTGCAATCTCAGGCGTCACCGAGTAGTACTGCTGGTATGTGTCGCCAGCCGCATAGTTCACCGAGAACGGCGCATTCGACCGTCCGAAACGATGCTTGAGCGTGATGCCGAAACCGCCGAAGTCTCCACGATGCTGGGGTGCAGCACGACCGGTGATGGCCTGGATCTCATCGCCGCCCACGTACTCCCCCGCCCGCCGAGAGCACTCGTCCATCGTGACGAGGATGGTCTCCGAAACTCCGGAGGAGCTCAACATCTGCAGATCGTCACGCGTCCACTCGACTTCTGGGGAGGAAGGTGTCGCTGTCGCTGTCGCCGTTGCCACGCGACTCGGCGACACGACGAAGTCCTCTGCTTGGGGGACTGGCCAGACTTGGGAGACCGTGATGACGTGCCCCTCTTCCATCGAGTAGGCCTGTACGCGGGTGAGAGAGATGTCGATTCCCCGCTCGGACAGCCAGACCGCCGCCGATGTGACCTTGGGGGTGAAGTCACCTGCCACGATGACGATTCGCGGGTTGCGCAAGGTGTCGGCGCTCAGCATCGGCGCGTGAACTTGAAGTCGAGAGAGTGCATCATCGGAAGTCCCGACGGCATCTGGCCTTCCACGATGGAAGCTGAGGAAGGCGTCCGCCAGCATGTCAGGGGTGAACCGGGAGGCGCGGGAGGCGTAGTTGATCGCCTGCATAGTGACCAAATCGGGTGTCATGTCGCGCTTCAACTCCGCCACCACGAGCCGACCGTCCTGTCCCAGCCCGAGCACGTCGAGGCGGTCCGGGTCTCGGCCCTCCTTGGAGAACCACTGGTCGAACTCACTCGTGACGATCAGGACGTCTTCGCCCAAGATCTCCGGGTTGGCCAGCACCCACTCCTGGAGGTGCTGTCGCTCCTTGAGGCCGGCGGCCTCGAGCGTCGAGGTCTTCATGGTGACTGCTGACGTCCCGTTGACTCGATACACCAGTTCGCCGCTCATCTCATCGCCTTCCCGTGGCCCGAAACCATGTCCTCGATTACTTCGGTGTCCGTATGCCGTCCCGTCAGCTTCCCCTCGAACGCTGCGGCGAGTATCGCTCGTCGCAAACTGGCGGAATGAGCCTGTGACCGATGAGCAGCCTTCTCCAGCCGATCTACCTCTTCGAGCCGGTCACGCAACTCGTTCACGACCCTGGCCGAGACACCCTCGGGCGGCACGATCACCGGCATGCGCCGGATCATCGACAGGCTGATGGACGCCAAATTCACACTCTGCTTGCCATTCCGCTCCGCCCATCGACCACCGAGCGTGTTAGCGGTGTATGAGAGAAAGTACGGGTCCAGATCGATCCGGAGTCGCGCCCGGAAGACGTGGTTCTGATGGATACAGTTCGGAACTTCGCCTTCCCAGACCCATCCTCGCGCGAGCTTGTCTCGGTCTCCGCCCTCGTTGAGTAGCACGTCGCCAGCCCGCAACTCGAGCGCTTGTGCCTTCTGCGGTGTAACCCTGATCGAAGACACCTCGTCGAGCTTCAGAGCACCCCGCTGCACATTCGCGACTCGCAGATAAGGCACTTCCACCATGCCTGGCAGTGACTGCTTCTTGGAGTCCTTCGTCACGCCGCCCACGACCTCGGCGACGTCGCCGAGGCGCCGCCATGTCCAGCCTTGAGGTAGCGATGGGAGATCGCCGTCCTGCGTGCCCGCGTCGGTCAGGTCGCAACCGCTTCGGGGGATCGTGACATCGGCCCCGGTGACGGTTCGGCGGATAAGTTCCTCGCGTAGAGACGCCGCCCGCGCTAGTGCCGCGGACGCATAGTCCGCCGCGGCGTC
>JAKOZM010000261.1 GCA_029779995.1 Actinomycetes bacterium
CCCGAAGACCTTGCGCAAGTACAAGAAGATCCGCTCGCTGAGCCCAGGCGTCTGCACCGTCAAGGCCCGCACCGTGACCAAGGTCGCCAATGGCTCCTGCGTGCTCAAAGGCAGCAAACGCCCGCACCACAAGCCGCGGGTGGTGCGGTTCACGTGGTAGCTGGTGAGACCTCGCGCCAAACGCGCCACTCACCGCCGCGTTTGGCGCGAGGTCTCATTGACCCGTGGCTGAAGGCTGCCTCCGCGAACACACTCCGACCGACCCCTGCGCGTAGGATCACGGTCAAATGACCCAGCCGTCGCGTGCGCCCGCCCTCCTTGGACTGACGTTGGCCACGGCGATCTGGGGTTCGACCTTCCTGGTCACCAAAGACTCGCTGGACACGATGAGCGTCGGGAACTTCCTGCTCTGGCGCTTCGGGATCGCCGCGGTGATACTGCTCGTCCTCGCCCCCCGGCGCTGGCTGCGGCTGTCGAGGCGGGATGTGCGCCGAGGGCTCATCATCGGGGTCTTCCTCGGCAGCGGATTCCTCGCCCAAACCACTGGGCTGCAGCAGACCTCGGCAGCAGTTTCAGGGTTCCTGACCGGACTGATGGTGGTGCTCACCCCCATCGTGGCGGCGATCCTGTTCCAGGAGCGGATCGCCGCGCGGGGGTGGGTGGCCGTCGTGGTGGCAACTGTGGGCCTGGCCCTGTTGGCGCTGCAAGGATGGGCACTGTCGCCGGGAGCGGGACTGACAATCCTGGGGGCCCTGCTCTTTGCCCTGCAGATCGCCAGCCTGTCGCACTGGGCCACCCCCGACAACAGCTACGGTCTGACCACCGTGGCGGTCGTCGTGGCGGCAGCGATGGCATTGGTAGCTGCGCTGGTCGGTAGCGGGGTGTCACCGCCCGCTGGGACGGATGACTGGGTGGCGGTGCTCTACCTGGCAGTAGGCGCCACCTGTCTGGGATTTGTCCTGCAGGCCTGGAGCCAGGCCCACCTGAGCACCGTGACAGCAGCGGTGATCATGACGCTGGAGCCGGTATTCGCCGGCGCCATCGCGGTACTGATCGGCGGCGAGACCCTGACTGCTCGCATGTGGCTGGGCTCCAGTCTGATCGTGGCGGCCATGCTGGTGGCCGAACTCGGCCCGCGCGCGGGCAAGGATGCGCGGGTGCCACAGATGGAAGCGTTCTAGCCTCTGGTTGACCGGACCGCTAGATGTTTGTGCTCATGGCCACCTGTCTGTCACCGTGGGCCTAAGTATGAGGAGCGGAATGGACGAGGCGGCGCACCAGAAGGCGGCTGTGGCCCCCTGACGGCTGCTCGATACCGTCCGCGCGGCCGGATTCAGTGACGTGCAGTGCGTGGATGAGGTCCTCCCGATCCGCTTCACCGACGCCGATCAGTGGCACACGTGGAGTTGGTCAGTGGGATTGCGAGGCAGCTTTGGTTGAGGATCCCGGAGGATCGTCGGTCCCAGGCCCGCGAGGCAGTGCTGGGTCAAGTCGCGCGGCGTGCCATACCACCCTGACTCGATGTCCGACATGGGTACGCACCCATGATCACGACCTTCGTGATCAGTTCGTCACCTGCAGCCACTCGACGATGGCCGGCCCGAAACGGGCTTGTGCGACATCAAAGCCAGCTGCCAGCAGATCGCGGCCCTCGCAGAACCGCCTACCCGTCGCCCCCCACTCGTCCTGCACCCAGCGGCCGAAGAAGTACTGTTCTCGGTCGGCGTCGGTGTGCCGAGGGGCGATCTCGAGCATCGAGGCGGCAACTGCGTCCACCCCTTCGCCCGTTCGCGCCGACGTCTTGAAGATGGCCGGCAGTTCCTCGTCGAAGGGCCGTGCCAGCGACAGCGATGACCGCAGTTGGTAGTAGGACTGCCCGGCCGCCGGATCGTCGCACTTGTTGAGGATGAACGAGTCCGGGATCTCGATGATGCCCGCCTTGAGGAACTGGATCTCGTCCCCGCCCAGCGGCTGCAGGACCAGATACACATGATCGGCCAGGTACCGGATGTCTAACTCGCTCTGCCCGATGCCCACCGTCTCCACGATGACCACGTCGAATAGCCGCTTGAGCAGCCGCGACACCTGAAACGTCGTCGGCGCCAGTCCCCCCAGCTCAGCGGCGTTCGACTGGCTGCGGAAGTACGACCGCTTCTCACCGGTCGCGAAGCGGGTCCGCGTCCTATCGCCCAGCAGGGCACCGCCCGACACATGGCTGGCGGGGTCAACCGCGAGCACGGCCACCGACAGATCCGAGTCGGCGAGCATGGCCGGCACCAATCGTGCGACCAGACTCGACTTGCCCGCACCGGGGGTGCCGGTGATACCTATGACCCGCGCCGACGGGGGTCCCAGCTCGTCGAGCACCCGGGCGCGCTGGGCCGCAGCGGCCGGGCGGGTGTCCTCGAACACCGCCACGAGTTGGGAGACGGCGTGTTTGTTCAGCGCACGCGCCGCGTCCAGATTCATCGACTCTCGAGGACCTCGACGATCGCCTCCATGATGTCCATCAGTTCGTAGTCGGCGGGGGTGAAGACGCGCTTGATTCCCATGGACTCCAGCTCCCGGGCGTCAGCTGGCGGGATGATGCCGCCGAACACCACGGCAATGTCCTCGTCGGCGCCCTGCTCGGCCAGACCGTCGAGGATCTGCTTGGCCAGGTCGATGTGTGACCCGGACAGCACCGAGGCTCCGATCACATCCGCGCCCTCCTCGACCGCGGACTGCACGATCTCGTCGGGGCTCAGGCGGATGCCGGAGTAGATGACGTCGAAGCCGACGTGCCGGGCGGACACCGCGATCACCTCGGCACCGTTGGAATGGCCGTCCAGACCGGGTTTGCCGACCACGATGCGCGGCCGGTGGCCCACCTTCTCGGCGATCGCGTTGATGCGCTCGCGCAGCATGTCCACCCGGTCGCCGGTGAGTCCGAGCTGCTGGCCTTCGATGCCGGTCGCCGGGCGGTACTCCCCGAAGACCTCCCGCAACGCCCCTGCCCACTCGCCGGTCGTGACGCGAGCCAGCGCACACTCGATGCTGGGCTCCATCAGGTTGGTTCCCTGCTTGGCCGCCTGCTTCAGCGCCTCGATCGCCGCCTCCGCACGCGCCGTGTCGCGGCGGGCCCGCACGTCATCCAGGTTGGCGATGATCTGCTCGGCAGCCTTCTCATCCACCTTGAAGATGCCACCGTCATCACCGGCCGTCAGTGGCGAGGGCAGTCCATCGGTCCACTTGTTCAAGCCCACCACGATCTGCTCACCGGCGTTGATGCGGCTCATCCGCTCACTCATCGAGCGGACCAGCGCGGTCTTCATGTAGCCGCTCTCGATGGCTGGGATGACCCCACCCATGCCCAGGATCGTCTCGATCTCGGCGGTCGCCTCATCCATCAGCGCCTCGACCTTGGCCTGCACCACCGGCGAGCCGTCGAAGAGGTCGGGGTACTCCAGGAGGTCAGTCTCGTAGGCCAGGATCTGCTGCAGCCGTAGGCTCCACTGCTGGTCCCACGGTCGCGGCAGCGACATCGCCTCGTTCCACGCCGGCAATTGCAGGGCGCGGCAGCGGGCGTTGCGGCTCAAGGTGACGCCGAGCGACTCCAGGATGATCCGCCAGGCGTTGTTCTCCGGTTGCGCCTCGGTCAGGCCGAGCGAGTTGACCTGCACGCCGTACCGGAAGCGGCGGTACTTCTCCTCGGTGACGCCGAAGCGGTCGGCGGTGTAGGAGTCCCACAGCTCACCGAAGGCGCGCATCTTGCACATCTCCTCGATGAACCGGATGCCCGCATTGACGAAGAAGGAGATGCGGCCCACCGCACGCTCGAACTGCTCATCGGTGAAGTGGCCCCGCTCCTTGAGCAGATCCAGCAGGCTGATCGCGTTGGCCAGCGCGAAGGCCAGCTCCTGCACCGGCGTGGCCCCGGCCTCCTGCAGGTGGTAGCTGCAGATGTTCGAGGCGTTCCACTTCGGGATTGCCTCCAGGCAGTACTCGTACATCTCCGCGATCAGGCGCATGGACGCCTGCGGCGGATAGATGTAGGTGCCGCGCGCGAGGTACTCCTTGATGAGGTCGTTCTGCGTGGTGCCCTGCAACTTCGTCTCGTCCTCGCCCCGTTCGCGGGCCAGCGCCACATACAGCGCGAGCAGCCACATCGCCGTGCCATTGATGGTCATGGACGTGTTCATCTTCTCCAGCGGGATGCCGTCGAAGAGGACGTGGAAGTCATCCAGGGAGTTGATCGGCACGCCCACTTTGCCCACTTCGGGGCGCGCGATGGGGTCGTCGGAGTCGTACCCGCACTGGGTGGGCAGGTCGAAGGCGATGCTCAGACCGGTCTGCCCCTTCTCCAGGTTCGAGCGGTACAACTCGTTGGAGGCCTTGGCGCTGGAGTGACCGGCGTAGGTGCGGATGATCCACGGGCGGTCGGCGGCAGGCAGTTCGTGGGCTGGCGTACTCATGCTTCATTATCCGCACGAGGCGTTCCCGGATGTTACCCACGGGTAGGTCTGGGCACAAACAGATTCGGCGGCCCCTGACCTCGGGACCGCCGAATCCGTGTCAC
>JAKOZM010000465.1 GCA_029779995.1 Actinomycetes bacterium
CAACGGGAAACCCGTCAAAGCCCTCATCCACGGCCTCAACATCACCATCAGCGACGCCACCACCGGCGAAATCCTGCGCCACCTCACCCTCGACACCACCCACCGCTACCAACCCCAGACAACGAGACAGGGCGAACCCTGAGGGTTCGCCCTGTCCGGGATGTCTTGAGACATCACATACGTGGCTGGTCAACGAAAGTCGCTGACCAGCGCAATCGCGGATGCCACGGGAGGGTTGGCACGTCAGCTTCGGTGCGGTTGGCACAGGTGGGTGGACGGCTGACGGGTGGCGTGCCGAGACGCGCCGTTCAATCAGTCCGCAGACCAGGTTTCGTCGAACCAGTCGAGGAAGGCGGCGACGGATCCCACCTGGGCGATACGCGAATGGATTGCCCGCTGGTCGTGCCCCGGCAGGAACAGCGACTTCGTCTCAGCCCCGCAGCCACACCGGCAAGCGCCCATGTCGAAGGTGGAGTCCTCATACCGAATCGGATTCCGAGTGCCTTCGGCGTGCTTCCCAACGTAGGCATCGTAGACGGGGTGGCCGATCTTCAGCGGCTTACCCACGAGGCGGTAGCGGTCGTCCGTGCTCGGGCTCGCGGACTGCCCGGCGATTGCAACGCCGAGGACTTCGATGGCCATGACCACCTTCCCGTCGTGGACGGCATAGGCAAACCGCTCGCGTTTCGCCCGCTCCGGGCTGAGGACCCAGTCGCCAGCCATACGGTCAAAGAGGGCCCTTTGGCCCAGGGACGCCACGGGCTTGTCGCCGTCGCGGTCAGTGAGGGTGATCTTCAGCATTGACCTCTCCGTATACATTTGGTAACCGGGAGTATGAAGTATTGCATGTAGAGACCTATACTTGCTACTCCCGGTGACCAGGAGTAAATCAGTCGCTCAATCAGGCCCCGCCCGTCTTGAACGTCTGGCAACGCCCCCACGGGAGCCGCACCGGTCAGGGCTCGACGACGCCCCACTCATCCACAGACGTGCTCGTCGGTGATGCCGCCGGCGCCTACTTCTCCCGGCTCTTGGAGGCAGCTACGGCCATGACACCGATGCCGATGGCGGCAGTGCCGGCCATCGATGCCTTCTGTCCTACCTCGATGCCTGCGGTCTTGAGCTGCTCCCGATCCCTCAATGCCTCGGTCCAGGCCTTGAGTAGAACTTCTTCCCGGTCGAGGGTGACTCCCAGCGGCGCGTGGAAGTCAGCGATCGTTTCCGCCGTTCGATTGAGCGAGCCGACGATGGAGCGGGCCGATCGGGCGTGCAGGAGGACATTTGCCGCGGCGACCTCCCCCGCCGCGTCGAGGCGCCCCATGATCCGACTGGTTCGCTCGAGTACGTCGTCGCGGCGCTGCTGCCGGGCTGCCTCGACACCTTGACGGTGTCCCGCGAGCGTCTTCGGAGCCGTCGCGTGGACATGGTCCAACTCGACGACGCGGAACTCGTCCTGCAACTCGAAGCACCGGGCAAGGATCGACAGCTGTAGACCGATGTCACCCTCGATCTCTCGTGCCACCTTCTTGAGCTCACCGGTCTTGGTCTTGCCCTCCACCTTGTCCGCCAGCGCTCCGAGCGCTCGGAGGGTGTATCGCTGCACCTCGTGAATGGCACTCGACTCGCCTTGCACCTTGTCCCATAAGGTCTCCGGATCCCCGCCATGCGCTCGTATCGTCATGGCCTCCTTGATCGCTTCAGCCGCCGCGTCCAACTTGGCAAGCACTTCGTCGCGCTGGGCCCGGCGCAGGTCGTCGAGCTTCTCGCCCATCCGCACGAGCAGCGCCTTGAGCTCCTGAGCCTCAGCCTGCTGGGCAAACTGGCTCATCACTCCACCGAGTCCGGCCAGAACCGCGGGGTTGGTCAGCAGTGCAGCGGCGCCGTCCTCCACCTGAAGCCACGAGCTGACGTCTCCCGGCTTGCCGAGCATGGCGTAGCTGATGCCGTCCTTCTTCGTCGGCATGAGGCCACCTGCATCCTTGAGCTTCTGCGCGGACTCCGGCGTCAGCTTCAGATAGCGAGTCGAGTGCTCGGCCACTTGCCCAGCGCTGATTGCAAGGTCGCCCGCGGTGCGCAGCCACGTGGACAGACTGCCGGGGGGGTACTCAAGCGCCGCGCCGAGCCAGTCGTGCTCTGCCAGGAACCGCTCGACCGCCGCGGCCTCTCCGGCAATGACCACGCCCTCGCCGTCACTGATCAACTCGATCTCGTCGCCCATTCGCACCCCTCAACGTCTCTCGGTCCACACCGTAGTCGGCCGGGTGAGCTACACCGGCCTCGGACGGCGGACTCACCCGACGCGCCGGGATGATGCGAGCCGGCGCCTTGGGCTCCCGATGGAGAACGAGCCCGAGCTTCCGTCCAGCCGTGAGGTGCCCGCGCCGACGTAGCGAAGGTGTGAGTCAAGTCCCGGCTGCTACAGGAGTCTGACGAGTTCAGCCGCGCTCTGGGGGCGCTGAGACTTCACCGAGATCGCCGCCTTGATCGCGTCACGCAGCGGACCCTTGGTCGTGAACCGGTTCACGGCGACCTTGCCCATCGTGTTGTCCTGCAGTTCTCCGGATGCAAGGGTGGCCATGAGAAGCCCGACCTGAAACACGTCATCCGCAGGCCGCCAGAAGGCCTGGAGATCGTTGGGGGCGAAGGCCCAGTTTGCTACGTCGGCGCGAACGCCCGAACGGATCAGCCCAGTCTTCGCGATGCCGAAGTCGCCCAACTTGAGAGCCTTTCGGTTTCCGACGAACACGTTCATGGGGGTGATGTCTCGGTGGCTCACACCCCTCTCATGTAACAGATCGAGGGTCCTCAGCAGCACCTTGGTCTTCCTGAGGACTTGCTCCTCGCCCCATGGCTCAGCGCCGAGCCCGAAGTGGTCGGCGACGCTGCCGCCGGGGATGTACTCCATGACGATCGCGAAACCTAGACGCTGCCCACCGCGCACGGGAATGAAGGTTGGGAAGGCGTCGAGCTGTCGAACTACGCTGGTGGAGCCCTTCAGAAGTCCGGCGTAGAAGGCCTCGCCATGCCAGACATCTGCATCTAGGCCCACCTTCACGCAGAAGGGGACGCCGTCGTGAAGGGGACGGCCGTCGGCCGGCGATGCGGCGAAAATCGTGCCGAATCCTCCCTGTCCGATTGTCGCTTCGAGTCTGTAGTTGTCGCCGGTGGTCATGTTGGTGAGCACGGTGCCGACTGGAATAGCCAAGGCCATGATCATTCCCTCCGTAGTAGTCCCGATGCGTGAAGCATGCTGCCCGCAATGCTGCCGATCTCCGATGACTCGAGCTATGACGTCACGACGGCCCTTCAAGGCCATGGACCTGTCGGACTGGACAGCAAGCCCGGCGGATCCGTGGCGCTTTCCCGTCCCTCCTGTCGGCGATCATAAGAGGGGTTAGATTTCGTTAAGAACCAGACACTCTGTGCGGGATGCCACCGTCACGCGACCGTCTGGGTAACGACGGCGCGGGCGCGGACCTGGTCGAGGACGACCACCAGCCGATCCACATCGCTGTCGTTGAAGAGGAAGTCCGGTCCCGTCGGGGAATGGTCGGTGAAGGGCGGTTCGTAGAGGCGCTTGGCCTCCAGCACCCCGTTGGCCGTCAGGTGCTCGACGATCAGCTGGATGAACCGGATCTCCGCGACGCTGAACCGTGAGTCGGTGAGGAACTCGGAGAAGGCATCGGTCGCTGCTTCACGATCCAGGCCGACGAGCGAGCGGATGAAGACGCCGAGCCCTTGGGACTCCTCGCGCGCTCGGCTGATGTCCTCGGCTCCGCCGGCGCCGGACGCAACAAGCATCTCTTCCAAGGCGGACA
The DNA here is from genome assembly GCA_029779995.1 of Actinomycetes bacterium. The sequence goes on from JAKOZM010000465.1 coordinate 3,819, forward strand.
GATCGGTGTCGGTCATCTGCTTGTTCCGACGCAGTTTCTGCAAGGCGACGTGGTCCTCGTGGTCCTTCAGGTAGGCACGCGCCTTGGCCTTGAACCGTTCCCAGTTGGTGCCGACGGCAACTCCGGGCAGGGTGACGATCGACCCGTCGCCGATCTCATCCTCGAAGTTGGTGTAGACGATCGGGCGCTTGGTCTTCTCGAGGAACCTGACCAGGCCACGAATCCGTCGGCGCGCTAACTCGAGCATCGGCAGGGTGACGTCCACCCACCACTCATCCTCGGAGACCTCCGCCAGCAGCGCTTGCTGTTCGGCGATGGCAGGGATGGCGCTTTGGTTGAGCAGTGATGACGTGATCTGTTGGACCTGCTGGCGCAGGCGATCCGCGGTCAACTCATCGCCGTCGAGCTTGGCGAGCTGGATTTTGAGGATCACCAGGTCGAACCGCTTGGCGTCCTCGTCGTCGTCCCGTACGGCAGACGGGAGACCAGCCAGGTGAGTGGCGATGTCGCCGGCCGCCTGCGCCGATAGAGACGTCCATGGCTCCCACTCCGCGTACCTCTGGACCCATTCCCGCTCGGGACGCACCACGAAGTTGTCGAGGTTCATACCGACAACGACCTTGTGCAACTGCTTGGCCGTGTCATCACGCAGCGCTCCGACCTCGTCGGCGAGGTCAGCGTGATCGAGTGCCGCTACGAGTCCTAGGCGCGCCTCGAAGAGTCGCTGCCCGAGCGACTTCTGCACCGACCCCTCGGACCCGGCACCGGGCTGGTTGAAGTACTCGAGGTTCATGCAGAAGTCGAAGACGTAGAAATTGGCCTTGTGGTCACCGGGCCCGTAGAGGTCCTCGCAGAGCCGGGTGCCACGGCCGATCATCTGCCAGAACTTCGACACCGACCGCACGAGCTTGAAGAAGACGAGGTTGACGACCTCGGGCACGTCGATGCCGGTGTCGAGCATGTCGACGCTAATCGCGATGTGCGGCGCCTTCTCCTTCACGGAGAAGTCGTCGATGAGGCTCTGGGCGTACTCGGTCTTGTACGTCACGACCCGCGCGAAGTGACCCGCATACTCGGGGTATGCCGCGTCGAAGCGTTCGCGGATGAACTCGGCGTGGGCGTTGTTCTTCGCGAAGATGATCGTCTTGCCCAGTCGGTCACCGCCGGCAACCTTGTGCCCGTACTCCATGAGGTGCTTGAGCGCCTTGTCGACCGTGTCGGCGTTGAAGAGCCACTTGTTCAGCTCTTCGGGGTTGACATCGGTCGGGACCTGATCGTCCTCGCCCCAGTCGAGGGAATCCCACTCGTCCTTCTCGGCCTCGGAGAGCTGGTCGTAGTGGATCCCAGCCCGCATGAACTTCAACGGCACC
>JAKOZM010000495.1 GCA_029779995.1 Actinomycetes bacterium
TGACCGCGGTGTCTTCATCACGACTTCGCGGTTCTCAGCGGGTGCTGTGCAAGAAGCGGAACGGATCAACGCACGCATCGAGCTCATCGATGGGCGACGCCTTGCCGAGTTGCTGGTCACATACGGCGTTGGGGTCCAGGCGGAGGAGACGGTAACGCTCTATCGCTTGGACGAGGACTACTTCGAGAGCCTGTGAGAGAAGACGCGCCATGACTGACTCACGACGATTGGTCGACAAACTGTGGTCGTACTGCGACGTCCTCCGTGATGACGGCGTTGGTGTCATCGAGTACACCGAGCAGCTGACCTACCTCCTCTTCCTCAAGATGGCGCACGAGCGCGCCACGCGGAAGCTCAGGCCGCAGCAGATCGTGCCGGAGGAGTACTCCTGGCAGAAGCTGCTGGACGCGCAGGGCGACCAGCTCGAGTTCGAGTACAACCGCATACTCAACGGTCTCGCTCGTCAGCCGGGCGTGATCGGCACCATCTTCCGCAAGGCACAGAACCGCATTCAGGACCCGGCCAAGCTCAAGCGCCTCATCGTCGACCTCATCGACAAGGAGAACTGGAGCGGCACGGGTACCGACATCAAGGGCGATGCCTACGAGGAACTCCTGAGCAAGGGCGCCTCCGACAAAGGCTCTGGCGCCGGCCAGTACTTCACCCCACGTGCTCTCATCCAGGCCATCGTCGACGTCATCCAGCCCACAGTCGACGACACAGTCGTCGACCCCGCGTGCGGCACCGGCGGCTTCCTCCTCGTGGCGAGCGAGTATGCCGCGCAGGGCGCCGAATCCATGACACCCACCGAGCGGGACAAGCTCCGAGACAGCTTCGTCACGGGTTTCGAGCTCGTCGACGGAACCGCCCGGCTGGCAGCGATGAACCTGCTGCTCCACGGGATGGGTTCCGCCGACGGCGACTCCCTGATCCAGGTCCGGGACTCGCTCATCGCCGACCCGGGTCAGCGCTGGACCGTCGTGCTGTCGAACCCGCCGTTCGGGAAGAAGTCGTCCCTGACGATGATCGGTGCCGACGGCCGCGAAGTGCGCGAGGACCGCGAGATCGAGCGCCAGGACTTCGTCGCCACGACGAGCAACAAGCAACTCAACTTCGTCCAGCACATCATGACCATCCTCGACACCAACGGCCGCGCGGCGGTCGTGCTGCCCGACAACGTCCTCTTCGAGGGCGGCGCGGGCGAGACCATCCGCCGCAAGTTGCTCACCGACTTCGACCTGCACACCATGCTGCGGCTGCCCACCGGCATCTTCTACGCCCAAGGCGTCAAGGCCAACGTGCTCTTCTTCGACAAGAAGGTCGCCCGGCCCGGTCAGCCGTGGACCGAGAAGCTGTGGGTCTACGACCTGCGCACCAACAAGCACTTCACCCTCAAGCAGAACCCACTCCGGCGAGCCGACCTCGACGACTTCGTTGCTGCATACGAGCCGGGACGGCGCGACCGGCGCGACGAGAGCGAGCGCTGGAAGCCCTTCACCTACGACGAGATCACGGCGCGAGACAAGGCCAACCTCGACATCACTTGGCTGCGTG
>JAKOZM010000512.1 GCA_029779995.1 Actinomycetes bacterium
GGACCGCCGACAAGCACCCGAGGTTCGCTCCCGAGTCGAGCCGCCAGGAGATCGACGCGCTCAGACCGCGGATCGGCCATCGCGCCCAGCCGACCCAGCAGGGTGAGCAACTCGTCGACGACGTGTGGCGGGTCGCCGAAATCGGCTGCGACATCATGAAGTTGGGCGAGCGATCGGGACCCGTCCAGGCGTTCGAGAACGGCGACCTGACCTTCCGACAGCCCGCGCAACACGAGGGCTTGGGGGCCGACCCCCAACTGCACCTCGTCGACGCCGCGACGCAGCGGAGGGCGACGCGGATGCAGCCTGGGCTGGCTGGCACGCGCCGAGCGATCCGGTCGGGGGCCTCGCTGCGACATGCTGCGAATCTGCCACAGCAGGGACCAGGTCCGTCAGCGTCATCCACAGGCCCGCGAATGCCGGGGTGTGAGAGGCACGTATGCCGCTTGGCGGCCGTCACCGTTCCAGACGAACAAGGTCTTCGTACTCGCCGAACGCTGGCTTAGGAGAGTAGTTCTTCGACACGTCCGTCGACGACGTCGACGTTTCCACCTGAGAGGTGAGGAAGTGCGTTCGGCGCAGATGAACCGTGCCGTCGTGATCGAAGTTGTACGTGGCGCCCATGGACACCTGATCCGAATCGCCGACGAATTCACGATACGTGGCCATCGACAGAAACAACCGTCCATCCTCCACGTCAGAAAAATGGTACGTAACGGTCTCTCTCAGAAGACTATCCAAGAACCCCACGCCGACGAACCTCGCCGTCACGTCAAGAAAGCAGCTGGGTCGTTCCAGGGAATCCACCAGCACCGTGTACAACTCTCCGTTGGCGTGAGCCCCACGTGCTTCGGCCTCCGACCACACCTGCGTAGGTCGCTTCTTCGCTCGAAACCAGGATTTGCAGAAGTAGACGGATGACGTCATCAAGGGGGTCCCTTCCGGTGACTTCCTCAGCAGGACGTCAGGCTGCGCCTCAGCGATGCCGTTGCCTGGCCGTTCGAGCTGGAACGAGTGGATTATCGCCCGGCAGGGAGGTACCGGACGGGCGACCCGGTCAGAATGCACGGAGGGCAACCCGCGTTGCGGGTCGCCCTCCGTGTCCTGTCGAGCTGCGGATCAGGCCTTGCCCAGGATCCGGTTGAGGTTGGTGCCGCAGACCGGGCACTTCGCCTTCGCCATGCGGCGGCCGTTCTCGCTGACAACGACCTTGCCCTCAGCGGTCCTCTTCTCCTTGCACT
>JAKOZM010000545.1 GCA_029779995.1 Actinomycetes bacterium
GTGATCGGCGACGGTGGCGATTTCGTGAGCTTCGCCGGCAAGTTCGTGGAGCCGCGCAAGCCCGGCCACTGGCTCGATCCCGGTCCGTACGGATGCCTCGGCACCGGGCTCGGATACGCGATGGCTTCGGCGATCGCCAAGCCGAGTTCACAGACCGTGCTGCTGATGGGCGACGGCGCCGCGGGCTTCAGCCTGATGGACGTCGACACGCTCGTGCGCCAGAACCTGCCGGTGGTCATGGTCATCGGCAACAACAGCGCGTGGGGTTTGGAGAAGCACCCGATGCGACTGCTGCACCAGTACGACGTGGCAGCCGACCTGCAGCCGGGGCTGCGCTACGACGAGATCGTGGCCACCCTCGGTGGCGCTGGTGAAACCGTCAGTGATCCGCAGCAGATCGGTCCGGCGCTCGACCGGGCGTTCGCGGCCGGTGTGCCCTACTTGGTCAATGTGCTCACTGATGCCGAGATCATGTACCCGCGGGCGACGACCGGCCTGTAACCGCCGCGTTCAGGCCTTGGCCATGAAACGGTCGCGATCCACGATCGCCCGGGTCATCACACCTCGCCCGACCAGCACCTCTTGCTCGTCCACGATTTGGGTGGCACGGACCTTGAACGTGATCAGGCGGCCGTCGATCTCGGCCACGACCGCGTGACACGTCACTGAGCTGGCGACCCGACTGGCCTTGTGATGATCGATCCCCACCCGGGTCCCGACGGTGGTCTGTTCGTCAGTGCTGCCGCAGACCTCGACGCACGCCGCCTCCAGCCAGGCGACCAGCGTCGGCGTGCCGAGGACAGGCAGGTCGCCGCTGCCCACCGCCTCCGCCGTGTCCACGTGCCGCACCCGCCGCGTGATGGAAGCCGACTGACCAACCCGAATCTCCATGACAGTCAGGGTATTGCCCTGGGTAGCCTGAAGTGGTGTCGTATTGCCCTGTCTGCGGAGTCCTTGACCAAGAGTGTGACGAGCCGTTCGAGCCGCCGCGTTACTGCTCGGAATGCGGACGCCGGATGGTCGTGCAGATCACCCCGGCAGGGTGGTCCGCCAAGTGCTCCCGGCACGGCGTGACGCGCAGCTAGACGCTGGCCACCAGGCCCAGCCGGCGCAGTTCAACCTCAAGGTCATGCGGGCTGCTGGAGGCCTCCATCGCGGCTTCCAGCGTGATCACCTTGTCCCGGTAGAGGATGACCAGGTGCTGGTCGAAACTCTGCATCCCGTAGAACGA
>JAKOZM010000561.1 GCA_029779995.1 Actinomycetes bacterium
ACTCCGATAAGCAAGATGCCTACACGAACAAATCGATGCGTAACGTGAGCATCCTGCGCACCATGCTGGGTGTCGAACCCTCTGCGATCAAGGGCCTGCCCAAGGCGGAGCGAGGATCGGCCTACCACACGATGGGATTACCGGCAGTCGGTGACGACGAGCGGCCGACGAACGACAAGAACACGCTTGCGGGCCTGTTCGCAACGTTGGACGCGCCCGACAGTTACTACGTCGCGTGGAATCAGTACGCCTATCTCGCGGCGACCCAGAATTTCGGGTCCTACACCCGGGACAACCTGCCACTGTCCGCCGATAAGTCCCCGCTGTACGGAACTATGTTCCTGCAGAACCTGCGCCATGTGCAGACGTTCCTCACGGACGCCAAGCGCGACTTGGTGATCTTCTCCGAGGCGCTACCGAAGGCTCTCGGGCGATACTCCGATGTGGTGAAGGACGTCACAGCCACCGAGCAGACGCCTGCCGCCCAGGGTCGTGTCGTGGTGACCTGGAAGGACTCGACAAGCACTGCCATCACCTGGCCGATCTATGAGAAGGCCGGTCACGCGGTCGCGATGACCATGGCGGACAAGTTGCTCGGCGATGTCGCGTCGTGGATGTCCGGTAGCGGCGAGGCGCAGCGGTACGTGAGTTGGAATGTGCGTCAGGTGAAACTGCAGGGCATCCGTGTGACGATGTCCCAGCCCGCAGCAAAGTCGGGCTCGCGGTGGCTCTTCTCCGTGCGCAGTGCCCGCGGTAAGACCGTGAGGACCGATGGAGTCATGCGGTGGCGGGTTGGGCAGCAAGTAGTGGTGGTCAAGGGGCTATCGCTGCATCCCGCAACTGTGCGCGCCCTGGTTGGCGGCAAGAGGGTCGTGTTGTTGCGTCGCCAAGGAGCCTCAGTGCAGTTGGCCGCGTCCGGCGCCCGGATGCTGCGCAGGGAACTCAAGGTCCCGACCCTGCGCGCCGGGCTCCCGATGGGACGCCTGATGGTGCGCAAGTAGCGCGCAGACACGTGGTTTCGAAGTGCCAGACCGGTGGCCCAGTAACGCCGACGTGGCGCCGTGGTGAGATGCGGCGAGACCTGTCCTAACGGTCGCGTTCGGTGGCCGCAGCGATATCAGCGAGGTCCTGCTGCATGAGTTTGCGCGTGCTGCGCACCATGATCGTGCCCACGACCGCGGCGTGAGTCTTGTTGAGAAACCCGCTGCTCTGCGCGTAGAAGGTCATCGTGAGGCGACTGGTGCCGGCTCCGGTCGGCTCCACACTCAACGTGGACTCGTAGTGGACCTTGTCGTGATCTGGCCGCGTGGTGTACGAGCGTCCGGCCTCGTTCGCGGTGACCCTCATCTCCTCGGTGGCAGCCCTGCCGAACATCTCGCGGGTCTCGTGCCAAGGTTCACGATGACGAGGCCCTGCGTCGTCGATGCGCTCCACCGCGGTGATCCCGGAGATTGTCTGGGCGGCGTTCTGGATGTCGGTGATGATCGCCCACACCACCTCGGCGGGGGCGGTGACCTCGTGGTGGATCTCGATCGGTCGTAGCATCACTTACCCTTGGTCGTCGACCTCAATGGTCACCCAGCGCGGGTGCGAGTGCCCACCGCCACCACGATCAGGCACGCGAAGAGGGCGACGGTGACCGGCACCCACAGGAGTCGCTCGGGGACGGACCGGCTCACCAGATTCATCAAGACGGCGAGACCGGTGTAGGCCAGCGTGATCCAGAAGGCGATGTTCAGCGTCGTGCTCGAGAGACTCGTGAAAGGCCCCTCGCCGACGCGGGCCAGGACGACCAGCGCCATCAGGATCACGAGCACGGCCGAGACTACGGCGATTACGCGGCCGGTGGCGGGCAGGCTGCTGGAGTGAGATCCGCCCTGCGTCAGTGACCCCCATGGCGCCCCGAGGATCAGCGCGATCTGGAAGAGGGCCACCACCGCGAACAGGGTGGCGCTGATGCGCGCGGCGAACACAACGTTCATGAGCCAACAATATATCTGGCAGATATGATGCTGTCCATGAGTCAGACGGAAACAGCGATCCTCGGGGCGTTGACGGTGCAGCCGATGACGGGCTACCAGGTGCGAACCTCGATCACCGAGGTGCTTGGACATTTCTGGCAGGAGAGTTTCGGTCAGATCTACCCGGCGCTGAACCGGCTGGTGGAGCAGGGCTTGATCTCGGCTGAGCCGGGTGCCCGGGCCTCGTCGCGGGTATTCCGGATCACAGGGGCGGGTAGGGTCGAGCTGCGATCGCGGTTGAGCGAGCCGCCGTCCTTCCCGCCCCCGCGCAACGGCCTGCTGCTGCGCGTCTTCTTCGGAACGCAGCTGGAGCCGGAGGTGCTGCGGGGGATGCTGCGCGACTATGCTGCCGAGGTCGCTGCCCGGCTGGCCGAATTCGACGCGATCGAGGCCGGGATCGAGGCTGAGGATGCCAACAACCCGAACCAGGTCTTCTGGCTGGCAACAGTGCGCAATGGGCGGCTCAGCGCGCAGGCGCAGGTCCGGTGGGTGGAGCAGACGCTGGCGTCGCTGCCGCGTTGACGTGTCTCAATGGCAGGCACGTGCCGAAACGGTGGTAGCTAGTTCCCAACGGGTAACCGCTTCCCGGTAACGTCACCCGGGTTGTGGGCGGGTGCTGCCGAAACTGGTGGTCGCCACAGCCTCCCGTCACTCAGCGCATCAGGGCTGTGACGCCACCGCCCCGCTACCAGTTCACCGGCTTCTGTGGGTTGAACAGCCAGATGTCGAAGAACTCATCGAGGTCCTGTCCGGACACCTCTTCGTAGACGTCCTGGAAGTCGGCAGTGGTCGCAGTGCCGTCGTCGTAGCGTTCCACCCACAGACGGGCCGCCTCGAAGAAGGCGTCGTTGCCGACCTTCACCCGCAGTGCGTGCAGCGTGGCCGCACCCCGGTCGTACACCGGCGATGCGAACAGGCCCATCGGTCCGGGGTCGCCGATCTGCAGCTCCCAGTAGGCAGCCGTGCGGGCCGGCGCGTACCAGGTGTCGAACGTTGCTTGAGCGGTGGCACCGCCGTTGTTCTCCGTCCACAACCATTGTGCGTAGGTGGCCCAGCCCTCGTTGAGCCAGATGTGCTTCCACTGGTCCGGACTGACGGCATTGCCGAACCACTGGTGCGCCAACTCATGCGCGACCGTGCCCTGCCTGGCGGAGCCGGAGTAGACCGGACGGGTCTGGGTCTCCAGCGCATAACCAACACTGTCGTTGTCCACGCTCGAACCGTAGGAGTTGAACGGGTACGGTCCGAACTTGCTCTCGAAGAAGTCGATCATCTGCGGCTGCAGCGCAAGGCTGGCGTTCGTGGTGTTCTTTTGGCTGGTGGTGAGCTTCGTGTCGACGAAGTCGAGGATCGGTACGCCGCTCGTGGAGTAGGCCACGGGACGCTTTTCGAAGTCGCCCACGGAGGCGGTTGTCAGGTAACTCGCCTGCTGGTCGGGGGCATCCCAGAACCAGGTCGTCTTGCCGCCGGCAGTGACCGGGTCCTTCGCCGGCAGTCCGTTAGCGACAGCCACCTTGCCTTGCGGCACCGTGATCGCGAAGCTGTAGGTCGCCTTGTCCCGCGGGTGGTCGCTCACCGGGTACCAGGTCATGGAGCCGTCGGGCTCGCTGGCCACAATCGCTCCGTCGCGCGTGGTCACCCAGCCGTACAGGGCGTCCTCGATGTCCGTGGGTCGCACGGTTTGGCCGCCGTAGGTGATGATCACGCGTGCCGACTGGCCCTTCTTCAGCTTGGGCCGGGGCTGGATGGTGAGTTCCCACTTGCGCTCGGCGTCGCTCTGCACGTGCCAGTAGGCGGCGCCCTCAACCACCGCGCCGTCGGCGGGCGGGGCGATCCCGGTGGCCTCCTTACCGTTGATCTTCACTGCGGTGACGTCGAGGCCGCGCAGGTCGAGGTTGAAGCGGTCGAGGTCCTGGGTGGCCACCAGATCGATCGTGGCGATCCCTTTGAACTGACCTCGAATATCGGCGATCGGGGTCGCGGGGACGGTAGCGACAGGCGGGGCGTAATCGATCTTCAGGTCGTAGTGCTTGACGTCGTATCCGCCGTTGCCCGAGAAGGGGAAGTAGTTGTCGCCGACCCCCACGGCGCCGCCGACGAAGCGCGGGGATCCGGGGGTCCCGGGCGCGCCCATCGCAATGGTGGGAACGAGCAAGGCGCAACTGGCCGTTGCTGCGAGAATGCCGGCGTAGCGCTTGTGGGTCGGTCGCATTGGGACCTCCGGGGTTGCGGTTCAGGAAACTAAGTTCATCGAAGGCTATGTGAGGCCCTGCTGACTTGTCTATAGCTCGATGTGCTCGGAGGGTCAGGCGTCGGGGTTCGAGTCGGAGGAAAGGATGATTGTGCCTGCCGCACGTACCGCAGGGCCGTACTTGTGGAACGGCCTGTGCAACTGGCTTGCGACGGGCGCGCATTGGCTGGCTGAGTGCGGGCAATGGGCAATGGGCAATGGGCGCAGGAGACGCTGGCGTCGCTGCCGAGGTGACGTGCCACACTGGGTGAGGCGAGTCGGTCGGGCGGTCGCGGCTGATCCTTCGGGAATGGTCGAGGAAAGTCCGGACTCCACAGGGCAGGACGGTGGGTAACGCCCACCCGGGGTGACCCGCGGGAAAGTGCAACAGAAAGTAGACCGCCGGTTTCGGCCGGTAAGGGTGAA
>JAKOZM010000003.1 GCA_029779995.1 Actinomycetes bacterium
GCCGGTAATGACGTGCTGGGAGTCGACTTCCGCATCGATCTGGAGGATGTGGATCCACGCCTGCGCGCACAACTGCCGCTGCAGGGCAATCTCGACCCCGCCGTTCTGCTCAGCGACCGCGACACGGTCGAGGCGGAGGTACGCAGGGTGCTCGCCGGCGGCCAGGGACTGCTCGGACACATCTTCAACCTCGGCCACGGAGTCCTTCCGCAGACCGACCCGGACCTGATCACCTTTGCCGTGGAGAGCGTCCACCGGTACGGGCAGGCCATACCGGGCGGGACATCGGCGTGACGTCCCCGCATGTGGTGGTGATTGGCGGTGGCATCAGTGGGTTGGCCGCCGCCTGGTACTTGAGCAAGGATGACCGCGCGACAGTCACGCTGCTGGAGGCCAGTGACGAGGTCGGTGGCAAGCTGCGGGTCCGCGATGTGGGCGGAGTCAGCGTCGACGTGGGCGCGGAGGCGATGTTGGCGACCCGTCCGGAGGCCGTGAACCTGTGCCGGGAGCTGGGTATCGAAGTGGTGCCGGCAGCCACCACCAGTGCGGCGTTGTACTCCAGGGGACGACTGCGGCCCATTCCGAGCGGGCTGCTCACTGGTGTACCGACCGATCTGCGACGGCTGGCGGCCAGCGGCATCCTGTCGGTGCCGGGATTGTTGCGCATCCCGCTGGATCATCTGCTGCCGCGCACCGTGCTGCACGGTGACGTCTCCGTGGGGGACTACGTCAGCACCCGGCTGGGCGCGGAGGTCACGCAACGGCTGGTCGAACCGATGCTCGGAGGTGTCTACGCCGGGCTGTCGGAGGAACTGAGCCTGCAGACGACAGTGCCGGCCCTCTACCGTGCCGCCAGCCAGCGCAGGTCCGCTCTCGAAGCCGCGACGACGGTCCTGGCCGATGGCCGCAAGAGCACGGGACCGCGCAAAGGTCCCCTGTTCGTTGGGATCGAAGGTGGTGTGGGGACGTTGCCCGGCCATCTGGTGCGGGCGCTGCCGGACACCGTCGATCTGCGGCTCAACAGTGCGGTCCAGCAGGTCCGGAGGCGGGCCGCGCGCTGGGATGTGGTGGCCGGGGACGGTCGGGGGCGCTACACGACCCACACCGCGGATGCTGTCCTGTTCGCTACACCCGCGAACGTGACGGGCAGTCTGCTGCAGGAGGTCAACGAGCCGGCCGCGCATGAACTCAGCGCCATCCCGTACGCCGACGTCGCGGTCATCACCTTCGGTTACCCCAGCAGTGTGACGCCGCACCTGGATGGCAGCGGATTCCTCGTTCCCCCGGTCGAGGGGTTCGCCGTGAAGGGGGTCACCTATTCGAGCAACAAGTGGGGTTGGGTCAGCGATCATGCCCGCAGTCACGCCCCCGGCGGGATGTTCATGATGCGGGCCTCTGTGGGACGGGCTCGTGATCCCCTGGTGCCCCAGTCCACCGATGAGGAGCTCGCGCGCCTGGCCGCCGATGATGTGGCGGCTCTGACGGGGCTGCCTCGCCGGCCGGTGGTGCAGCGGGTCACCCGCTGGGAGCAGGGTCTGCCGCAGTACAACGTCGGCCATCGCAGCCGGGTTGCCGAGGTGCGGGAGTGGCTGGGCAGCACACCTGGCATCGCGGTGTGCGGCGCTGCATATGAGGGCGTGGGGATCCCGGCCTGCATCGGGTCGGCGCAGGCAGGGGCGAGCACCCTTCTGCAGCAGTTCGCGCAGCGGCGAGAATGGTCCCATGGCTGAGTCCAAGGCGGCGGCCGCACGCCGCATCAACGACACGATCCGGTACATGCAGATCTCCGTGTTCGCCCTTGAGGGCCCGCTCGGACCCCTGCGCTCCGAACTGGCTGACGAGGTCAACCGCGCCCTGCGTGAGGTTGCCGGGGACCTGGTGACGCGCGGCTGGTACGACGTGGGTGGTCTGCGTGCCGACGCCGATGTGATGGTGTGGTGGCACAGCGACACCTCCGAAACGCTGCAGGAGGCGTATCACACGCTACGGTCCACCGGTTTCGGACAGGCATTGAAGCCGGTGTGGTCGGTACAGGCCCTGCACCGTCCGGCGGAGTTCAACAAGTCGCACATTCCGGCCTTCATGGCCGAGGAGGTCGCCCACGACTGGGTGTGCGTGTACCCGTTCGTGCGTTCTTACGAGTGGTACCTGCTCTCCGACGAGGAGCGCCGGGAGCTGCTCAAGGAGCATGGACTCATGGCGCGGGGGTATCCCGACGTGCGGGCCAACACCGTGGCGACCTTCGCGTTGTCCGACTATGAGTGGTTGCTGGCCTTCGAGGCCGAGGAGTTGCACCGCATCGTGGACTTGATGCGGCACCTGCGCGGCTCCCGCGCGCGACTGCATGTCCGTGAGGAGATCCCGTTCTACACGGGCCGACGGTGGCCGCTGGCCGATCTGCTGGAGAAACTTCCCTAGGGGCCGCACCAGCAATTGGGCAGTCGTTGTCGCGACACGCCGTGGGTAATCGCACCTCCTGGCCATTTGCTCAGGATCGTCGGCGGCGGGACGCGAACCAACGGCCAGGCCCTCTGACCGCAACCGCCGAACCACCCCTCAGGCGGGATCCAACCGCAGCGACACCGAGTTGATGCAGTACCGCAGGTCGGTGGGCGTCGGGTAACCCTCACCGGCGAAGACATGCCCCAAGTGCGATCCGCAGGCCGCGCAGCGCACCTCCGTGCGCACCATCCCCATGGACCTGTCCTCGATCTCGACGATCCTGTCGGCAGCTAGTGGGGAGAAGAACGACGGCCAGCCGCACTGCGAGTGGAACTTCTCGTGCGAGCGGAACAACTCCGTCCCGCAGGCCCGGCACGAGTACACGCCTACGGTCTCGGTGTCTGTGTACTCGCCGGTGTACGGCCGTTCGGTGCCGGCCTCGCGCAGCACGCGGTACTCCTCGGCAGACAGAGTCTGTTGCCACTGCTCCTCGGACTTGGCCTTGGGGAAGGGGGTCGCGTCGGTCGCCGGCGTGGGATGCATGTCTCCAGGCTAGGTGCGCTTGCGGGATCGGGCCAGCCACGGGACGAGCCACCAGCGAACCTTCCCGCTCACCGAGGCGGCCCGCACCGCTTGCGTGACAACGTCGTCGGCCAGCTTCCAGGCGCCATTCGCCGTGTCGGACGACAGGTGCTCCGGGGCGTACAGGGCTGTCTCGGTCATCGTGGCCAGTCCTGCCAAGGGAGCCGGACTCGCCCGGTCGACGGCATACCCGGCTGCTGAGGCGGTGTCATCCAGCGGCTGCCCAACCCGCCTGCGGGCATTGCGCACGTACGCCCAGGCGCCGGCCACCTCGTCATCTGGTGTGCCGCTGCGATACTGCTGGCGGACTCGACCCCGCCGCCAAGCCACAAATGCCGGCCACGCCATGAGCAGCACGACGAACCCAAGGGGTAGCAGGAAGGAGAGCGGGCTGAAACTGGAATCCTGCTCGGCTTGATCGCTCGGACTCGGTGTGGGCGTTGGGGTCGGCTCAGGTTCCTGCGTCGGTTCCGGTGTCGGTTCGGGTTCGGTCTTGGGAGGCTTGAACTTGCGCAGTACTGGCACGCCGCGAGCGAGGTCCCGGGGACCCGGGGCGAAGGGGACCCAGCCCAACTTGGTGAACTGCACCTCTGGGTAGACGATCGCATCGGTGCTCTGCACCCGACGGCTGTCTCCCTTGCCCTCCAGCGCATACCCGACAACCATCCGGGTGGGGTATCCCTGCGACCGGGCCAGCATGGCGAACGCCGTGGCGAACTGTGCCTGGGTGCCGCGTCTACTGCCCAGGACGACATCCTCCAGCGAGGCGGTGTCCAAGTTGTTCTGAATCGTGTCGACCTGCTCCACGTAAGGCGAGGAACTCAGGGTGTCGGCCAACGCCTGCACCCTGCCGTACGGGGTGTCCGCATCGGCCATGGCTGCGGCTGCGAAGAATCTCATGGAGTCGCTGAAGCCCACGGGCAACTCCCGCAGGGTGCCGAATTCGGGCTGATCGACGGGCGCGATGGTGTCGAGCTGGCGCAGTGAACGCAGGGCAAGGGCCCGGAAGTCCACGGAGTACGCCTTGTCCGCGGCGATCTCATCGCCAGCCACGATCGTGCCGTCGGGATCAGCCCGCGCCGGCGTCCCCACGACATCGGTCGGCCGGTAGGTAGCCGGCAGCCACGGGCCGGGCAACGCGGTTCCGGTGTCGAAGCCGGTGGTCCCCTCGGCGGTGAACTTCGCCCGCGGGCCGTCGTAGGCGACGCCGTCCTCGATGAGATCGAAGGTGGTGAGGCTGCTCCAGGCGACACCGTCGAACTTTCCGTTGACCACCCAGTTGACGGCCTCGGGGATGTCCGGGCCCGTCACGGTGAACAGGTCCAACGGCTCCTCACGGCGGATCGTCTGCCACTTCGTGGCCA
>JAKOZM010000005.1 GCA_029779995.1 Actinomycetes bacterium
GCGAGGTCGTCTCGGGAGGCCGTCCCCCCGATGGCGATCTGATCGCAGAGGAGACCCCACAGCTCGCGCCACGCTTCCACGGCCTTGGATCGCAGGACGATGCCTCGCCAGCGCCGGTAGATGGCGAAGTCCCGCTCCTGCGCTTCAGCGAGCAGCTGCGGTGAGTAGCCGATGTAGTTGCGCAGGTCGTCCTCGGTCTTCACGGTCGTGTTGACCATGGCGGACTTGATCAGGGCAGCCGTCTGACCCAGGACGCCGCCTTGGGTGCCGACCTTGGTCACGTCGCCGGTGAACCGGCTAGCCAACCAGTCGGCATCAGCCGCGACGGACGTCCGGCACAGGCAGACCTCACCGATCGCACTGGCGGATGTGAGATCGATGGCGTCCGCATGAGCCAGGTCCAGGACCGGCTCCAGCGCGTCGCGGACCACGGCCGCGTCAAAAGCCGGCCCGGGTTGGGTCTCGTTCTGCAGAATCCCCAACACCAGCTCTGATCCTCGGTAGGCGCCGGCGAAGCCCCACTGCGCCTGGGCGTACGTCCCGGAGCCCGGCTCGCTCATCGCTCCAAGATCGATCGCACCGGATGCCAGCATCGGCCTGAGGACGTCGGCTCCGTGGGGGTCGAGCGACCAGTCGCTCGGATGATCCGGGCTGCCCTCGTGAGCAAGGCACGCAGCCGCGTATGCCACCTCGCTGCGCCGGAGGAGGGCGCGAGTGTCCGCCATCGGGAGGCTACGGCGGGCAGCCTCGTCCGCGATCAAGCCGTGCAGGGCGTAGTACTGGGCCGCGCGGGTAACGGTCGTGACCCCGAAAGCATGATCGGCGACAGCGTTGTTGACGTGGCGTTCCACGGAGAGTGGGAACAGGCCCATGATCGGAGTCATGCGCTGGTCGACCCACCCGGGACCAGCCACCGACGAGGCCATGGCCTCGGTCATGGCTTGCCGTCGAGGTCGGTCATGGGGATCCGGCGTTCAGCGGACACGTTGATAACAGTAACGGTTGCGCCTCCCCGGGTCCCCGGGATCGGTTGTCCCTACGCCCGCTTGTGGAGGGCGTAGGCGAGCTCGAACTGCTGGTCCTCGTCGAGGGAGTCGGCGAACTGGCGGTAGTGGGCGCGGTCTTTGGCGGTGGGCTTCTTGCCGCGCCAGGCGGGTGAGAGGTCGAGGTGGGCGTGGGCGACGTTGACCCATTGCCAGGTCAGGCCGTAGCCGACGCTGCTGTAGTGGGTGCCGGGGCGGAAC
>JAKOZM010000039.1 GCA_029779995.1 Actinomycetes bacterium
CTGATCCACACCCACGCTCAAGCCGTCGCCGCGCTTGTAGTCGATGTACGGGATCCCGACCACTCCCGAGGCGTCGTCGTTGTACCAGGGCAGGATCCGCAGTACCTGTCGACGCACCGCGTTCAGCCAGCCCGGCAGCGGGACGGCGGCACTGATCAGATATTCACCGGGCAGATAGGCCCCCGAGTGTGAGCCGGCACCTGCGTACACCACAGGGTGATTTCCGTTGACGAACTCGATGTCGGGGTCGTCCCAGCGCCGGCGCAGGTCGTCGCCCACCTCGTCGTGGGAGGAGAAGGCCACCCAGCACGGCGCCAACTCCTCCTCCGTCAGGTAGATGGTGACCTGCTCCCAGTCCGCCTCATGGTCGTTCACGCCGCCGAACGTCGAGCGCCAGTCGTTCATCGCGTAGAAGAACCAGTACTGCAGGATCACGTAGCCGCCGTCACGCGTCACGTGGCCGTAGTAGTAGGCACTCCCGTAGCCCGGCGTCGCGGCATAAGCCTGTTGCGCCGCGGCCGCATAGCCACCTGGCACGTTGCCGCGCAGCAGCAGCGTCAACCGCATCACCGAGTCGATGAACCGGCTCAACAGTCCGACGGCGGCGAACCTGCTGGAGAACGTGAAGCGCTCCCGGCCGGGACGTTTGCGCCATGCTTTGAACTCCTTGCGGCTCAACGGCTCGTCGACCTGGCGCAGGTAGAGATGCTGGCCCACGTGGTCGCGGCCGAACTCAGCCAAACGAAACAGATCGAGAGTGCCACGGGGCGCAAGCAGGACGGGGTCGTCACCGCGCCGCGACCGGTACAGGGCACAACTGCCCACGAAATCTTCCACCGAGGCCGGGAAGAACAGCTCACCGCGGTTGAACCTGATCACCGGCTCATAGGCACGCAGCAATTCGAGATCGTCGGTCATGACTTCCCTTCGGGTGGCGGACACCGGTTCCAGAATGGCCTACACGAGACCGCAATGTGGTCATCTCAGAGGGACGAAAAGCGCTCCCAGGCCATAAAGAGCGGACAACAATCGGCAATCACAGTGCATACCGGACATAACACCTGGGAAAAGTGTGAGGCTTCCCACAATCAGTCGAGGATGCCCCAATCCAGCCAAAGTGTGTGGCTACGGTGGTTAGGAAACCAAGCAGTAAACGCATTGGAGCTTCTTACGAAACATTTGCCACGGAAGGGTTGCCGGATCGGCCGATAGCCGGTCAGCGCGGCGTCACCAGACGCGGTCTCGCTCGATAGGCCGTCGGCACACAGCCGACGCGCGAGCAGCACCTTTCCGACG
>JAKOZM010000053.1 GCA_029779995.1 Actinomycetes bacterium
AGCGATGGGGCTCACCGGCGTTGCCATAACACGTGATTGTAGGGAGACCACGCTGGTGTCAAGGCACCCGGTACAGCCGAGCCTTACCGTCGGCTGAGCTCCACACCGGCACGTACTCGCCCAGCGGCAGAGTCCTGCCCTTGGCCCGCCAGAGGTCGTAGTCCAGTTTGCAGAACTCGCAGGTCTTGTCGGTGTCGCTGAAGAGCAGGACGTACTGCCCGGACACCGGGGTGACGCCGCTCGCCGTGAAGTCATCGAACTGCAGATCCTTGTCCATGCTGTTGGCATAGACGGGCAGGATGCGCGAGGTGCGGCCGTCGGTGAGAATCACAGCGTTCTCGGGCAGTGCCCGCACCACCTCGTAGGGCAGCGCGCCGCTGTTCGGGTAGAACGTGGGCTCAGTCATCGCGAATCGCACGCCGGGCAGCGCGACCAACAGAGCGAGGGCGGCCGCGCCCAGCCACCGTGGCAGCCGCAGCAGACCCGCGACCCGGGCACACAACGCCGCCGCCGCGATCGTCAACCCCGGCAGGAAGGCCAACCAGTACCGCGGGACATCCACCCGCACGCTGGGATGTGCGGGATCCAGCACCCCGGCCTGCAGCAGCAACAGCACCGCCGGCAGCAAGGCCCAGACCACATACAGCCCGACGCGTCCGCGCAGCGCGATACCTCCCGCGATACCCAGCACCGTGATCACGATCAGCAGCCATCCCCACGGCTGCTCGAGCATCGCCAGCGGCAGCCGGGCCAGGTACCAGCCCCGGCTCTGCCCAAGATACGAATCGTCGAGCGGCGAGACCGAGTCGTTGAGATCAGAGCCGGTGAGGACATGCCATTTCGCCAGCGGGTCGTCCAGTGTCAGCCAGGACAAGCCCACGTCGACCGCCGCCCACACCACGAGCCCGGGCAGCACCGCCGCATATCCCAGCCAGCGCCGGGAGAGGCCCCAGATGACGAAGGCGAACACCGGCCACGTGAAGACCGTGGTCTCGCGGACCTCGAAGGCCCACCCGGCCACAAGACCAGCGACCAGCAACGGCCAGATCCGGTCGCGATCGCGCGCCTGCAGCACCAGGATCAGGGTCACCGCGTTCAGCGCGATGGCCATGAGATCGGGGTACCCACGGCTGAGATTGATGAAGGTCAGCGGCATGGCCACGAACGCCACGACCGTCGCCGCAGCCACCGCCACCGGACCCACCCAGCGCGCCAGCACGTAGACGGCGGGCACGACCACAGCGGTGGCCAGGAAGGCGAAGGCGTAGAACGTCGGCAGCGTCGGCCCGAAGGCAGCGGCGACGGGGATCAGGGGCACGATGATCCCCCATCGCGTCAGCCCCGACGGGATCCAGGCATGGGTGCCGAAGTTCAGTGCCGCCTGCGCGTAGTGCCAGGGATCGGAGGTGACCAGCACGCTGCGGTAAGCCCATGCCACGGCCAATGTCAGGGCGGTGAGCAGCAGGGCAACTGGCAGGTCGACCCGCCACCGCCAGGGTTCAGCGCAGGGCCGCATCGATCACCCGGGCGCTGGCGTGACCGTCCTCCCAGGCGCAGAACCGCTCGCGGAACTTCGCGTAGGCGCCGGCGTACTGCTGCTGCACATCGGGCAGTTGCTCCAGGGCGCGCAGTACCTCCGACGACGTCCGGCAGATCGGCCCCGGCGGTTCGGCGGTCAGGTCGAAGTACATGCCCCGCACCCGGTCGCGGTAGTCGTCGAGATCCCAGGTGTAGAAGATCATCGGGCGGCCGGTGTTGACGAAGTCGAACATCACCGAGGAGTAATCGGTGATCAGCACGTCGGCGATGAGATAGAGATCCGCGATGTCCGGATAGCCGCTCACATTGCGCACGAAGCCACCCTCGACGAACGCGCCCGCCCGGGTGGCCAGCAGGTGGTGGCCACGCAGGAGCACCACGTGGCTGTCCCCGAAGCGTTCACGCAGCAGCTCGACATTGAGCTTGAGGTCGAACAGGTAACGGCCACGATCGTCGTAGCGGTCATCGCGCCAAGTGGGTGCGTAGAGGATGACCGACTGGTCAGGACGCAGGCCGAGCCGCGCGCGCGTCACGTCCGCCCTGGCCTGCCGCGTCGGACTGTAGAAGACGTCGTTACGGGGGTATCCGGTGTTGATGATCATGTTCTGGGACACCCCGAAGGCCCGGCTCATGATGTCGGTGGAGTAGGCGTTCGGGCTGACCAGGTAGTCCCACTTCGCGGACTCGCTGGCGAAACTCTCCAAGTACCCCTTGCGAGCGAAGTTGACCTTCTCGATGTCCTGCCCGACCTTCTTCAACGGGGTCCCGTGCCAGGTCTGCAGGTAGGTCTGATCGTCGCGTTTGACGTAGCTGGCGTCGATCGAGTCATTCGAGACGATCCAGCGGGCGCGAGCGAGCGCGTCGTAATACTCGGGGCTGAACCGCAGCACGGTGTCCACGCCAGCGGGCATCCGCACGCTGTGGTCGCGCACCACCCACAGCCGCTTGCGGCGGTCCCGGCGCCGGCGCAGCTCCTCGTCGATGGCACGCAGGTTGTCGCTGTACTGCTTGCCTTTCCAGTTCTCGAACAGGATCAATCGTCGGGTGCGCTTCGAGCGGCGTTTCGGGTAATAAGTGTTGATGATCTCGAGTCGGCCGTGCAGGCCGGGGGGCCGGATATCGCCGGCCGGATCCACCATCAGGTAGGCGGTCGCGTACCGCCTGGCCCGCACGCCGAATTTCACCCCCGACAGATCGAACCACTCCGGATCGATCATCCGCGCCCGGGTCGCCTCGGCCACGTGTACCGGGGCACCATCGGCGCTCAGCAGACTCCAGCGCCCGGCCACCAAGTGGGTGATGCCGTCCATGCCGGCCTCATCGCTGGCGGGCAGGGTGACCTCCCAGGTGTCCCCGCTGCGGCTCACCGGGTATTCACTGCGCAGGCCGTTGCGGTTCTCCAGCACCAGCACCGTCATCCCCGCGGCCCGGTCACCCTGCAGACGCAGCCCACCGCGCAACGCCCGCCACTGCAGCAACCGTGGCCGGGGAGCCCGGCTGCTGACCTGTAGGCCACCGGTCACCCCGGCCCGGCCGTGGTACTCCACGTCATCACGTACCTGCAGGGTCTCCATGAGCTCCGGGGTGAGCAACGCCGGTTGCGGCTCGTCGTCACCGGCCAGCAGCAGGACATCGAACTCGACCATGTCAACCTCGTCGATGTCCGGCATTGCGGAGAGGTCCAGGTCGACCGTCTCGGCGTGCGGGGCGCTGACCTCTTCGAAGTCATCCCGGCGACGCGCGATCACCGTCGCCCCAGCCGCGGCGGCACTGAAATGCACTCGCAACAGGCCAGCGCGAGGGAACTCCACGCCCGTGACCAGCGGTCCCGGCGGATGCACGGCCAGACCCAATGGCTCGCCGCGCCAGCGCTGCACGGCGATCCGGCCGTCAGGCAGCACCACGCGCCGCGGCAGTTGGGCAGCACCGTCGTAGGTCCCGGACAAAGGCACCCGTCGGCGGCCCCCCGGCGCGGTGACATCCACATCAACGCGCATCAGCCCTTCAGCGGGCAACTTCTCGAAGGGCACTGTGAACGACAGTCCCACGTTGTCGTAGGTCACGTCGGCCGTGAACTCGTGGGCGGTGAGGTCATCGCGGTGCAGCCACTTGACGGGAACGCTGAAGGGCTCCCCACCCCCGACCACGCGGATGCGCAGCTTGCGGTCCTCCTGACCACCGGAGTTGATGCCGTCGAGGTATGCGTATCCGGTGACGGCCAGACCCTCACTGGTCCAGGCCGCTGTCTCGACCTGTGAGGAGACGGGCTGCGCCTGACCCCATTCGTACAACTCCTTGGGATACCCGGGCTGACCCAGGAACGGCAGGTCAGCGTAGGTGACCCCGTCCCCCGGCACCGTGCGGCGCAGCGCATAGGGATCGCGTTCGAACTCCAAGAACTCCAGGAGTTGCTCGTGCTGGCCCTGCTCGATCAGCCAGTATCGGACCCGGTCGCGCGGCGGCAGCTCAGCCATGACCTCGCTGGACACCCCGCGGATGAAGGCACCGACCCGCTCGAGAAAGACCTGCTGGTATTGCTCGTCGGCCGAGGAGTAGTGCGGCAGATACAACGGAATGTCGAAGGTCAGCACCTTGCGGTCGTGCGTCTGCTTGAGGAACTCGTCGCCGGAGAGCAGCGCCTCGGCCTCATCGATGGCATTCATCCGGTCGATCAGGTTCAGCGTCTCACCGCGACGCTGGGTGATGGAGGCATTGGCGTCGATCCGGCGGCGCCAGTAATAGACCGGGGTGCGCAGGACATCGACTGATTTCGCCCGCACATGCGCCGCGATCATGACGGGCAGATCCTCATATGTCACGTTGGCGCGGAACGCCAGCCCACTGTCCTGCCAGAACTGGGTGCGGAAGACCTTGTTCCAGGACGTCGTGTCGTACATCAGGCTGGGCGTGCGGGTGATGGTCGTGCGCAAGCGGGTCAGCAGGATGGCATTGCGGTGCGGGCCGCTGGGGGTGAGGTGCAGACCGTCGTAGCGCTTGACATCGCCCACGGCCATGTCGGAGCCGGTCTTGCGCAACGCCCCGAGCAGCACCCGGTAGCCGGCGGGCGGGATGAGGTCGTCGCCATCGACGAAGGCGAGATGATCCTCGGTGACGTGGGCAAGGCCCAGATTGCGGGCCCCGCCCGGGCCGCTGCCGGGACCCGGCACGACGAGCCAGCCGGCATGGGCGGCGGCGTAACTGTCGCAGATCTCGCCGGTGGCATCGGTCGAGCCGTCGTTGACCAGGATCACCTGCGTCGGCGGCTCCTCCTGGGCGAGTAAGGAATCCAGGCAGGCGGGCAGGAACTCCGCGACGTTGTGGCATGCCACGATCACACTGAGCCCCATGGTTCTCGACTCTAACCTGTGGGCCGGCTGACCCCCGCGACTCTTGCCACCACGACCTCGCAGTAGCCGGCGATCAGCGTCTGCAAAGCAGGTGTCATGGCGATGCCGAACCGCGGCGGCGGGTCGATGGTCATGCTGAGCTGGGGCAGGAGGTCGGCATCCGCGATGACCCTGGTGCCCTGAATCCGGTTGCGGCGCCGTCGCAGATGATGGCGCTGGCTGATCAGCCACCGCCACCCGGCAGCCTTCTCGGACAGCCAGCCCTCTCGGCGGCTGCGCAGAAGCAGGGCGGCCTCCGACGCCAGCAGCAACGGGGCCAGGGCCAGCAGCGTCCGCCCCTGATAGGTCGACAGCACCGTCATGTAGCGGTTGCGCTCCAGCAGGCCGAGTTTGCCCGGGTTGCGGGAGAAGTCGTAGTGGTGGCTGGCCCGGGCGTCGGCCAGCACCTCCACCCGCCGGCCGGTGAGCCACATCCGCAGCGACAGGTCGAGGTCCTCGCCGTACATGAAGTAGGTCTCGTCCAGGCCCCCCAGTGCCAGGAAGTCGGCGCGGCGCACGGCAAAGACGGCGCCCGACACACTGGCCCGCGTTCCCGTGCGGGCGTCCGCGACGGGCTCGCCGTAGCCACCGGCCCACGAGAAGCCGAGCAGGTGCACTGGATTCCCCCAGGAGTTGACGAGGTCCGGCTCCTGGGCCAGCACGATCGTCGCGCCGACAAGGCCCACACCGGGATCGGCCAACCGATCGGCCAGCGCCCGCAACGCGGCCGGTTCCACCAGGGCGTCACTGTTGATGAAGGCCACGATGGGCGCGGTCGCCGCCTTCGCCCCGAGATTGCACCCGCCAGCGAACCCGGTGTTGTAGCCGGGACTGACGATTCGGGCGCCTTGCAGCCTCGCGCAGTCCGGGCTGCCGTTGTCCACCACGACGACCTCGACGTCGACGCCTTCGGAGGCGCGCAACGCATCGACCACGGCCGGCAGGAACGGCTGCTCACCGTACGCGCACACCACAGCGCTGATGTCGCTCACCCGCGCAGGTCCTCGGGGCTGAGCAGGAACCCGGTCCCCCAACTCAGATGCATGGCTGCTAACGCGACCGGGACCCGCACCCGTACTGCCGCGGGCTCCTGTGCTGCGATCAGCAGCCCGCCAGCGGTGATCGCCGTCAGATACGTCCCGGCGGGCAACAGCCCCCACCAGGCGTGACGCCGGCCCATCACCGCGCCGACCGCTGCTCCCAAGAGCCCGGCACCTATTACAGCCACTGCTGCGGGCGGCGCGAGGTAGCGCAGGCTGACCGTGTCGGTGTGCTGGCGCATGATCTCGCGGCGCCAGCGGCCGTAGTGCAGGTACTGGGTGGCCAAGGTGCGCACGGTCGAGCGGGGCCGGTAGGTCACCTCCATCCGGGGGGTGAACCAGATCAGTCCCCCGGACCTGCGCAGGCGGTGGTTCATCTCCCAGTCCTGGGCGCGGACGTATCCCTCGTCGTAGCCACCGACCTCCTCGATGGCCTGGCGGCGAAACGCCCCGAGGTAGACCGTCAGCGCCTCCCCTTCCTGCCCGCCGGTGTGGAAGGACGCCGCACCCACGCCGAGGGGGGAGCGCATGGCGCAGGCCACCGCCCGCTCGAAGCTGGTAGTCCCCTGCGCCGCCATGACACCGCCCACGTTGACCGCGCCGGTGCGTTGCAGGGTCTCCACGGCGGTGCTGATGTAGTCCTTGGGGAGCAGGGCGTGGCCGTCGACGCGTACCACGATCGGGTGGCTGGTCGCGGCCAGCGCCGCGTTCAGACCGGCGGGGGTGCGTCCCGTGGGGTTGGGCACCAGTACGATCCGGGGATCCGCGGTCTGCAGGGCGGCGGCGATCCGGTCGGTGTCGTCAGTGGATGGGCCGAGTGCCAGGGCGATCTGCAGGTCGCCGGGGTAGCTCTGGCCGGTGATCGCGGCTACAGCCTCGGCCAGATGCCGCTCCTCGTTGAGCACCGGCATGATCACCGCCACGCCCGGATATTGGGTCGTCTCCATCACTGCCACGGTAGTGGGAGGGCCGCCGATGGCATGGATGCGGGACCAACACGCGCGTCCCACGGTTACCCGAGATCCGCCTCTGGGCTGGTTACCGTGGAAGCCGTTGTCGATGAAAGGGTGTTTTTCGTGCAGTTCCGCCGCTACGCGCGCCTGCTTGCCACAATTCTGGCCGCCGTGATCCTGTTGGGAAGCGGTGCCGCGTGGGCGACTGTGAGGCACTATGCAGGACAGGTGCAACGCATCGATGCGTTCGGCGACGACCGGGGGGTTCCGGGGGCCGGTGAGCCGCTCACCTTCCTCATCGTGGGCTCGGACTCCCGCGAAGGCCTGTCCGACAAGCAGGTGCGCAAGTACCACACGGGCTGGGATGTCTACGGCCAGCGCACCGACACCATGATGCTGGCCCATGTCAGCCGCGACGGGTCGGTGAGTGTGGTGAGCCTGCCGCGCGACTCGATGGCCACCATCCCCGCCCACACCGATCAGGACGGTGTGGCGCAGGACGCCCAGGTGGGCAAGCTCAACAGCGCCTACGCCTTCGGTGGCGCTCCGCTGCTGGTGCAGACCGTCGAGGACCTCACCGGTATGCAGATCAACCACTACCTCGAGGTGAACTTCGCCGGCTTCGTCAAGATGGTCAACGCCCTCGGCGGTGTCGACGTCTGCAGCCCCTCGGAGATCTACGACCCCCCGTCCGGCCTGTCGCTACCCGCCGGCACCTCGACGTTGAAGGGCCGCGACGCTCTGGCGTACGTCCGTGCCCGGGAGTTCGACCCCACGGCCGACATCGGCCGGATGCAGCGCCAGCAGAGTTTCGTGGCCTCCATGGTTCGCAAGGCCTCGAGTTCGGCGGTGCTGCTCAATCCCGCCCAGGCCAACGCCTTCGTGACCGCGATCCTGAGCCACATGAAGGTGGACAACAATCTCGACAACGGCCAAGTGCTGGAACTGACCCGCCGGTTGGCGCAGGTCAACCCCTCGCAGGTCACCTTCCGCACGGTTCCGGTGGTGGGTGAGCGGTCCATGGGCGCGATCGGCAATGCCGTCGTGTGGGACGAGGTCGGCGCATCCGACATCTTCACCGCGCTGCGCAACGATCAGCCGATCCCGGAGAAGGCCTCCGCGCCGAAGGTCGATGTGGCTCCCGAGCAGATCACGGTGCAACTGCTCGGCACCGACGCCGAGGACGCATATGCGGACTTCCAGACCGCCGGCTACTCGGTGTACGCACCCTTGCCCGCGACGCTGACCCAGACCACGATCGAGTACGACCCGGGCTACGACGTCTCGCTGCAGACGCTGCGGGCGGCCCTGCCGGACGCGGCGGTCGTCGAGGTGCCGGGGCTCGGCTCAACGTTTAGGGTGACGATCGGCAGTGACTACGCAGGCCTGCGCACCGTCTCGGTGAAGGATCCGTCCGCCCCGGAGAAGGTCAAGACCGCCGCGGACGACATCTGCGGCTGAGCGGCTACTTCAGGATTTGGCGGGCCATCACTACGCGCTGGATCTGATTGGTGCCCTCGTAGATCTGGGTGATCTTGGCATCGCGCATGAATCGCTCGGCCGCGTA
The DNA here is from genome assembly GCA_029779995.1 of Actinomycetes bacterium. The sequence goes on from JAKOZM010000053.1 coordinate 8,486, forward strand.
GTCCTTGACGTATCCGTACCCGCCGAGGATCTGCACCACGTCGGTGGTCACCTTCATCGCGGTGTCGGAGGCCAGACACTTGGCCGCGCTGCCCAGGAACGTGGTGCGCTCATCCTTGCGCTCACCGGCGGCGGCAGCGAAGTAGGTCAACTGCCGGGCCGCCTCGATCTGCATCGCGGCATCGGCCAGCATGAACTGGATGGCCTGGAAGTCCGCGATCGGCTTGCCGAACTGCTTGCGCTCCTTGGCGTAGTCCAGGGCCACGTCCAGTGCGCCCTGCGCGAGGCCGACAGCCTGCGCACCGATGCAGATCCGGGTCAGGTCCAGGGTCTTCATCGCGGTGAGCCAGCCCGTGCCCTCGGCCCCGATCATGCGGTCCGCGGGCAGTTCCACGTTGTCGAAATACAGTTCCCGGGTCGGCGAGCCCTTGATGCCCAACTTGCGCTCCAGGGCGCCGAGGGAGAAGCCCGGGTCATCGGCGTGCACCACAAACGCGCTGATGCCGCGCGAGCCGGCCTCGGGGTCGGTGGAGGCCATCACGGTGTAGTACTTCGAGACGCCGGCGCCGGTGATCCAGCGCTTGGCGCCGTTGAGTACCCAGGTGTCACCCTTCTGGACAGCGCGGCTCTTCATGCTCGCGGCATCCGACCCGGCTTCCGGCTCGGACAGCGCGTAGGAGAACATCGCCTCCCCGCTGGCCACCTCCGGCATATAGCGCGCCTTTATCGCCTCGTCGCCCCCGACGAGAACGGGCGTGGTGCCGAGTTTGTTCACAGCCGGGATCAGCGATGACGACCCACAGACCCGCGCGACCTCCTCGATCACGATGCAGGATGCCAGGTTGTCCCCGCCACTTCCGCCGTATTCCTCCGGAATGTGGATTGCGTGGAACCCGCTGGCCGCCAGCGCCTCGTACACGTCCCATGGGAACTCACCGGTCTCATCGATCTCCGCGGCGCGGGGTGCGATCTTGGCCTGGGCCAGCGCACGCACGGCCTGCTGGAGCTCACGGTGTTCTTCGGGAAGGCGGTAGACATCGTCCATACGGCCATCGTACGAGGGGGGATTTCCGCGTGTGACTGAGATGACCTGTTCGCACGGCAGACCGCGCGCCAAACGCGTCGGTGAGTGACGCATTTGGCGCGCGCTCTGCGCTGATCGGCGACTTAGACTGGTCACCGTGAATCTGCAACGTAATCGCCCGGCCGGACCGTTCGAGACCCTGCCCGAGGTCCCCTCCTTCACGGTGACCAGCAGCGACATCTTCGACGGCGCCGTGACCGCCACCCGCCACGTCCACTCCAGCGCCGGCGGGGACAACCTCTCCCCTCACCTGACCTGGTCGGGTTTCCCCGCCGGTACCAAGAGTTTCGCCATCACCTGCTTCGATCCGGACGCCCCCACGCAGAGCGGCTGGTGGCACTGGCAGATCGTCAACATCCCCGCCGACGTCACCTCCCTGCCGCGCGGGGCCAGCCCGGAAGGACTGCCCGCCGGGACCATCGAGTTCCGCACCGACTACGGGGTGCCGGGCTACCAGGGCGCCTCACCGCCACCCGGAGATCATGAACACCGCTACTACTTCGCAGTGCATGCCCTCGGGGTCGACAACCTGGATCTGACCCCCGAGACTCCGGCCGCTGTGGTGGGATTCCAGATCATGGCCAACACGATCGCCAGGGCGGTGATCACCCCGACCTTCTCGGTCGACTGACCTGCTGCTCATGAGCAGACCCGGCCGTACCGCGACGCGGGTGATGGTCAGGCCGAGGGGCCCAGCCGGGGCCACTCCGCGGCTGGGCAGCGATCCATGACGGTGTCCAGCCCGGCTGCCTGCGCGCGGCGGGCGGCGTCCTCATCGATGACATCAAGTTGCATCCAGACGGCCCCGGCGCCGACCGCGATGGCCTCGTCCACGACCGGTCCGACCAGTTCCGAGCGGACGAAGCAATCCACGACGTCTGGCGTGCCCACTGCTGCTGCGGCCTGCGTGACACTGCGATAACCGCGCTGGCCCAGCACCTCCTCGGCCTTGGGATGGATCGGCACCACCGTCTTGCCCTTGTTGATCAGCAGCCGAGCCACCCCGTAGGCGGCGCGTGCCCGGTTCGTGCTCAGCCCCACCACGAACCAGACCTGCGCATCGGACAGCAGAGCCCGCACCAGGTCGTCGGACCCGTACAGATCCTGCTCATGGGCTGGCCCGGTCCCGGGCAGCCTGCACGCCGCGCCGTCTTCACTCATCGGTTCACCTCTCGCACGATCTCGCCCTTGGCCGCCGCGGTGTCCCGCAGCGCTGCTTGGAATGCAACGATCCGCTCCTGCAACATCGGGTCACTCGCGGCCAGGATGCGCACCGCGAGCAGGCCCGCGTTGCGGGCGTTGCCGATGGCCACTGTAGCCACGGGAACACCAGCGGGCATCTGCACGATCGACAGCAGTGAATCCATTCCGTCGAGCACCTTGAGCGCCACCGGCACCCCGATCACCGGCAGCGGCGTGACCGCGGCCAGCATGCCCGGCAGATGGGCCGCGCCACCTGCGCCGGCGATGATCACCTCGAAGCCGCGGGTGTGTGCGGTGCGCCCGAAGTCCAGCATCTGCTCGGGCATCCGGTGGGCAGACACCACATCGGCAAAACACGTGACGTCGAACTCGCGGCACGCCTCGACGGCGGCCGACATGACCGGCCAGTCCGAGTCGCTGCCCATCACCACCGCTACCCGGGCCTCACTCATCGATCACTCCTTGGAAGTAGTCGGCAGCGTGCTGGGCCCGTTCGCGCAGGGCGTCCACATCGTTGCCGAGGGCCGTGACATGCCCGACCTTGCGTCCCGGCCGCACACCTTTGCCGTAGAGGTGGATCTTCAACCCCGGATCGCGCGCCATCACATGTTTGAACGCCACGTGCAGATCCTCGATATCGCCGCCGAGGATGTTCGCCATGACCGCGACGGGCTGCCGGGGCCGGGGGTCCCCCAGCGGCAGGTCCAGCACCGCCCGCAGATGGTTCTCGAACTGCGAGGTGTACGCGCCATCGATAGTCCAGTGCCCCGAATTGTGGGGCCGCATGGCGAGTTCGTTGATCACCAGGCCGCTGGGGGTGTCGAACAGTTCCACCGCCAGCATGCCCACCACCCCGAGTTCCTTGGCCACCAGCAGCGCGAGTTCCTCAGCCTCCTCACTGCTCACGCTGTGCGGGGCGCTCGGCGCGACCACCTCCACGCAGATCCCGTCGGACTGCACGGTCCGCACCGGCGGATATGCCACCGCCTGGCCGTGCGGAGAACGGGCGACCTGGACCGCGATCTCCTGGGTGAAGCCGACCATCTCCTCCACGATCCAGACCGCGCCCGGACCAAGATCGTGGGACAGGACCTCGCGCGCCGCCGCGTCATCAGCGACGAGCCACACGCCTTTGCCGTCGTAGCCACCTTTGGACGCCTTGAGCACCTTCGGCCATGGGGCGTCGAACGCGACGACGTCCTCCGGCGATGCGGCGATCGACCAGTGGGGCATGGGGAAACCTGCGTCACCCAGGCGCTGACGCATCACGGCCTTGTCCTGGGCGTAGAGCAGAGCGTCTGAGCTCGGGTAGACCGCGTGGCCGGTCGCTTCCAAGGCGCGGATGATCTCCTGCGGCACATGTTCGTGGTCAAAAGTGATCACGTCGACGTGGTCAGCAAACGCGAGGATCGCCTCACCATCGCTGGCCGCGCCGACACTGACCTCTGGAATGACCAAAGCGGCCGAGTCGCCCGGCGCGTCGGCCAGGACGTGCAATTGAATGCCGAGCGCTATCGCAGGTTGCTGACTCATCCGCGCCAACTGTCCGCCCCCGATGATCCCGACCCGGGGCGTTCCGACCGGCAGATCAGGCACTGGGCAGCCCGAGATCTCGCGCGATCAGCATGCGCTGCACCTCGGAGGTGCCCTCGCCGATCTCCAGGATCTTCGCGTCGCGGTAGAACCGGCCCGCCGGATACTCCAGCATGAAGCCGTAACCACCGTGAACCTGGGTGGCGGCCCGGGCGTTGTCCATGGCCGCCTCGGACGTGAACAGCTTGGCGATCGCGGCCTCCTGCTTGAAGGGCTCACCGCGCTCCATCCGCCCGGCGGCATCGCGCCATGCCAGCCGGGACAGGTGAGCCCGCATCTGCATGTCCGAGATCATGAACTGCACCGCCTGGTTGGCGCCGATCGGCCTGCCGAACGCCTCCCGCTCGTGGGCGTACCGCACCGACTCATCCACGCACCCCTGTGCCAGCCCCGTGGCCAGAGCTGCGATGGCGATGCGGCCCTCGTCGAGGATGCTCAAGAACTGCGCGTAGCCGCGGCCGCGCTCCCCGACGAGGTTGTCGGCCGGCACCCGGACGTCCACGAGGTTCACCTCATGGGTGTCGGAGGCGTCCCATCCGACCTTCTTGTACGGCGCGGCGATGCTCAGCCCGGGTGTCCCGGCCGGCACCAGGATGCTGGAGATCTCCTTGCGGCCCTGCCGCTCCCCGGTCACCGCGGTCACGGTGATCAGCCCGGTGATGTCGGTGCCGGAGTTTGTGATGAACGCCTTGGTGCCGTTGATGACCCATTCGTCGCCGTCCAGCACGGCGGTGGTCGTGGTCCCACCGGCATCGGAGCCGGCGCCGGGTTCGGTCAGCCCGAACGCGCCGAGCATCTGCCCGGAGGTCAGCTGCGGCAACCATTGGGCCTTGAGCTCCTCGGAGCCGAACCGGTAGATGGGCATCGCGCCCAGGCTGACGCCCGCTTCCAGCGTGATCGCCACGGAGGAGTCGACCCGGGCAAGTTCCTCGATCGCCACGCACAGCGCCACGTAGTCCCCGCCCATCCCGCCGTACTCCTCGGGGAAGGGCAGACCGAACAGGCCCATCTGGGCCATCTGCTCGACGATCGGGTACGGGAACTCCCCGCGCATGTAGTAGTCACCGATCACCGGCGCCACCACGTCGTGGGCGAATTCCTCGACCGTCTTGCGCAGTGCCTCGTGCTCGGGGGTCAGTCGTGAGTCCATGGGGTGCGCCCTTCATCAGCGGTGAGCAACATCACGGTTGCCTCCAGCGTAGTTGGGGGGCTTGGGTGGGTAGTCTGGACACGTGAGATTTGTTGCCGCGCGATCGCTCTGGGTGCGCTTCGAGGGGCTGTTGCAGCAGATCGCCAAATTCGGGGTGGTCGGCCTGGTCGCCCTGGTCGTGGATGTCGGCCTGTTCAACCTGCTTCGCTTCGCCGGTGGCGAGGGGCCGCTGTATGACAAGCCCCTCACCGCGAAGATCGTCTCCGTGATCGTTGCCACCACGGTGGCCTACATCGGCAACCGGATCTGGACGTTCTCCGATCGCGGCCGCACCGGGGTCGCGCGTGAGTACCTGCTGTTCTTCGTCCTCAACGGCATCGCGCTCGGGATCACGTTGAGTGTCCTGTGGTTCAGCCATTACGCGCTTGGACTCACCAGCCCGCTGGCCGACAACATCAGCGCCAACATCATCGGCCTGGGCTTGGGCACCCTGTTCCGATTCTGGAGTTACCGCAAGTGGGTCTTCCCCGAGGTTCCCGACCGTGTGCTCGCCGATGAGGCCATCGTCTGAGCCGT
>JAKOZM010000054.1 GCA_029779995.1 Actinomycetes bacterium
GTGCAGCACCAGGATCAGGGTCACTGCGTTCAGCGCGATGGCCATGAGATCGGGGTACCCACGACTCAGGTTGATGAAGGTCAGCGGCATGGCCACGAACGCCACAACCGTCGCCGCCGCCACCGCGACCGGACCCACCCAGCGTGCCAGTACGTAGACAGCGGGCACGACCACAGTGGTGGCCAGAAGAGCGAAGGCGTAGAACGTGGGCAGGGTGGGCCCGAAGACGGCCGCGACCGGGATCAGGGGCACGATGATCCCCCATCGCGTCAGACCCGACGGAATCCACTCATGGGTGCCGAAGTTCAGTGCCGCCTGCGCGTAGTGCCACGGATCGGAGGTGACCAGCACGCTGCGGTAGGCCCATGCCACGGCCAATGTCAGGGCGGTGAGCAGCAGGGCAACCGGCAGATCGACCCGCCACCGCCAGGGTTCAGCGCAGGGCCGCATCGATCACCCGGGCGCTGGCGTGACCGTCCTCCCAGGCGCAGAACCGCTCACGGAACTTCGCGTAGGCGCCGGCGTACTGCTGCTGCACATCGGACAGTTGCTCCAGGGCGCCCAGTACCTCCGAAGACGTCCGGCAGATCGGCCCCGGCGGTTCGGCGGTCAAGTCGAAGTACATGCCGCGCACGCGGTCGCGGTAGTCATCGAGATCCCAGGTGTAGAAGATCATCGGGCGGCCGGTGTTGACGAAGTCGAACATCACCGAGGAGTAGTCGGTGATCAGCACGTCGGCGATGAGGTAAAGATCCGCGATGTCCGGATAGCCGCTCACATTGCGCACGAAGCCACCCTCGACGAACGCGCCCGCCCGGGTGGCCAGCAGGTGGTGGCCACGCAGGAGCACCACATGGCTGTCCCCGAGCCGTTCCCGCAGCATCTCAACATTGAGCTTGAGGTCGAACAGGTAGCGGCCACGATCGTCGTAGCGGTCATCGCGCCAGGTGGGCGCGTAGAGGATGACCGACTGGTCGGGACGCAGGCCGAGTCGCGCGCGGGCCGCCTGCGCCCGGGCCTGCCGCGTCGGGCTGTAGAAGACGTCGTTGCGGGGGTAGCCGGTGTTGATGATCATGTCCTGGGACACCCCGAATGCCCGGCTCATGATGTCAGTGGAGTAGGCGTTCGGGCTGACCAAGTAGTCCCACTTCGCGGACTCGCTGGCGAAGCTCTCCAGGTATCCCTTGCGAGCGAAGTTGACCTTCTCGATGTCCTGCCCGACCTTCTTCAACGGGGTGCCGTGCCAGGTCTGCAGGTAGGTCTGATCCTCGCGTTTGACGTAACTGGCGTCGATCGAGTCGTTCGAGACGACCCAGCGGGCGCGGGCCAGCGCGTCGTAGTACTCGGGGCTGAACCGCAGCACGGTGTCCACTCCGGCGGGCATGCGTACGCTGCGATCACGCACTACCCAGAGCCGCTTGCGGCGGTCGCGGCGACGGCGCAACTCCTCATCGATGGCTCGCAGGTTGTCGCTGTACTGCTTTCCCTTCCAGTTCTCGAACAGGATCAGCCGACGGGTGCGCTTCGCGCGGCGTTTCGGGTAGTACGTGTTGATGATCTCCAACCGGCCGTGTAGGCCGGGCGGCCGGATGTCGCCGGCCGGATCCACCATCAGATAGGCGGTCGCGTACCGCCTGGCCCGCACGCCGAACTTCACCCCCGAGAGGTCGAACCATTCCGGATCGATCATCCGCGCCCGGGTCGCCTCGGCCACGTGTACCGGAGCACCATCGGCGCTCAGCAGACTCCAGCGCCCGGCCACCAAGTGGGTGATGCCGTCCAAGCCAGCCTCGTCACTGGCAGGCAGGGTGACCTCCCAGGTGTCACCGCTGCGGCTGACGGGGTATTCACTGCGCAGGCCGTTGCGGTTCTCCAGCACCAGCACGGTCATCCCCGCGGCCCGGTCGCCCTGCAGTCGCAGCCCACCGCGCAACGCCCGCCACTGCAGTAGACGTGGCCGGGGCGCCCGGCTGCTGACCTGCAGGCCACCGGTCACCCCGGCCCGACCGTGGTACTCCACGTCATCACGGATCTGCAGGGTCTCCATGAGCTCAGGGGCGAGCAACGCCGGTTGCGGCTCGTCGTCACCGGCCACCACCAGGACATCGAACTCGACCACGTCCACCTCGTCGATGTCCGGCATCGCGGCCAGATCCAGGTCGACCGTCTCGGTGTGCGGGGCACTGACCTCTTCGAAGTCATCCCGGCGGCGCGCGATCACCGTCGCGCCAGCAGCGGCGGCGCTGAAATGCACTCGCAACAGGCCGGCGCGGGGGAACTCCACGCCGGTCACCAGCGGTCCGGGCGGATGCACGGCCAGACCCAACGGCTCACCGCGCCAGCGCTGCACGGCGATCCGCCCGTCAGGCAGCACCACGCGCCGCGGTAGTTGGGCAGCCCCGTCATAGGTCCCCGACAAAGGCACCCGTCGCCGGCCGCCCGGCGCGGTGACATCCACATCGACGCGCATCAGCCCTTCATCGGGCAACTTCTCGAAGGGCACTGTGAACGACAGTCCCACGTTGTCGTAGGTCACATCGGCCGTGAACTCGTGGGCGGTGAGGTCGTCGCGGTGCAGCCACTTGACGGGCACGCTGAAGGGCTCCCCACCCCCGACCACGCGGATGCGCAGCTTGCGGTCCTCCTGACCGCCGGAGTTGATGCCGTCGAGGTAGGCGTATCCGGTGACGGCCAGCCCCTCACTGGTCCAGGCCACAGTCTCGACCTGCGAGGAGACGGGCTGCGCCTGACCCCATTCGTACAGCTGCTTGGGATACCCGGGCTGACCCAGGAATGGCAGGTCGGCGTAGGTCACCCCGTCCCCCGGCACCGTGCGGCGCAGCGCATAAGGATCGCGTTCGAACTCCAAGAACTCCAGGAGTTGCTCGTGCAAACCCTGCTCGATCAGCCAGTACCGGACCCGGTCGCGTGGCGGCAGTTCAGCCATGACCTCGCCGGACACCTCACGGATGAAGCCTCCGACCCGGTCCAGGAAGACCCGCTGGTACTGCTCGCCGGCCGAGGTGTAATGCGGCAGGTACAACGGAATGTCGAAGGTCAGCACCTTGCGGTCGTGCGTCTGCTTGAGGAACTCGTCCTCGGTGAGCAGCGCCTCGGCCTCATCGATGGCATTCATCCGGTCGATCAAATTCAGCGTCTCGCCGCGGCGCTGGGTGATGGAGGCATTGGCGTCGATCCGGCGGCGCCAGTAATAGACCGGGGTGCGCAGGACATCCACGGACTTCGCCCGCACATGCGCGGCGATCATGACGGGCAGGTCTTCGTAGGTCACGTTGGCACGGAACGACAGACCGCTGTCGCGCCAGAACTGGGTGCGGAAGACCTTGTTCCACGACGTGGTGTCGTACATCAGGCTGGGCGTGCGGGTGATCGTTGTGCGCAACCGGGTCAGCAGGATCGCATTGCGGTGCGGACCGCTGGGGGTCAAGTGCAGACCGTCGTAGCGCTTGACGTCGCCCACGGCCATGTCCGAGCCGGTCTTGCGCAGGGCTCCGAGCAGCACCCGGTATCCGGCGGGCGGGATGAGATCGTCACCATCGACGAAGGCGAGGTGATCCTCGGTGACGTGGGCAAGGCCCAGGTTGCGGGCCCCGCCCGGGCCACTGCCCGGACCGGGCACGACCACCCAGCCCGGGTTTGCGGCGGCGTAACTGTCGCAGATCTCACCGGTGGTATCCGTGGAACCGTCGTTGACCAGGATCACCTGCGTCGGCGGTTCCTCCTGGGCGAGCAGGGAATCCAGGCAGGCGGGCAGGAACTCCGCGACGTTGTGGCAAGCCACGATCACACTGAGCCCCATGGTTCTCGACTCTAACCTGTGGGCCTGCGGACCCCCGCCACTCTTGCCACGACCAGGTCGCAGTAGGCGGCGATCAGGGTCTGCACGGCGGGTGCCATCGCGATGCCGAACCGCGGCGGCGGGTCGATCGTTGCGCGCAGGTGGGTCAGCAGGTCGGCGTCCGGGATGACCCGCGTGCCCTGGATCCGGTTGCGGCGCCGGCGCAGGTGTCTGCGATGGGTGACCAGCCACCGCCACCCGGCGGTCTTCTGCGACAACCAGCCCTCCCGGCGGCTGCGCAGCAGCAGCGCGGCCTCCGAGGCCAGCAGCAACGGAGCCAGTGCCACCAGCGTCCGGCCCTGGTACGTCGACAGCACCGTCATGTAGCGGTTGCGCTCGAGCAGGCCGAGTTTGCCCGGGTTGCGGGAGAAGTCGTAGTGGTGGGTGGCTCGAGCCTCGGCGAGCACCTCCACCCGCCGGCCCGTGAGCCACATCCGCAGCGAGAGATCAAGGTCCTCGCCGTACATGAAGTAGGTCTCGTCCAAGCCGCCCAGCGCCAGGTAGTCGGCGCGGCGCACAGCGAAGACCGCGCCCGACACGCTGGCCCGCGACCCGGTGCGGGCGTCGGCGACCGGCTCGCCGTAACCGCCGGCCCACGAGAAGCCCAGCAGGTGCACGGGGTTACCCCAGGAGTTCACCAGGTCGGGCTCCTCGGCCAAGACGATCGTCGCGCCGACCAGGCCCACACCGGGGTCGGCCAACCGATCGGCCAGCGCCCGCAGCGCGGTCGGTTCGACCAGGGCATCGCTGTTGATGAAGGCCACGATGGGTGCGGTCGCCGCCTTGGCCCCGACGTTGCACCCACCAGCGAACCCGGTGTTGTAGCCGGGACTGACGATCCGGGCGCCCTGCAGTCCTGCACAGTCCGGGCTGCCGTTATCCACCACCACGACCTCGACGTCGACGCCTTCGGAGGCGTGCAATGCAGCGACCACGGTTTGCAGGAACGGCTGCTCACCGTACGCGCACACCACGGCACTGATGTCGCTCACGCGCGCAGGTCCTCCGGACTGAGCAGGAATCCGGTCCCCCAACTCAGGTGCATGGTGGCCAAGGCGACCGGGACCCGCACCCGTACTGTCGCGGGCTCCTGCGCTGCAATCAGCAGCCCGCCACCGGTGACCGCAGTCAGATACGTCCCGGCAGGCAGCAGACCCCACCAGGCGTGACGCCGGCGAAGCAGCCCACCGGCCGCTGCTCCCAGCAGCCCGGCACCGATCACCGCCACCGCGACAGGCGGCGCGAGGTAGCGCAGGCTGACCGTGTCGGGGTGCTGGCGCATGATCTCGCGGCGCCAGCGGCCGTAATGCAGATACTGGGTGGCCAAGGAGCGCACGGTCGATCGGGGCCGGTAGGTGACCTCCATGCGCGGGGTGAACCAGATCAGGCCCCCGGACCTGCGCAGGCGGTGGTTCATCTCCCAGTCCTGGGCACGCACGTACCCCTCGTCGTAGCCACCGACATCTTCGAGGGCCGCACGGCGAAACGCCCCGAGGTAGACCGTCAGGGCCTCCCCCTCCTGCCCGCCGGTGTGGAAGGACGCCGCACCCACGCCGAGGGGGGAGCGCATTGCACAGGCGACCGCTCGCTCGAAGTCGGTGGACCCCTGCGCCGCCATCACACCGCCCACGTTGACCGCGCCGGTACGTTGCAGGGTCTGCACCGCGGTGCTGATGTAGTCGCTGGGGAGCAGAGCGTGGCCGTCGACGCGTACCACGATCGGGTGATTGGTGGCCGCAAGCGCCGCGTTGAGACCGGCGGGGGTGCGTCCCGTGGGGTTGGGCACCAGCACGATCCGGGGATCCGTGGCCTGCAGTGCGGCGGCGATCCGGTCGGTGTCGTCGGTGGACGGGCCGAGCGCCAGGGCGATCTGCAGGTCGCCGGGGTAGTCCTGGCCGGTGATCGCGGCCACGGCCTCGCTCAGATGCCGCTCCTCGTTGAGCACCGGCATGATCACCGCCACGCCCGGATATTGGGTCGTTTCCATCACTGCCACGGTAGTGGGAACACCCCCCATGGCCTGGCTGCGGGACCAACACGCGCGTCGTAGGGGTTACCCGAGATCCGCCCCTTGCCTGGTTACCGTGGAAGCCGTTGTCGATGAAAGGGTGTTTTTCGTGCAGTTCCGCCGCTACGCGCGCCTGCTTGCCACAATTCTTGCCGCCGTCGTCCTGTTGGGAAGCGGTGCAGCGTGGGCCACTGTGAGGCACTATGCAGGACAGGTGCAACGCATCGATGCCTTCGGCGACGACCGGGGGGTTCCAGGGGCCGGTGAACCGCTGACCTTCCTCATCGTCGGCTCGGACTCCCGCGAGGGCCTGTCCGACAGGCAGGTGCGCAAGTACCACACGGGCTGGGATGTCTACGGCCAGCGCACGGACACCATGATGCTGGCCCATGTCAGCCGCGACGGGTCGGTGAGTGTGGTGAGCCTGCCGCGCGACTCGATGGCCACGATCCCCGCCCACACCGATCACGACGGCGTGGCGCAGGACGCCGAGGTAGGCAAACTCAACAGCGCGTACGCCTTCGGTGGCGCTCCGCTGCTGGTGCAGACGGTCGAGGACCTCACCGGCATGCAGATCAACCATTACCTTGAAGTGAATTTCGCCGGCTTCGTCAAGATGGTCAATGCCCTCGGGGGTGTCGACGTCTGCAGCCCCTCGGAGATCTACGACCCCCCGTCCGGCCTGACGCTGCCCGCCGGCACCTCGACGTTGAAGGGTCGCGACGCATTGGCGTACGTCCGCGCCCGGGAGTTCGACCCCACAGCCGACATCGGCCGGATGCAGCGCCAGCAGAGTTTTGTGGCCTCCATGGTCCGCAAGGCCTCGAGTTCGGCGGTGCTGCTCAATCCCGCCCAGGCCAACGCCTTCGTGACCGCGATCCTGAGCCACATGAAGGTCGACAACAACCTCGACAACGGCCAAGTGTTGGAACTGACCCGCCGGCTGGCGCAGGTGAATCCTTCGCAGGTCACCTTCCGGACGGTCCCGGTGGTGGGCGAGCGCTCCATGGGTGCGATCGGCAATGCCGTCGTATGGGACGAGGTCGGCGCATCCGACATCTTCACCGCGCTGCGTAATGATCAGCCGATCCCGGAGAAGGCCTCGGCGCCCAAGGTCGATGTGGCTCCCGAGCAGATCACAGTGCAGATACTCGGCACCGACGCCGAGGACGCATATGCGGACTTCCAGACCGCGGGCTACTCGGTATATGCACCCTTGCCCGCGACGCTGACCCAGACGACGATCGAGTACGACCCGGGCTACGACGTCTCGCTGCAGACGCTGCAGGCGGCACTGCCGGACGCGGCGGTGGTCGAGGTGCCGGGGCTTGGCTCCACGTTCCGGGTGACTATCGGTAGTGACTACACGGGCCTGCGCACCGTCTCGGTGAAGGATCCGACGGCCCCCGAGAAGGTCAAGACCGCCGCGGACGACATCTGCGGTTGAGTAGCTACTTCAGGATCTGGCGCGCCATCACAACGCGCTGGATCTGGTTGGTGCCCTCGTAGATCTGGGTGATCTTGGCGTCGCGCATGAACCGCTCGGCCGCATAATCCTTCACGTATCCGTACCCGCCGAGGATCTGCACCACGTCGGTGGTCACCTTCATCGCGGTGTCGGAGGCCAGACACTTGGCAGCACTGCCCAGGAACGTGGTGCGCTCATCCTTGCGCTCACCGGCGGCGGCAGCGAAGTAGGTCAACTGCCGGGCGGCCTCGATCTGCATCGCGGCGTCGGCCAGCATGAACTGGATGGCCTGGAAGTCCGCGATCGGCTTGCCGAACTGCTTGCGCTCCTTGGCGTAGTCCAGGGCCACATCCAGCGCGCCCTGCGCGAGACCGACAGCCTGCGCACCGATGCAGATCCGGGTCAGATCCAGGGTCTTCATAGCGGTGAGCCAGCCCGTGCCCTCGGACCCGATCATGCGGTCCGCGGGCAGTTCGACGTTGTCGAAGTACAGTTCCCGGGTCGGGGAGCCCTTGATGCCGAGCTTGCGCTCCAGAGCCCCCAAGGAGAAGCCGGGGTCATCTGCGTGCACGACGAAGGCGCTGATGCCGCGCGAGCCGGCCTCGGGGTCGGTGGAAGCCATCACCGTGTAGTACTTCGAGACCCCAGCACCGGTGATCCAGCGCTTGGCACCGTTGAGCACCCAGGTGTCGCCCTTCTGGACAGCGCGGCTCTTCATGCTCGCGGCGTCAGACCCGGCTTCCGGCTCTGACAGCGCGTAGGAGAACATCGCCTCCCCGCTGGCCACCTCCGGCATGTACCGCGCCTTGATCGCCTCGTCGCCACCGACCAGCACGGGCGTGGTGCCGAGTTTGTTCACTGCCGGGATCAGCGAGGACGAACCACAGACCCGCGCGACCTCCTCGATCACGATGCAGGAGGCGAGGTTGTCGCCACCACTGCCGCCGTATTCCTCGGGAATGTGGATCGCGTGGAACCCGCTGGCCGCCAGTGCCTCGTAGACGTCCCATGGGAATTCACCGGTCTCATCGATCTCCGCAGCGCGCGGTGCGATCTTGGCCTGGGCCAGCGCACGCACGGCCTGCTGGAGCTCACGGTGTTCTTCGGGGAGGCGGTAGACATCGTCCATACGGCCATCGTACGAGGGGGGATTCGGGGTCGTGACCGAGATGACCTGTTCGGGTGGTAGGACGCGGTCCAAACGCATCGATTTGCGACGCGTTTGGACCGCAACCTCGACTTAGACTGGGCACCGTGAATCTGCAACGCAATCGCCCGGCCGGCCCGTTCGACACCCTGCCCGAGGTCCCCTCCTTCACGGTGACCAGCAGCGACATCTTCGACGGCGCTGTGACCGCCACCCGCCACGTCCACTCCAGCGCCGGCGGGGACAACCTCTCCCCTCACCTGACCTGGTCGGGCTTCCCCGCCGGTACCAAGAGTTTCGCCATCACCTGCTTCGACCCGGACGCCCCGACGCAGAGCGGCTGGTGGCACTGGCAGATCGTCAACATCCCCGCCGACGTCACCTCCCTGCCGCGCGGGGCCAGCCCGGATGGACTGCCCGCCGGAACCATCGAGTTCCGCACCGACTACGGGATGCCGGGCTACCAGGGGGCTTCGCCGCCACCCGGTGATCATGAACACCGCTACTACTTCGCGGTGCATGCCCTCGGGGTC
>JAKOZM010000075.1 GCA_029779995.1 Actinomycetes bacterium
GTATGGACGTGACCGTCCTGCTGGGGCTGGCCGAGAACTGTCTCGGCGCTGACTCCTACCGCCCCGGGGACGTCATCACGCATGTGGACGGATCCACCACCGAGGTGCGCAACACCGACGCCGAGGGCCGGCTGGTGCTGGCCGATCTGCTGGCGTACGCGCGGCTTCGCCTGCAGCCCGACGTCATGGTGGACCTGGCGACGCTCACCGGCGCTGCGACGGTCGCACTGTCGCGGGAAATGGGCGCGTTGTACAGCCCGTCGGCACCGCTGGGCGCCGCGTTGCGGGCGGCGGGGGACGAGGTGGGCGAGCAACTGTGGCCCATGCCCCTGGAGCAGAGCTACCGCACTTCCCTGCGCTCGGACATCGCCGACCAGAGCCAGGTCAGCGACGCCAGTGTCGGTGCGGGTTCCATCACCGCGGCGCTCTACCTGCAGCGGTTCGCTGGAGATGTTCCCTGGGCGCACCTGGATATCGCTGGGCCAGCGCGTTCCACGGCGTCGGTGGGCGTGCGCGCCTTCGGCGGCACCGGGTTCGGGGCGGCCCTGCTGGGCCAGTGGCTGACCGATGGTGCCCAGTTTGCGTAGGGACTACTGCAGGACGGCGACCAGCACGCCGTTGGCCAGGGGGAGTAGCGTCGTGAGCCAGCGCTCCTCAGCCTGCATGTGCTCCACGAAGTGGCGCACGGCAAGTTGGGCTGCCTCGCGTTTGGCCGGGTCGGCCGCTTCGGCGACATCGAGGAAGATCGCGATCCCGCCGGGTCGCAGCAGACGTACCGCCTGCTCGGCAAAGGCCGCATGGTCGCTGGGTTTGCCGCTGGACAGGAACAGGTCGTAGCCGCCGTCTGTCAACCGGCTGAGAACGTCGTGCGGATCGGCAGCGATCAGGCGGGTGCGGCCATGACCGATCCCCGCCGCGGCGAAGGTCTCCTTGGCCAGGCGCAGCCGCTCAGGGTCGGCCTCGACACTGGTGAGGACACCGTCGGCAGCCAGCCCCTGAAACAGGGCCATACCGGTGGTCCCATCGTGCGCGCCCACCTCCACAGCGGCCCGGCCGTCGACGAGTGCGGCGAACAAAGCCAGCAGCCGTAGCACGCTGGCATCGACAGTGGTGGCCGTCACGTCCGCGGGAAGTTGGGCGGCGTTCCACGCATCACTGAAGATCGACAGGTCCTTGGCGTCCATGGGTCTACACACTACCGGCTGTGACTTCTGCAATCGGCCCCTCACCCGCTCGCGGCGGTGCCGGGAGCGCGGCAGCGGGCATTACAAGGCTTTGACGCAGCCCGAACGGCAACTGGCTTCCAGAAGAGCCGCAGCCAACGGATGCTAGGTCCTGAGTGGGGCACATAGCGTAGGAGGGTTACCGTGAGTTCAGTGGTGGATCACGAGGAGTCGCAGATGTCGAACGAGCAACCGCCGGAGCAACCGCCGGTCGCACCGGAACAGCCGGTGTCGCAGCCGGAGCAGTTGTCCTGGCCGGCGCCTGATCACTCCACACAGGTGCTCGATCCGGATGCGATCCCAACCAGTCAATATCCGACGTACCAGCAGCCCACGGAGCAGGCCTACCAGCAGTACCAGTACCCCGCCCCCGAGCAGTCGCCCTACCCGGCACCCGGATCCGACGGGTATCTGCCGCCGCCTCCCGGTGTTACACCGCAGACCCCCAGCGCGGCCCCGAAGAAGTCGGGCGGGGTCGGCAAGGTCATGGCCATCGCCGCGCTGACCGGTCTGCTGGCCGGCGGCGTCGGCGGCGCCCTGGGGTACACCCTGGCCGACGGGCAGTCGCCAGCTTCATCCGTCACCACCGGGGCCAACCCCAGTGATTCCGACGCCCTATCGGTACGTGCCGACGGGTCGATCGCCGCGATCGCAGCGAAGGTCCTGCCCAGTGTGGTGTCCATCGAGGTTGATGATGGATCGGGATCCGGCTTCGTCCTCAGCGAAGACGGCTACATCCTGACCAACAACCACGTGATCGAGTCCGCGGCCAACGGTGGTCGCATCGACGTGGTGCTGCAGGACGGTTCACGATCATCGGCCGAGCTGGTGGGCCGGACCCCCGACTACGACCTCGCGGTACTGAAGATCAACGCATCGGGGCTCACCCCCTCAGCCATCGGCAACTCCGACTCGGTCAAGGTCGGTGACCAGGCGATCGCGATCGGCTCCCCGCTGGGTTTGGAAGGTACCGTGACCAGCGGCATCATCAGCAGCCTCGACCGGCCCGTGACCGCCGGCGGTTCCGGTGGCACGGAGACCTCGTTCATCAATGCGATTCAGACCGACGCTCCGATCAACCCGGGCAACTCCGGCGGGCCCCTGGTGAACAACGAGGGCCAGGTCATCGGTGTCAACTCCGCGATCGCTTCGCTGAGCAGTGACGCCGGCGGGCAGGCCGGCAGTATCGGCCTCGGCTTCGCCATCCCGATCAACACGGCCAACCGGATCGCTCAGGAGCTGATCACAAGCGGGACGTCGCGCACGCCGATCATCGGTGCCGAGATTGACTTCAACTACACCGGACAGGGCGCCCGGGTGAACACGGTGACCGGAGGGGGCCCGGCCGAACAGGCTGGCCTGCAGTCCGGCGATGTGATCGTGGCGGTGAACGGGGAACGCGTCGACGACGCGGTGTCTCTGATCACCGATATCCGCCAGAACGCCCCCGGTGACAAGATCACGTTGGAGTTGGAGAGCGGCAAGCAGATCACGGTCACCCTCGGTTCGCGATGAGCCGGCCTGGCCGCGCGGCCATCGCCGATCGCCGATAGGGCGTACCCTGGTCTCGTGTTCGACATCGGTCTCGGCGAGTTGCTCGTCCTCGGCTTGTTCGCCCTTTTGGTGTTCGGCCCGGACAAGTTGCCAGGCGCGGCGTCCAGCGCGGGCAAGTTCGTGGCCAAAGCCCGCGAGACCGTGGGCCAGGCCAAGCAGCAGATCAGCGACTCCGCCGACCTGAAGTCCATGCAGGGCGATCTGCAGTCCCTGGCGGACCTGCACCCGAAGCGGATCATGTCGTCGCTGGCCGATGCGCCCACGCCGACGCCCAAACCGGCATCCGCCCCAGCCGCATCCCCGATCGATCCGAACGCGACCTGACCTTTCAGGACCTGACGGGCGAGATTCCCAGGCTCATCCCCGCCAACCCGCGCGGTTTGCTGGCCAGTCGGTCCGTCAGGCCGCGAATCGCGATGGCGGCGGGGGCGTCGGGGACCTCCAGCACCAGCGGTCGGCCCTGATCCCCGCCCTCGCGAAGGCGCACGTCGAAGGGGATCTTGGCCAGCAGCGAGACCTCGGAACCCAGTGCCGAGGTCAACTGCTTGCTGACCATCTCGCCACCACCACGACCGAACAGGTCCATCGGCTCGCCACAGTGGGGACACGGGAAGGCGCTCATGTTCTCGACCACACCAATGATGCGCTGGTTGGTGAACTCACTCATCATTCCGGCCCGCACAGCAACTTCGGCGGCCGCGATCTGCGGGGTCGTGACGACCAGCAGTTCGGAGTTGGGCAGTAGTTGCGCCAGGGACATCGCGACGTCGCCGGTGCCGGGTGGCAGGTCGATCAGCAGCCAGTCCAGGTCTCCCCAGTAGGCGTCGGTGAGGAACTGGTTGAGCATCCGGTGCAGGATCGGTCCGCGGTAGGCCAGCGCCTGGTTGGCCCCGCCCGGTTTGAACGGCAGGATCGACAGGCTGGCCACGCCATGGGACACCGGCGGGATGAACATCTTGTCGACCACCGTGGGCCGGGTGGTCACCCCCAGCAGGCGGGGTGTGGAGTGCCCATAGATGTCGGCGTCCACCAGCCCGACCCGCAGGCCGCGGGCGGCCAGATCCACTGCCAGGTTCACGGTGACGCTGCTCTTGCCCACGCCGCCCTTGCCCGAGGCGATGCCCAGAACCTTTGTGAGGCTACCGGGCTTGGCGAACGGGATCTCCTTCTGCGGACCCTGCAGCCTCTCGCGCAGCTCCTTGCGCTGCTCATCACTCATCACGTCGAAGATCACGTCCGCGCTCGTCACACCGGGAACTGAGCTGACCGCAGTCACCACGCGCTCTCGCAGTGTCGTTTGCATGGGGCAGGCGGCGATCGTCAGGAACACTTCGACCCGAGCGGCGCCAGCGGAGTCGACGTCGATGCTCTTGACCATCCCGAGTTCGGTGATGGGGCGGTGGATCTCAGGGTCCTCCACACCCGCGAGGGCAGCCAGGATCGTTTCGGTGGTGGGCATGGGTCAATCGTACGTGTGTCTCGCGGGGGCTCCGGACGAGCATGACGGCCGACCGGGAGTCGATCTGCTTACCGCTGCGAGCGGCCGTCGTCCTCGAGATCCTCGAGCAACGCCCGCAACTCCCGGCGCAGGTAGTCACGTGTCACCACCTCGCCGAGTCCGATCCGCAGCGCCGCGAGCTCGCGGGCCAGATATTCCGTGTCGGCGATCAGCCGCTCGGTGCGCTCGCGATCCTCCTTGATCTGCACGCGATCGCGGTCGTCCTGCCGGTTCTGGGCCAGCAGGATCAGCGGGGCGGCGTACGAAGCCTGCAGGCTCAGCAGCAACGTCAAGAAGATGAAGGGGTACGGGTCGACGGGGTCGGTGCCGACGATGTTGTAGATCACCCAGGCGACGATCATCAGGCTCATCCAGGCGATGAACCGCCAGGAGCCTAGGAAGCGGGCGACGTTCTCCGAAACCCTGCCGAACGTATCGGGGTTGGTGGTGGGACGGATGCTGGGCCGCCCCCTGGACGGCGTCTCCAGCCGGTTGCGGTCACGCATCGGACACCCTCGAGTCGCGCCAGTTGTCTCCGAGTAGGTGATCCAGCAGGTCGTCCACAGTGACCGTTCCCAGCAGATGACCGCTGCCATCGACGATGGGCACCGCGACAAGGTTGTAGGCGGCGAAGTAGCGCGTCAGTGCGGCCATCGGCGTCTCGGGGGGCAGCGGGGCGAGGTCCCGGTCGACGGCCCGCGACACCAGGTCGCTGGGCGGTTCGCGCAGCAGCCGCTGCCAGTGCACGACCCCCAGGAAGGTGCCGGTCGGGGTCTGCATGGGAGGCCGCACGACGTACACCTGGGAGGCGAGGGCGGGGGACAGGTCGGGGTTGCGGATCTGGGCCAGCGCCTCAGCGACAGTGGCATCCGCTCCCACGATCACCGGGTCGGGACTCATCATGCCGCCCGCGGACAGTTCGTCGTAGCTCAGCAGTCGCCGCAGACCCTTGGCGTCGTCAGGTTCCACCAGGTCGAGCAGCACACTGACCTGTTCGGGGCTCAAGTCGCTGAGCAGGTCGACGGCGTCCTCAGGATCCATCTCCTCCAGGACATCGGCTGCCCGTTCCGCCTCCAGGGCGCCGACGATCTGTACGGCGTCGTGTTCTGGCATCTCCTCCAGCACGTCGGCCAGGCGTTCGTCGTCGAGCGCCCGGGCGATCTCCAGGCGACGTTTCTCGGGCAGGTCGTGCAGCAGTGAGGCGACATCGGCCGGCCGCATGTCCAGCAAGGACTCCAACATCGTCTCGGTCGCCTGGTCGATCTCCTGGCGCCAGACATCGGACAGTTCACCCCAGGCCACCACCTGCGTCTGGCCCCGCCGGGCGAGGGTGCGGCCCCCGCGGACATAGGCTTGCGCGATCTCCCAATCCCGCCGCGAGTTCTGCTGCATGGCCAGGTCAAGGATCTTCACCCGCTCGCCCGTGGCACGCAGCACGGCACCCCGGTCGAAGAGTTCCGCGACGGCCAACGTCTCCCCGGGGCGCAACTTGAAGCGCCGTAGATCCAATACCCCGGTGGTCACGATCTGGCCAACGTCGATCTTGGTCACCCGGGTGATCGGCAGGAAGATCCGGCGCCTGGCACCCACCTCAACGACCAGGCCGACCAGCCGCGGCGGGATCGTGCCGTACTGCTGCAGCAGGACGAAGTCACGGACCTTGCCCAGTTGTTCGCCGTTGGGGTCGAAGACGGCAGAGCCCTGCAGCCGGGCGATGAAAGCACGGGTGACCGTCACCTGCGCAGGGTATCGCTTGCCTCGCCGAAAGGGTGCGGACATGGGTCGCGGAGTTCCGCTAGCGTGACACGCACGAGGCATGCCGACGAACGACAGGTGGTCAGGACATCATGCGGGTTGCATTAATGGCAGCGGGGGCGCTGGTCGTGGCGACGGTGGCAGGGTGTTCCGATTCTCAGGACTCCGTGACGCAGTCCCCGACTCCCACCGATTCCGCGAGTCCATCGGCCTCTGCCACGGCCGAACCGGTCGGCAAACCGAACGGCGTCGAGAGCCTGCCCCCGGCCAAAATCCTCAACCGCGCCCGGGCCGCCGCCCTCGATGCCCGCAGCGTCACGATGATCGGC
>JAKOZM010000080.1 GCA_029779995.1 Actinomycetes bacterium
GAGGTGGGCGGTGGTGATGGTGTCGGAGCCGTCGTCGAAGGCCGCGAGCAGTGCTTCGGTGAGTAGTAGGGCGGTGTCGCCGACGTAGCCCTGGGTGCGGCGCCAGATGTAGCCGGCGTGCTGGCGGCTGAAGATCCCGGCCGGGGCGCAGTCGAAGTAGGGCAGCAGCACGGTCTCGGCGTCCTTGAGGAAGCGTTGCCAAGTGCGTCGGTCGTCGTCGGTGGCCAGCGGGTACGCAGTCAGGGTGAGGCGTTCGAGTCGGGAGTTGATCTGCGGGTCGAGGTAGAGCGGGGACTCGTGCAGGTCGGCGCCGACGAGGATCATCGTGCCGCCGAGCTCACCGAGCTCGGTGTTGAGGTACTTGAGGAAGTCGAGCATGTCCCGGGAGTCCTTGTTGGACACGTCGAGGAAGTGGCTGTCGTCGATGAGCAGCAGTCTCACCCCGTGCTGCCGGAAGGCGTGGATGACCCTGGTCGTGGTGACGCGGATGAGGCCTTCGCTGGGGTAGCCCATCGTCAGCAGCAGCGCGGCGAGGACGTCGCGGATCTTCGAGGCGGCGCGCAGGGTGAGGTAGAGCTGCGGGATCCAGTCGGCGGTCACGCCGGGCTCTGGGTTCCACGTGGGGCGGGGGTCGGCGCAGGCCGGGCCGAGCAGGTCGCGGTATGCCGCTTGGGCCCAGTCCTTGACGAAGGTCGACTTGCCGACGGCGAAGGAGGCGCTGACCGACCCGATCGCCTTGGCTCCGGGCGGGCGGAGCCGGTTGCGGTCGACGAGTCGGGTGAGGTGGTGGGCGGCGCGCTGTGCCAGGACGGAGGGCAGGACGATCCCGGTCATGGCGGTGGTGATCTCGTCCCAGTACTCGTCCTGGGCGGCCTCGGACATCGCGTCGAAGGTCTCGACAGGGATCGGTGTCGGCATGGTCCCGGGCGGGGCAGTGGCTTGCTGGTGCCACAGGCGGGCGTCCATCAGATGGCCTCGCTGTCGTAGTCGGGGAAGGCTGAGTCGAAGTCGATCTGTGTGGTTGTCTCGGCGGCGTCGGCGATGGGGTCGTCTTCGGCGAGGGAGGCGCCGGGGCGGAGGCTGGGTGGCGTGACGTCGGCGGCGGTGTCGATGAGCGCGCGTGCGGCGTCGGCTTCGGCGTGGTCGATGAGGGCTTGGTCGTGGCGCATGCCGGCGCGGATGAGCTTGCTGCGCCATTCCTCGTCGGTGGGTGCGGCGCTGAGCTCGGTGATGGCGGCGATGATCTCGCGGGTCACGTTGCGTCGGGAGACGACGCGGTTGCCGCCGCGGTCTCGGATGAGCTGGCGGGCTCGTTGTACGACGACGTCGGTGAGCGGCGCTTCGACCAGGTGGGCGTCGCGCCACTGCAGTTCGTAGATGCGGTCGTCGTGTCGGCTGCGGTGCCAGAGCCGGGACCGGTCGCGGGGGTCGTAGTGGAAGGGGACCTTGGCGTCCTGGGCACGGTAGGTGCCGGGCCGGACGCCGCGGACCTCGTCGAGGATGTCGCCGTCGTAGGTGAGGCCCCGGAAGGCGACGCCGCCGTTGCCGGGGGTGAGCCACTTCTCGGGCAGCAGGCTGAAGATCAGGTCCGGGTGTTGCGGGACGAGCAGGCGCCCGGTGATCGTGTGCAGCATGTCGTGGCGCTCGAGCGGTGTGAAGTTGCCGTCTTCGACGCCGGGGATCTTCACGCCGCCATGCCGGTTGCGGTGGTAGGCGATGGCGATGTGCCGGTGCAGGTGCTGCTGCAGCTCGCGCCACGATCCGAGCGGCTCGAACCCCACCCAGCCGACGAACCGTCCCCGTTCGTGGACGGCGCGCCCTTTGAACCCGGCCCCGTTTCGGAAGGACTGGTATGCCGCCTGGAGGCTGTCGTGCCACCGCTCCACGATGTTGTTGTCGATGGGACGTCCGGGCCGGGAGGGCATGAGGTCGACATTCCAGTCGCGCAGCAGCGCGAGCAGGCTGTCGCTGAGGAAGATCTTGCCGTTGTCAGCCCGCATGGAGATGGGCCAGATGCCGGGCTTGACGTGTCGGCCGGTCACCTCTCGGCCGGCTCGGACGCGGCTGGCGTGCGCGGTGACGGGGTTGTCGCCGAGGTCGAGGCTGGCGGGGATGCCGCACCACCGGAAGTCGTCGATGGCGGTCTCCTGCACGACCATCGAGAAGGGCCGGATGGCGTCATACAGCGCGAGGGCGATCTCCAGGGCGTTCGCGGACTGGGGGACGACGCGGCAGGCGACGACCACGCGGCTCGGGACCGAGATGATCGTGATGATCTCGACGGAGTAGACGCGTTCGTAGACGTCGTCCCAGACCAGGTTGTCGCACCGGGTGACGTCGACCGCGAAGTGTCCCGGGTGGGTGGCCGGGTAGTTGCTCCGGCTGGAGTTCCTGCGCAGCGTGGAGGACTTGTGCTGCTTGGTTGTGTGCCCCAAGGCGGCGAACCGCATCGACAGGTACTGCTGGGTGATCCGTTGAGGCAGGTCGATGTCGTCGATGCCCTCCTGCTTGAGCCGGACCAGGACCCGCCGTTCGATCTCGACGATGCTGACCTTGCTGCGGGTGCCGTCAAACCCCGCCAGTTCCTCGTCGACGATGCGGACGAACCGGGGGTCGATGACCTCGAAGCCCTGCCGGCCCTTGGTCTTGCGACCGTCCACCAGTCCGCGCAGACCGTCGCGTTTGAAGGCTTTGATCCAGCCGCGGATGGTGTTGGGCGCGACGCTGTTCTTCACGACCTCACCGGCCAGGAGGCGCCGGACCCGCATCCGGTCGACGCTGTACTCGAAGGTGAGCTGTCGGGCCATCGCCTCGATCCGCTTGCTCAGGCTGACCGCAAAGCCTTCCCCGAACGGGTGGAACGGTTCCCCGTCTCGGGCCATCAGCGGATGACCGTCGCGGTAGGCCGTGAGTATCTCAAGGACCACTTCGCGCTTGAGGTGGACCTCTGCGCGCATTGCGGGAGTCAGGCTGCTCCACCACGGCTGCAGCGACAGGTGGATCGCATCCAGGCCCTCGTCGCCGAATCCGGTGACGGTGAGCTGGTCGGCCCGAACGAAGTGGTTGTCCCCGATGGCGTCCTTGACCGTGACGCCGTGCCGCCCCAGCTCCACGACGACGGCCGGGCCAAAGGACATCAAGGCCCGGGCTCCGACGAACAGCTCCACCGCCTTGCTCACGAGGAAACGTCCGCTGGCTGGTGGATCACCAATGGCGTGGTACGCGTGATTGGGGAGTCCAGGTCGCAGTCGATCTGTCCGTTCCAGACGCCGTGCCACATCGCGGACACCACATGCCCTCCACCGGCATCAAGGTCGAGGACGTCGGCGACGGTCCCCGCGCCCTCGAGGTACTCGTGTAGGAGACGCAGTGATCCGGGGTACCACGGCATGCGCCGCCGGAATCCATGAATCCACATCAGGTTCACCCGCCGGATCCGTGACCAGCCGGAGAAGACCTCGTGGCGCCACCCCACCTCGACGCACGCCTCGGCGGTCAAGCGCACCTTCAACTTGAAGTCCTCGTCATGACGCTTGGCCGGCCGGACATCCCAGAGCCGAATCGTGCCGTCGCCGTGACGACTGAGCAGGTCAGGCGTGTGCTCGAGGCGGCGGCCACGGCGCTTTGCAGGAAGCCGCAGTCTGCACGGCTGGGCGACCAGCCAGGTCACGTCGCTGCGGCGGTCGAGCTCCCTGACGAGGTCGTGCTCGAGACCTGATTCGAGGTGGAGGTGCGTGCCTGTCGTGACGGTGAAGGCATACACGGGGATGTGCCCCGAGCGTGCCTTTACCTTCGGCGTGCGGGTTCGCTGCAAGCGGGTGACATCCGGGCGCCCGGACCAGGGCCACACGGAAAGGCCGGCGCCTACATCGAAGAGCCACTCGGCTTCGAGGTCAGGGGCAAGCACCACAGGGGCTGGCCGCTTTCGGGCATGCGAAATAGACTCGTCCACGCGACGGCACCTTCGTTTCTGGGCAACAGTTACATCGGGACCGTCGCCGAGGGGTACCCGTGCCAGCGGGTGCCCCTCATCCATGTCCGGACTCAGGCCCACAGCGACCGTCTTGCTCGCAAGGGTAGACCTGGCCATTCGACTCAGACAAGGGGAATCGCGCAAATATTTGCCGGACGGACACGCCGAGGCCCCCTGCTGAGCTGTCCCTGATTTATGTGTCGGTGCGTGTTTGTGCAGGTCGAGTCGATACGCTAAATATTTGTAGTGCGGGGCCGCTCGACCGAGAGTTGCCTTGGGTACTCGGCTGAGACCTTGGAGGTGGGTACGGTGGGGTCACCAACCGTTTCGGGGCTGACCACCCCGACGAGGAAAGCCCTCGATGATCTGATGAGCCGACGCCTGAACACCCTCGTTCCCTTGGAGCGGGCAACCTTGGCCACCGTGGCCGACGCGATCCCCCGCGCTGTCCTGTCCGCCGCCAAGATGCCCTGCCTCAACCCCAGCTGCCTGCGCAAGGTCACGCGCCCGAAGGCTGGCCGGCTGCCGCTCTTCTGCGGGCGGCCATGCCGTGAGGCCTTCGACTACGAGCGCGCCGAACTGCTCGCGGACATTGCGGTGCTGCTGCAAGCGATCGAGCGCGGCGAAGGCACACACGCCCAACGGCGGAAGGTCCAGGTGGAGCTGGCCAATCGGCGTTGGTGCCTTCAGCGGTACGCGGTGCCCCCGGACCGAAACCGGCCTGAACTGCACGCCGCGCCGGCGTCGGACTCCTAGGGCAGGATCACCACTGTGCCGAAGATCTTTGACAACCTCACGCCGGAGAGTCAGCTGGGCGTAGCCCTTCGGGACTACTTTGACGGGTCCTACGAGTCGTTGGACGTCGCGACTGGCTATCTCGACCTGCGCGGCTGGGGCCACCTCGGAGACATCATCGGGGGCAAGCCCTTCGCCGAGGGGGACCCGCCTGTCGCTCGGGTCCTCGTGGGGATGGTTGCCCCGTCCGACTCCCAGGCCATCCTGAGCTCGCTCCAAGCAGAGCTTGCAGAGCAAGGGGCCGGTGCAGCCATCCACGACAACAGCAAGGCGCTCGATCAGAAGGAGCGGCTCGTGCGCCACCTGCGAACGCAGTTGATGCGCGGGCTGCCGACCAAGAGCGGGCAGGCCACCCTTCAGCTCATGAAGCGGCAGTTGGAGTCGGGGCGTGTCCAGATCAAGGTGTTCACCAGGCGACCGCTGCACGGCAAGGCGTACATCCTTCGCGGGGGCGTTGGCCCTGCCCCGCTGTGGTCCTACCTTGGGTCCTCCAACTTCACGGGTGCCGGTCTGTTCAACAACCTTGAGCTCAACATCGACATAGCGGACCAGGACCCCAACCAGAAGCTGGCGTCGTGGTTCGAGGACCGCTGGGACGACAAGTACTCCCTGACGATCACCAAGGAGATCATCGAGCTGATCGAGGAGTCGTGGTCCGGGGAGGAGCAGGCCACACCATTCGAGGTCTACCTCAAGGTCTGTCACGCCTTGTCACAAGATGCTCGCGACGGTCTGGGGTACGTGCTTCCCAAGTCGATGCAGGACCTTCTGCTCGACTACCAGGTCACGGCTGTGCGAACCCTGGCTCGTCGGATCGTTCGCCGCGGCGGCACGATGTTGGGCGACGTCGTCGGGTTGGGCAAGACGCTCACGGCGGTCGCCACTGCCCTGATGCTTCAAGCCGCCGAGGACTACACCACCTTGGTGCTGTGCCCGAAGAACTTGGAGTCGATGTGGCAGGAGCACTTGGATGCCTACGGGGTGGAGGGGGCGCGCGTCGTTCCCTACTCGATGGCTGACAAGGTCCTTCCAGACCTGAAGCTGTACAAACTCGTCATCTGCGATGAGTCACACAACCTTCGCAATGACACCACCAGGGCCCACGAGGCGATCAGGGAGTACGTCCGGCGCAACTCCAGCAAGGTCCTGCTCCTCACCGCGACTCCCTACAACTTGGCCTTCGCCGACGTCGCCAACCAACTGGCCCTGTACATCGAAGAGGACGAGGACCTGGGGATCGTCCCTTCGGCGGCGATGGCCAAGGACCACACCCTGGCGGACAAGGTCGACGGCAAGACGAACACGCTCGTGGCGTTCAAGCGCTCCGAAGAATCTGACGACTGGCGCCGGCTCATGTCCGACCACCTCGTGCGTCGCACCCGCAGCTTCATCAAGAAGTCCGCCAAGAAGAAGCTGGTCACCCTCACGGACGGGACAGTCCAAGAGCGCGAGTACCTCCAGTTCGCCGACGGCACCGAGTTCTTCTTCCCGACCCGGGTCCCGCATCCACTCACGCACACGTTCGGGAAGGACGACCCGGCTTCGTTGATGGAGGACGACACCACTCTGGACGCGATCGCGAAACTGACGCTGCCGCGGTATCGACTCTCCGACTACGAGGACACCCGAGCAACCAAGACTGCTGAGGACAAGAAGTACCTGGACGACATCCGCTCAGGCCGAGGCAACGTCAGCGGCTTCGTGCGCATCGGCCTGTTCAAGCGCCTCTCGTCGTCCGGGCACTCCTTCATCCTGTCCCTGCAGCGTCAGCGAGCCCGGAACGAGCTCTTCATCCACGCGATCGACCACAAGCTGCAGGTCCCGCTGGGGAGCTTCACCGATAGGCAGATCGCCGTCAGCGACGACGACCTCGAGAGCGACGAGCCGGTAGGTGGGTCGCTGGCCAGTCGTTACCAGGAGCTGCGCGACAGCGCACCGGCGAAGACCAAGTGGCTCAACTCGACGGTCTTCAAGACCACGCTGCGGCACGACCTCATCAAGGACAACGAGCTGATCACGTCCCTCCTGGTCCGCTTCGGCAGCTGGGACTCCACGCGTGACACGAAAGTGAACGCGCTGGTCGACCTGCTACGCGGTGACCACGAGGGCCAGAAGGTACTCGTTTTCAGTGAGTACAAGGACACCGCCGAGTACGTCGCGGACGCGCTTGAGGCCGCGGGTGTCGACAACGTCGGGTTGGCGACGGGAGACGTGGCTGACCCCTCCGATGTCGCCCGCCGGTTCTCCCCACGCTCCAATCGGCTCCCGGGCCAGAGCGTCAGCGAGGTGGCCGAGCCCGTTGACCCCATCGACGTCCTCGTTGCCACGGACGTCCTCTCGGAAGGCCAGAACCTTCAAGACAGTCACGTGATCGTCAACTACGACCTGCCCTGGGCGATCATCCGGCTCATCCAGCGCGCCGGTCGAGTCGACCGCGTCGGACAGGAGTCCGACACGGTCCACGTGTACCTGATCACCCACGACAAGGTCGAGCAGCAGATTCGCCTGCGCCAGCGCATCCGTGCGCGTCTCAGTGCGGCGGCCGAAGCATTCGGCTCCGATGAGCAGTTCTTCGGAACCGACGACGAGATCAACCTCCTCCACAACTTCTACAACGGCAACCTCTCTGACGGCGATGACGACGGAGAGGGCGAAGCCGACGCCGTGAGCGAGGCCTGGCTGGCGTGGAGCAACGCCCAGAACAGCCACCCCGAGGTGACGAAGAGGGTGCTCGAGCTGCCCGACCTCATCCATTCCACGCGCGACAAGTACGCCCGTGAGTCCACTGGTGGCGTGGCGTGCTTCGTGCGCACCGAGTCAGGGGTCGACGCATTCGCGGTCAGCGAGTCCGCTGCGGGCGCTGAGCGGCTCCTCACACCAGCCGAGGCCCTGCGCATCTTCGAAGCCGAGCCAACGACCCCCACTGCATCACCCCGTGACGACCACTTCGAGCGCGAGGCCGAGCTGGTTCGCGGTCCACTGACCATCGAGGCGCGTGCCGCCGGAAACCTCCGCGGAGTCCGCAAAAGGATCTGGGAGCGATTCGGCGGGACCTTCTACGCCGAACAGGCCGAGGATGCACTCAACGCCCTGCACGAACGGCCACTGACAACCCATGCCACCAACCAGTTGTCCATCGCGCTGCGAAACAAGTACCCCGACCAGGACATCCTTGACCTGCTCGACCGCCTTCACCGCGAAGACCGTCTCGTCATCGGCTCCAGCGAGTCAGACGAGCTACGAATCGTCTGCTCGATCGGAGTGACTGACCAGTGAGCAAGGACCTGCTGCCCAAGGTGGACCGCGGCGACTTCCAAGAAGTCTTCATCGAGGACCTCAACTGGCTTGCGCCCGACGTGAAGCACTCGATCAGCGTCACTGACGACGACGGCCGTCAGGTCAGCGCCCACAACGTTGCGTCCTACAAGGGCCTTCGCGTGTGGGTCTGCGATGAGCGCCCGGGATCTGTGCTGGAGGCAGAACTCGACCGCCTGATCGCCAAGACCACCACCGACCGACTCGTCATCTTCGACGACGAGAAGGAGCAGGTCTGGCGCTGGCCAGTGCGGAGGGCCAAGGATGGCTCGGTCACGTCACGGCTCACCAGCCACCGACACAAGAAGGGGGACACCGACCCCAAGTTCGCCGCTCGCCTCGACATCATCCGGATGCCGTTCGACGTCATCCTCGACGCCAACGCTGTGCTGGGACGGGTTCGGGAAGCCTTCGACACCGAAGCTCAGAATGAGTCCAAACGGGCATCCAAGCTCATGGCCAACATGTACGCCGCCGTGGAGAAGGCCTACCCGACAACGGCGACCCCCAAGTTCCGGGACCACGAGATCTCGGTGACCCTTGCCCGAATCCTCTTCCTCATGTTCGGCGACGACACCGAGATGTGGCACACCGACGCGTTCCGCAACGTCATCCAGCACGAGACCTTGCCCGACGGCTCGAACCTTGCCCAGGTGTTGAACGACCTCTTCACGTTCCTCGACACGGCCAACCCCAGCAGCGTGCCGAACGGCTTCGAAGGCTTCAAGTACGTCAACGGCGGGATCTTCGAGGAGAAGATCGAGCTACCGCCACTGGGCAAGGACTTCCGCGCGGCCATCTTGGACGCCTGCGCCGTTGACTGGTCCAGCATCAGCCCGGCCATCTTCGGCTCCATGTTTCAGTCCGTGCGAGACGCCGCAACCCGACGCGCGCTGGGCGAGCACTACACGTCCGAGGAGAACATCCTCAAGACACTGAAACCGCTGTTCCTCGACGAACTGCGTGAAGAGCTCGCGGCCGCCCGTGCCCGCGACACCACCCAGAAGAAGGTCAACGCCCTCAACAAACTCTGGGACCGACTCGGCGACATCCGCTTCATGGACCCAGCCTGCGGCTGCGGCAACTTCATCATCGTCGCCTACCGTGAGCTCCGAGCCATCGAGCTCCAGGTCATGGAGGCGCTCTACGACCTCCGTGACAAGCACCAGCTCTCCCTCGACGCCAAGTCCGACCTCAAGGTCACCCTCGACCACTTCTACGGCATCGAAATCGACGAGTGGCCAGCCCGGATCGCCGAGACCGCCATGTTCATGATGGACCGCCAGTGTGACCTCAAACTGCGAGAGCGGTTCGGGCAAGCCCCCGAACGCCTCCCCATCCAACGTGAAGCCAAGATCGTCGTCGGCAACGCGTTGCGCACTGAGTGGGACACACTCCTGCCTCCCACTCAGGACGTTGTCGTCGCAGGAAATCCGCCCTTCCTAGGCATCTCAGGACGGTCAGCCGCACAAACCGCCGACCTTCAGTGGGTGTGGGGAGCCGGGTACCACGGGAGTCTCGACTACGTCACCGGCTGGTATATCCGTGCGCTCAAGTACTTCGGCGACTACCCGGGTCGCTTCGCATACGTGTCCACGAACTCGATCACACAGGGAGAACCCGTCGGCCCTCTCTTCCGGCCCATCCTTGATGCGGGCTGGCGGATTCGGTTTGCTCACCGCACCTTTCCATGGACATCGGACGCCAGCGGCAAGGCGGCCGTGCACTGCACGATCATCGGCTTTGACCGCGGAGGGCCGCCAGCTCGCCTCTTCGAGCACTCTCCCTCGAACTCTGACGACGGCACTACGGCGGCATCCATCACGCCCTACCTGACTCTCGGTCCGGCTGTGATCGTGGACCCAGCGGCACAGCCTCTTAATCCCCAGGTCGGAAAGGTTGCATATGGGAACAAGCCCACCGACGGTGGCTGGCTGATTGTCGATCCGGACGAACGGGCAAGTGTCGAATCGGACCCAATTGCGCGCAAGTACCTTCGTCCCTACGTCGGCGCGCGTGAGCTACTGCATGGAGGCGATCGTTACTGCCTTTGGCTCGTTAATGCGTCGGCCACCGAGCTGGCGGCTAGCCCGATTCTGCGGGAACGGGTCGCAGGCGTTCGAGGTTTTCGACTCGACAGCGAAGCGGCGAGCACCCGTCAGGCTGCCCGAACGGCACACCTCTTCAGGCAGATTGCGCAACCCAACTCGCCCTACCTGTGCATTCCACGACACGTGAGTGAGACCCGCCCCTACTTCCTAGCGGACCATTTCGAAGCCGAAGTGATTACGAGCGACGCGAACTTCCTGGCACCTGATCCCGACGGTCTGGTCTTCGCGCTGATCTCCTCCTCCATGTTCATCGCATGGCAACGAGCTGTGGGGGGACGCATCAAGTCCGACCTGCGCTTCAACAAGTTGCTCACGTGGAACACCTTCCCTGTGCCCACAATCAGCGAGGGACAGCGAGCCTCGATTGCTAGGGCAGGCGTTGAAGTGCTGAACGCAAGGGCTCAGCATCCTGGGGCCTCATTGGCTGCCATGTACTCACCTGGAGCTATGAGCGAGGCACTGGCGGGTGCTCACCACCTTTTGGACGCGGAAGTTGATGCCGCCTTCGGTGCCCCCGAGAACGCGTCCGAACTGGAGAGGCAGTCCATCCTCTTCGCGCGATACACCCAGGCCATGGCTGGCCGAACCGGACTTGGACACTCAAGCGGGCCAAGTCGTGGTCGACTCAGGTAACCGATTGTCGGTGCGCGTGGTCGAGTTGGCCACGTCGATGTTCGCGCGCGACACCGGCTTCAGCGGACCCGACCTTCACCGACTCTTCGCCGAGTACACGGAGGGCCTTGGCGAGTACACCGGCTGGGGTGGCGGTTCGGAGTCGCGATGGCAGATCTTCCAACGAGGGTTGAAACTCCTGTCGTTTGGGCAGCAGGTTCAGTTCCTCCTTGACCTGTGCGAGTACGACGGGAACATCAAGCACGGCCGCCCCTCCGATGAGGACATCGCAAAGTTGCGTGCCCTGCTGCTCGGCCAGAGCGCCCCCGGATCGGATGCTGCCGCTGAACGACTGGCCACCCTGACGGACTGGAAGGCGGTCCAAGACTCTTGGCGGCAAGCGCTCGACAAGATCCACTCTGATCCAGAAGGTGCGATCACGGCCACGCGGACCCTGCTCGAGAGCACCTGCAAGCACATCTGCGATGAGCGTGGCGTCTCGTACGAGAACAACTGGGACCTGAGCCGGCTCTACAAGGCGACTGCTGGAGCCATGGAGATCGCCCCGGACCAGCACAGTGAACAGGTGATCAAGCAGATTCTGTCTGGCGTCTCGACCGTCGTCACGGGCATTGGGTCACTGCGGAACAGCCTCAGCGACGCTCACGGACGCGGGAAGCGCGCTGTCAGGCCTGCTCCTCGCCACGCCAAACTCGCCGTGAACGCAGGCTTCGCCGTGGCCGGATTCCTCATCGACACGCACATAGAGCGGCCCAGCCCGACCGTGCGAAGTTAGCGATCCTCGCACGACGCGCCTCATAACAGATGGAGCGCAACGCACCCGAAGTGCATAACTGTCGAGATGCAGCCAAGACTGATCACCCGTTCCCGTGTCAGGTTGAACGACGGCCCGGCGGCACCTCGTAGTCTCACGCTATGAGCCAGCCTGCGGCGAGTCACCCGGATGACCCCGGGGGGTCGGCGACCCCTTGGTCGATGGTGTCATCGACGTCAGAACTTGGAGCTTCCCTCAACGATCTGATTGGCAAGTTGAACGATTGGGAGCGCGAGTACGGCGATCTGCTCCAGGAGCTCGGTGCGGCTCATCGGAATGGAGATGCTGACCGTGCCGCCCGAGTCGAGGCGGCGATGCGCCATGTGTCGTTTCTGTTTGACGCCACCCGGGCAAGGGTCGAGGTGATGACCTCGGTGCACGTGGCAACCTGGTCCCCATTGCTGGCTGAACGTGCGGAGGCTCAAGGTCGCCAGCTCAGTCGCGCTACGTGGGTCTTGGCCGTCGCCACCATCGGGCTGATGCTGGCGACGATCGCCCTAATCGTGGTCACGGCGACAGCAGGCGGTGGATGACCCGTCGCCGGCGGGAGCCGCTGCAGACGGTGCAGACGGTGCAGACGGTGAACTTAAAGTTCGTCGGCCAAGGGTTCAATCGTGGCTGCATCTCGACAACAGGCGACTGCACGAATGGCGTTCCGACCCGGTGCCGCGCAGGGTCTGGTGGCCGGCATGTCGGCGAGGAGTTCGGGGCGTGGTTATCTGCGCCAAACGTTGACGTGCTCTCGGGTGGTCAGTAGTGGCGCCCCGGCAGGCCCTTTGATGCGCGGCTCGATGAACTGGAGTCGGATCTGGCCCGCATGGACTTCGCGGCAGTCATCCAACGCGACCTGGGCGCCGAAGCCAGCCTGGTTTCAGCTGTTCTGGGATGTCAGGCTCGCTGATGACGAGGCGTGCGACTCGTAGACGATGACGTGGGGTTAGCGCGGCATTGCGATGACTCAAAGTGCCTCCTGAGATAGATCGGTGGCCGGCCGCGTTTGCGACCGGCCACCGGATGATGGGGTTGCAGTAGACGTCTCTACTCGGCGCCTTGCGCTGCATGGAAGGTGAGTGCTGGCTCGAGCCAGGACTCGAGCCCAGGTCCCTGGAGTGCGGCCTGCTCAACGCTGATCCAGCCGTCGCCCATGGGGCGGTCTGCGCCCATGAGCGCAGGGTGAGCACCAGGACGGGTGAGCAGGTCTTCCGCGTCAGTGGGGTCGATGCGTAGCAGGAGCGTCCCTTCCCGACGAGCGGCGACGACCATCCGGTCCTCGACCATGAACGACACTCCCCCGAACATCGACACCTCACGAGGGTTGCGAGCTCTTAGCGCGTCACGAACTCGCTCGACCAGGTCCTTCTGTGCTGTCATCGTCCACCCTTCTCGATGTACTCGGGGCCGCTGTAGTGAAGGTTCAAGGACGCGATGCGTCCGCCGTCGAAGGTGAAGAACTCCGCGAAGGTCATGGGACCGCCGGGCATGGTCGCCGTGTAGAGCACGGCGGAGCTGTTAGTGCCGTGCACGTCGTGGATGATCTCGATCTGCTTGACCGTCGCGATGAACCCGGCAACCCCGCCCAGGAAGCCATCGGTGGCGTCGGGGAGGTGACCAGCGAGGGAGCCCGTGAAGTCGAGGTGGTCATCCAGCAGAGGCCGTAGGTCAGCCCCGTCCTGGTAACTGTCGATGCCGGACTCGAGGATCCGGTAGTAGTCCTTGAGTGTCTGAGGTGCGGCAGAAGACAGGGTGGCGGGCATGGCTCTCCTTGGTGTGAGAATGGTGCTTGATACTTTCAAGCAGGCACTTGATAAAGTCAAGGGGGTTCAGGTGAAGTCCTACGGACAGCTTTGTTCGATCGCTCGCGCCTTAGATGTCGTCGGTGACCGGTGGACTCTCCTGATCGTGCGTGAGCTGCTGATCGGGGGAGCATTGCGCTTTGGCGAAGTCCAGCGCGGCCTGCCTGGCATCGCGACGAACCTGCTCACCCAGCGCCTGCGGGACCTCGAGACCAACGGTGTCGTCGCCCGCGAGCCCGCCCCAGGAATCCCGGGCACGCCAACGTATCGACTTACCGAGCGTGGCCGGGCCCTGGACGGAGTGCTGCGCGAGCTTCTGAAGTGGGGTGCACCGACGGTTCCAGAGGCGCCGAGTGATGCGATCTTCCAGATGCACTGGCTCAGCCAACCGGCACGCTTCCTCCTCGCGGATCACAGACCGGACGAGCCACCGATCGTGATCCGGTTCGGCACCTTCGACGACGGCTTCGACCTCACCGCCGCCGGGACCATCACGGTGAACCCTTGCCAGCGCGATGTCAGCCCCCTGGCGCGTGTTGCAGGCCCCGGGCCGGTACTGGTTGCCCTCCTGCAAGGCGCAATGCCTCTGCCCGCCGCTATCGCGCATGGCGTGGATGTCACCGGCGATGCCGCGACCCTGACGCGAGTTCTACCAGCGCCGCAAGCGTCGACTAACGTCCCCGGTCAGTACATCTAGGCGAGTCGAGGTTGCGTCTCGATGCCTGGTTGCTTCCGCCAGAGGGCTATAACACCAGCTGGTGGACACGCCCGAGGTGCATAATGTCGGCTAATTCATGGAATCAGCGGCACTTCTTACAGTTTTGAGTGCATCTCGACATTTATGTTTCATACAAAGCGCGTTTGTGAAGTCTTCGCTGTCGAGATGCAGGGAAGCCTGCGCGATAGCGCACGGTGGACTTCGCACGGAACGGGATACTCAACTGCGCCGCGCAAGATTCAGGTCCTGCCCCGCGAGACGGCGGGTCTTAGCTTCCTCCGTCGGACCTGATCCGGACCGGAGCCAGTCGATGGTGGACACGAGACAAGTTCAAACTGCCGTGCGCCCAGTCTCCGCGAAGAGACCGGCCCCGGCAGCCTTTCCTAAGCGCGCTCACGCTTGGCACGCTCCTCGACTGCCCAGGCCGCATGCGCGAGAACAGCAGCCTGCAAAGGGAGTAGGGACGTCCTGACCGATTCCTGCGGACCAAATGCGACCACATGAGTGAGCTCAAGGGCACCCCGTCGCACCTGGATACCTCCCAGCGCAAACTCGGACGCTAGTCGCGAAACTAGCTCGGCTTCACCCGCGTCAATCCCCAACGCGCAACTGAGTCGCAACCCCCAAATGTCTGGATGTATGCGAACGAGCGATAGTTGAACAGGGCGCGACACTCCTTCACCGGTGATGTCAATTTGCTTGACGACAGTGTGAACGTCCGATGGTGTCGTCCAAATATTCACGTCGGACCAGCCATCATGCCCATAAGTTTCAACTGCTTCGTTCATCTAAAGTGCCCTCGCCGAATGGCCTCCTGGATGGACTCCTTATACGGTTGCGGCATAACTAGGCCGTCTACCGAGCTTGGGGCGACCAGCACCAACTCCTTGTGTTCATGACTATATGTTGGGGCAAGGTCACCGTCGTGGGTCGCTAGATATGTCAGTACGAAGACATGTCGATCCGGCTTGATCTCGTAAACCCAGGCGAAGAACGGTTCACCCACTCTACTTTCCCAGCCCAGTTCTTCCTTGATCTCTCGGGCCAGACAGCGATCGGGAGACTCCCCAAGGTCCAACTTGCCGCCCGGCAACTCCCACTCATCACGCTCGTTCTTCAGGAGGGGCAGTTTCCCTCGCCAGTTCAGAACGGCCTTAACGGAAATAGGCAGCTGGTACTCGAAGTAGTCTGGACCACGCTCGATCAGGTAAGGCTCCTCGGGGGATCTTGTACGCAAGACCATTTAATCCTCCACTCTGTACATGGCAACACAAACGTCGTCTGCGCGTTTGAAGTGACTCCTACTGTCGCGAGTGACCCGTTCGTACGCTCGGATTCTATCAACTTCCGACTCGGCACCGTTCCGCATGACAGCAAGAGTCAGTGATAACCAGTTATCGAAGAGCCCGTAATCTGTGACGGCTCTAGCGAATCCGTCCGTGGCCAGCAGTATGTGGTCTCCGGTCTGACATTCCCACCGCTCGGAGGTGATGTGCTGCCCGATTGACGGATTATTCGCCAGGATCCATTGGTCGTTGTGCCCTCTGATGTACCCCTGTCGTCTCTGTGCAATTCCTAGCTGCCCGTCCGTTCCACCCAGAACTTGACCTTGCACGGCCTTCCTCTCATTCCGACCAAACCGTCCGTCGGACAAGAGCCGGTTTCCTTCAAGTTTAAATATGAAGACGTCACCCACAAGCGACACATTGATATGCGGGCTATCGAGCGTTACGATCCCCGCAGAGCAAGCCGGCGGCAAGTGGGAGTCGTCGAGACCGAGTCGCCTCAGTTTGGCGTCGACCTGACTCGCCACCTTCCCAAGAAGCGAGCCATGGCTCGCCTCGCCGGAATCAGAAGCAAGCATCGCGTCCACTTGATGGACCAGCCAATAGGCGCCAGTCATTCTGGGGTCCGGTCGAAACGTCGTGCCCACATCTGTAGCGCCATCCAGCATCCAAGCGGAGGATGCCGCGGAGCCGGATAGGTCTTCATTCATGAGACCCTCGCCCTTGCTGCTGGCCTCGTCGATACGAACCAGGGCGCTTGTCCTCCTTGACGTGCCCGCGAACGTCATCCCATCTCGACTTTCACCCACAGGCCCCACGCGACCAACGCGAAGCCGACGACTATGCCAGGAATGACCCTCCACCATCGCGAAATACCACCTGACCACATAAGTGTTGAGAAGGCGACCGTGATGGTACCGACTGCCACAATGATGAAACGCAGTGCAACGGAAGCTTCGACTCTGGTTGAAATGGTGACGACGGAAGTGATGAGCGCGATAACCGCAGCCAAGACTCCGAGTAGTTGCACCTGCTCTGACTTAGCGGCATTCAAGTCGCGCTTAGCTTGTTCAATACGCGACTCTAGGCCACGGCTAGACTTGTCGAAGTAGAGCATGGATCGAAAGGCTTCGAATTGGGCGAGTTGTCGGATCTCGCTTGGCGTTGAGGCGTCTTGAAGTCTTATGGCCGTGTTGATTTCCAAGAGGGCCTGGTCCAACTTCCCAAGCTGGCGCAGGAGACGCGCTCTCGTGCGATGGAAGTTGGGGTTGTTTCGCGACGATACTGCGATCGCGCGCTCCACGGCATCGAGTGCCTTCTCTGTCTCCTGCTGATCGACCTCACGCGATAGGTCCCCCAAGCGCGCACAAAGTGCGGCGTACTGGTGCAACACACCGGCACGATCCGGGAAGTCCACAATCGCCTTCCTGCTATGGGCGAGAGCGCGTCGGAGTCCTGACTCCGAGGTCCCATCGCCGGTAGCCACGACCGCCCTGAATGTGTGGTAATACGGTTGATTGTGAAACTCGCCAGCATAGCGGTTGACCAGGTCCGCGTACTGTTGTTCCTTCTCCTCACGGTTTAGCTCTTGCAGGAGCCCATACAAACTTGCGAACCGCTGATCTGCAGGCTGACTTACGTCTTCAAGAGTCTGTCGAAGTTCACGTGTAGTCACTTTTCCGCTCTTGATAAGTTCGCGCATTTGTTCCGCGAACTCTGGCTGCTCAGCGTTCGGAAGAGTGGCCATGCTACAGATCGCCGTCGACCAAAATTCGAAGGGCGACACGCTTGGCGTCAGTTATCGCGGTCCTCCCATGCAAGACACGATGGTTATCAAGCACGTATGCATCGCCAGTAGTGAGGCTAAGGGCAAACGTTGAATGATCCACAGAGTCTCGGATCTCTGAGACCAGCTCATCTGGGCCAGTTAAATGCCACCACGGGTCATCCCTGTAGCGGAATCTCCGGTCACCGGAAGACAAGACCATCGGCAGGGTGCTGCCATCACCTGCCGTGACGTCGACTTTTTCGAGGTCCTGCTGGAGCTGTGACTTAAGGGCCACATGTAGATCTGCAAACAGCGGAACCCCTCCCTGACTTGGCTGGTGCTCGAGGTATAGCCCCAAGAACCTCGGCGGTCTCTGCATCGACGACCTGTCGGTGTGCAGTCCGAGCGCCTTAGCGCTGAATCCGTAGCCGGCTTGTGCGTCCGACTTGCCATCGGGCACGACTCTTGTGACCCCATCTGAGCCGGCATCGGGATGTTGGTACAGGGGGCCCAGCTCGGTCATGAGGTTCACGAACCTAGTGAACCCCACCCCGCGGACGAGGACGAGGCCATCCGCTGCCACGGCTTCCAGAGCGTGTCGAGGGGATGGGCTCGCTCCCAGCGTGCGGATCACCCCCTATTGATATCGCGTTTGGGCTGCTTGCGTGGCGCAACCTGCGGTTCGGTGCGCGTGTTAATGCTCGCGTGTGTAGGGTGCTCGCCAGCACGCGCTGTTGCTTGTCGTCGAGGGAGGACTCGAACTGGCGGTAGCGGGCGCGGTCCTTCGCCGCCGGCTTCCTGCCCCGCCAGGCGGGTGACAGGTCGAGGTGGGCGTGGGCCACGTGAACCCATTG
This sequence comes from Actinomycetes bacterium, assembly GCA_029779995.1. Next base: position 18,061 of record JAKOZM010000080.1, read on the forward strand.
CCAGGTAAGGCCGAGGTTGTAGGAGCCGTGCCGGGTGCCGGGCCGGTAGCTGCGGGCCCATTCGTCGAACCAACGGCTCATCCCGAGGCGGTGCCGGATCTTCGCTTCGGTGGCGCGGTAGTCCCTCCGTGGTGACTCCTCGCCGGCGCGCCAGATCCGAGCCTTCCACTCGTCGGCAGTGATGAGCATGCTCGCGGAGCAGGCTCGGGCGCAGCGCACTCCCATCGGGCCGGGCATACCCAGGGCTTCGGCGGCTGCGGCCCAGGACGTGATGTCTGGGTGAAGTCGGGCCAGCGACAGGGAGGCGAAGAGGCGGACGGTCGCCTCGCCAGAGGCAGATGCGCCGGCGAGGTGCTCGAGGTACTGCTCGTGCGGGATGACCTGGGGGATGAAGAGCAGGTTGATCGGCATGCGCGCTCCGTCGGGTCTGGGGGTGTCGAGGTGGTGAGACAGGCGCCGGTGCGGGGCGCGGGCGGCCATGACGAGCCGAGTCAGGGTGCGGGTCATGACGGTGCGGTCGGCCAACCAGCTGAGCGGCCCGTCGTTCGTGGTCGGGGTGAGCTCGATCCACGGCGTCAGCTGCCCGGCTGCAGTGTCGAGGTCGGCGGCGGCCAGGATCGCGTCTGCGTTCGCCAACGCTTGGCCGCGGAGGGTTGGGTCGTCGGGTGGGCGCATTCCCCAGCGTGGTCCGCGGGTCGAGGTGCGGACTGCGGCGACGAGGGTAAGGTCGCCCACCCATGGCGCGAGGGCGTCGGCTCCGGGTTGTCCGGCCAGATGGAGGAGGAGGGTGGCCAGGTGCCGTAGGTCGGCCAGATATGCCGCGGGCTTGGCCAGTTCCCCGAGCACACTGACGTCCTCACCCGTGAGAGCCGAGTTGATTCGCGCCTGGGTCGCGAGCACAGCCGGCGAGGCTGGCTCTCGGGGGAGCGCGGTGAGGTCGTGCTGGCACTGCGTGACCGGTCCCTGGCCGAGCGGGTTCCCGCACACCGTGGCGGCGCCGAGGCGGCGCAGGTGGGAGTGGCGTTGGTCGCGGAACGCCCGCCCACAGGACGGGCATTCGGCGACGAGGACGAGGCCGTGATCCGTGCAGGCGGTGACGAGGAGTAGCCGCCACGCGGTCTTCCAGGCGCCGGTGTCGGCGAGGCAGGCGGGGCAGATCTGGGTGCCATGGGCAGGGGTCCAGCCACGGGCGGCGACCTGCCGGTAGGAGTACCGGTCGGCCGGGTCGAGGCCGGTGAGGTCGAGCGCGGTGCCGTCGAAGGAGGCCAGCGTCGCGGCGTACACAGACTTCTCGTCGACGCGGGCGAGGGCCGCGAGGGTCGCAATGGTCTCCGGGGAGGGTGCGAGGGTGAGGTAGCGCGTGCCGGTTCCGGTGCGGCGGATGGTTCCGAGGAGCTGGGCGGTGGTGAGGCCGTTGGCGTCGGCCAGGTGCTCAAGCCAAGACTCGACGGATTCGTCGGGTCGAGGTGGCACGGAGATGGGCAGGACGGCGTTCACGTCGCTGAGTCCCGGGGTGGGCGCGACCCCCAGGCCCTGTCGGCCGGCAGGAAATCCTGGGGGTCACTTCCCGGTCCCTCGCAAGGGTGGGCGTCAGGGGGATGTCTACCACGGTCGGCCGGGCGCGCGTTCGTGGCCGACGGGACCGCCGGGCTGGGCGTGCCGTTCTTATGCATGTCTAAGGGCTCTTATCGATCCGCTATGCGGGGTTAGGCATCCATAAGAAAGATCCTCTGCAGGGGTTGTCATGCCGTTCTCCTCTGTCGCGCGTGACGTCGGCGGGCGTGGTCGAGGCGGCCGTTGCGGTAGCCCTGACCCGCGGCGATGCCGGTGTACCCGGACAGCTCAGCGAGGTCGGCGCACTCGGTCGCGACGGGGCAGGCGGCGCACAGGGCGGCGGGCTCGACGAGCGCGGCCTGCCGGGCAGCAGCGGTTACCGCGGCGGCATACGTGGCCTCCCAGCGAGCCCATTCGACGGTGAGGTCTTTGCAGCTGCCGTCGGCGAGACTCCAAGCCGCGTCGCGGGCCAGGACTTCGCGGCTGACGCCTCTCACTGGTGGCTCCGTGGAGAGCCGAGGCACTGGGTTGGGACGTGGGCCGTGGTGATGGTGATGGACTCGAGGAGGTCGGCGTCGGGGCCGTACTGGCACAGGAGCTGGTGTTGGATGTCGGCGCGTGCCTCGAGGGCGGCGCGCTCGGTCGAGTAGGAGCCGGCGATGTCGTGGCAGTTCCAGACCAACCACACCCGCGTCACCGAGGCGGGCACCGGGTGACGGTCGGCGAGGAACTCCTCGACGAGCATTCGCAGTTCTTCGGCGTAGTGGGCGTAGAAGGTGGCGTCCATCGCTGGGATGGGGGTGTCGCCCATCGCCTGCAGGATCCGCCCGGCGCGGGTGCGAAGGTCTTCGTGGTCCGGCTCGAGGTGGCTCATCCGTACCTCCGGGTGATGAAGACGAAAGTGGCGCGGGCAGCGGGGATAGTGAGGAGATCGGCGTCGGCGAGCAGCTGTTGGCCGGTCTCGTGCAGCAGGAGTCGGGTCTCGGGGTCGATGTGGGTGTCGAAGGCGTGGATGTCGCGGTCGGGGATGGTTGGCCAGGGGCTGGAGCGCATTGGGCCGTGGGTGAACCGCGTCCAGATCCAGCCGAGGGCGAGGACGTCGATGTCAGCGCTGGCCAGGGTCGGTGGAAGCAGCCGGGTGGCGCTGGCGGGCAGGTGGGTGTCGGCGTGCAGGGTGTCGCGGCGTCGCTGGTAGTCGACGAGGCCGGCAGCGAGCAGGGCGTCAAGGGATCGGCCGAGCAGGTCCGCGTCCTGGTGGCGGAGGCCGGCGCCGGTGTGGATGCCGGTGATGAGCAGGCTTGTCGGGATGCCGGTCACGCCGAGCGCGGCGGTCGACTCCTCCGGCGTTGGGTCGCCGCCGTTGGCCCGGGTGGTGAGCATGTGCAGGGCGGTGGCGGCGCGGGTGAGTGAGAGCCACTGCCCGGGTCGCCGCGCTGGCGCGTCGTCACCGGTCGGAAGTGGCAGCAGGGCTGGGACGTGCCGAGGATGCAATCCGTCCTTGGTGACGTGGTGGCGCAAGCGGGTGAGGAACCAGTCGAGTCGGGTTCGGTCTGCGGGGGTGAACTCAGTGGCTTGGTGTCGTCGGGCGTGCACTGGGCGTTGGCGTTTGTCGCGGACAAGGCGTCGGCCACACAGGACGAGCAGGGCCGCGACCGTTCGGGGATCCGGTGACGGGTAGGCAGCCCACATACGAGCCGCCGCGACGTCGACCTGCGGCAGGTCGGGGTTCGCGTCGAGCAGACCGGGATCGAGGGTGCTCCCCAGCGCCTGGCACCGTCGGCGGAGTCGGTAGAGGATCCCGCGAGCCTTGGGCTGGTCGATCGCGGTCTCGGCGAGGTCGCGCAGGATCTCGGCGAGCTCGAGGACGCGGGGGTGCGCGGGCGTCACGGTGTGTGCGGCGCCGGATTGGACGAGGTAGCAGCGGCACCGGAGGCAGACCGGCATGAGCGCGGTCTGCCAGAGCAGGTCGGTGTGGCCGGTGGTGAGGGTGCAGGCCGGGCAGAGCCACACGACCTCGAAGTGCAGCCGCCACCCGTGCCGGCGCTGGATGCCGTGGCCGCGGATGGCCAGCGGGTAGCGGTTCATCGTCAACTGCCGCGCGGCACCGTCGTCGAGCCCGGCGAGAGCCACCACGGTGTCGAGCTCACGCACGGGGATGTCGATGTCGTGCCGGTACCGAGGCAGCACCCGAGCGCGGTGGATCCCGTTGGCGTCGGCCAGGCGCACGGCATACGAGCTGAGCGGCTCGGACGGCCGCGGCGCCGGACGCACGGGGAGCACGGTCATGACACGGGCACTTTGACCCGGCGGCGCCGAGACGGCTGAGGCGCGACCGCGCGGAGCTCGGCTTCGCCGGCCATGGCGCGGGCGGACAGGGGGACGGCGTCGAGGTGGGCGGTGGTGATCGTGTCCGAGCCGTCGTCGAAGGCGGCCAGCAGGGCCTCGGTGAGCAGCAGGGCGGTGTCGCCGACGTAGCCTTGGGTGCGACGCCAGATGTAGCCGGCGTGCTGGCGGGAGAAGATCCCGGACGGTGCGCAGTCGAAGTAGGGCAGCAGAACCGTCTCGGCATCTTTGAGGAACCGTTGCCAGGTGCGCCGGTCGTCCTCGGTGGCCAGCGGGTACGCGGTCAGGGTGAGGCGTTCGAGTCGGGAGTTGATCTGCGGGTCAAGGTAGAGCGGGGACTCGTGCAAGTCGGCGCCGACGAGGATCATCGTGCCGCCCAGCTCGCCGAGCTCGGTGTTGAGGTACTTGAGGAAGTCGAGCATGTCGCGGCTGTCCTTGTTGGACACGTCGAGGAAGTGGCTGTCATCAATGAGCAGCAGCCGCACCCCGTGCTGCCGGAACGCGTGGATCACCCGCGTGGTGGTCACCCGCACCAGGCCTTCGCTCGGGTAGCCCATCGTCAGCAGCAGCGCGGCAAGGACGTCGCGGATCTTCGACGCGGCGCGCAGGGTGATGTACACGTGCGGGATCCAGTCCGCGGTGATGCCGGGTTCGGGATTCCAAGTCGGTCGCGGGTCGGCGCACGCCGGGCCGAGCAGGTCGCGGTATGCCGCCTGAGCCCAATCCTTGACGAACGTCGACTTGCCGACGGCGAAGGAGGCGCTGACCGACCCGATCGCCTTCGCCCCCGGCGGGCGGAGCCGGTTGCGGTCCACGAGCCGGGTGAGGTGGTGCGCGGCGCGCTGGGCCAGCACCGAGGGCAGGACGAGCCCGGTCATCGCGGTGGTCAGCTCGTCCTAGTACTGGTCCTGCGCCGCCCCGGACATGGCGTCGAAGCTCTCGACCGGGATCGGGGTCGGCATGGGCCGGGGTGGGGTGGTTGCTTGCTGGTGCCAGAGTCGGGCGTCCATCACATGGCCTCGCTGTCGTAGTCGGGGAAGGCGGAGTCGAAGTCGATCGGTGCGGGACTGTCGATGCCGTCGACCTCGTCGGCGGCGACAGTGAGGGCGGGCCGCGGCCGAGGGGCCGAGGGTGTATCGGCGGCAGAGTCGACGAGCTGACGGGCGGCGTCGGCCTCGGCGTGGTCGATGAGCGCCTGGTCGTGGCGCATGCCGGCGCGGATGAGCTTGCTGCGCCATTCCTCGTCGGTGGGTGCGGTGCTCAGCTCGGTGATGGCGGCGATGATCTCGCGGGTGACGTTGCGGCGGGAGACGACGCGGTTGCCGCCGCGTTCCTTGATGAGTTGACGGGCCCGTTGCACGACGACATCGGTCAGGGGCGCCTCGACGAGGTGCGCGTCTCGCCACTGCAGCTCATAGATGCGGTCGTCATGCCGGCTGCGGTGCCACAGCCGTGTGCGGTCGCGGGGGTCGTAGTGGAAAGGAACCTTGGCGTCCTGGGTGCGGAAGGTCCCGGGCCGGAGGCCACGGATCTCGTCGAGGATGTCGCCGTCGTAGGTGAGGCCGCGGAACGCGACACCGCCGTTGCCGGGCGTGAGCCACTTCTCAGGCAGCAGGCTGAAGATCAGATCCGGGTGCTGCGGGACGAGCAGGCGACCCGTGATCGAGTGCAGCATGTCGTGCCGTTCGAGCGGGGTGAAGTTGCCGTCCTCGACGCCGGGGATCCTCACTCCGCCGTGCCGGTTGCGGTGATATGCGACGGCGATGTGACGGTGCAAGTGCTGCTGCAGTTCGCGCCACGAGCCCAGCGGCTCGAACCCGACCCAGCCGACGAACCGTCCCCGTTCATGCACGGCGCGGCCCTTGAACCCGGCACCGTTGCGGAACGACTGGTATGCCGCCTGGAGACTGTCGTGCCAGCGCTCCAAAATCGCATTATCCACAGGACGTCCAGGCCGGGACGGCATGAGGTCGACCTGCCAGTCGGACAGCAGCGCCCGAAGGCCCTCGCTGAGGAAGATCCGAGCGTTGTCGGCCCGCAGCGAGATCGCTGGGATGCCGGGCTTGACATGCCGTCCGATGACGTCGCGAGTGGTGCGGACCCGGCTGGCGTGAGCGGTGACGGGGTTGTCGCCGACGTCGAGGCTGGCCGGTATGCCACACCAGCGGAAGTCGTCGATGGTCGTGTCTTCGACGACCATCGAGAACGGGCGGATCGCGTCATACAGCGCGAGGGCGATCTCGAGCGAGTTCGCCGACTGGGGCACGACCCGGCAGGCGACGACGACCCGACTCGGCACCGAGATGATCGTGATGATCTCGACGGAGTAGACCCGCTCGTAGACGTCGTCCCAGACGAGGTTGTCGCACCGGGTGACATCGACGGCGAAGTGGCCGGGGTGGGTGGCCGGGTAGTTGCTGCGGCCGGAGTTCCTGCGCAGGGTGGCTGACTTGTGCTGCTTGGTCGTGTGCCCGAGCGCGGCGAACCGCATGGACAGGTACTGCTGGGTGATGCGCTGCGGCAGGTCGATGTCATCGACGCCTTCCTGCTTGAGCCGCACCAGGACGCGTCGTTCGATCTCCACGAGGCTGACCTTGCTGCGGGTGCCGTCGAATCCGGCCAGTTCCTCGTCGACGATCCGCACGAACCGTGGGTCGATGACCTCGAAGCCCTGCCGGCCGCGGGTCTTGCGTCCATCGACCAAGCCCCGCAGCCCGTCGCGTTTGAAGGACTTGATCCAACCGCGGATCGTGTTGGCCGAGACGCTGTTCTTGACGACCTCGCCGGCCAGGACGCGCCGGACCCGCATGCGATCGACGCTGTACTCGAAGGTGAGCTGGCGCGCCATCGCCTCGATCCGTTTGGTCAGGCTGACCCCGAACCCTTCACCGAACGGGTAGAAGGGTTCCCCGTCGCGCGCCATGAGCGGGTGCCCGTCGCGGTACGCGGTGAGGATCTCCAGGACCACCTCGAGTTTGAGCAAGATCTCGGCACGGATCGCCGGGGTGAGGCCGCTCCACCACGGCTGCAGAGACAGGTGGATCGCGTCCAGGCCCTCGTCGCCGAGACCCGTGACCGCGAGCTTGTCAGCGCGCACGAAGTGGTTGTCCCCGAGAGCGTCCTTGACGGTGACGCCGTGCCGGCCTAGCTCCACCACGACCGCCGGGCCGTAGCTCATCAGAACCCGGGCCCCGACGTAGAGCTCGACCGCCTTGCTCACGCCGCGACTGCCTCAGGCTGGTGCACCACGATCCGGGTCGCCTGCGTGATAGGGGCGTCGAGGTCGCAGTCGATCTGCCCGCTCCAAATGCCGTGCCACATCGCAGACAGGACGTGCCCTCCGCCGGCATCGAGCTCGAGCACGTCGGCGACGGCGCCCTGGCCCTCCAGGTACTCGTTAAGCAGTCGCAGCGAGCCGGGATACCACGGCATCGGCCGGCGGAAGCCGTGGATCCACATCAGGTTCACCCGCCGGATTCGCGACCAGCCGGAGAAGACCTCGTGGCTCCAGCCCACGTCGGCGCACGCGTCGGCGGTGAGTCGGACCTTCAGCCGGAAGTCCTCGTCCTGCCGACCTGCGGGTCGGACGTCCCAAATCCGCACTGTGCCGTCGTCGTGTCGACTCAGCAGGTCCGGGGTGTGCTCTAGCCGCCGACCGCGGCGCTTCGCCGGCAGCCTCAGTCGGCAAGGCTGCGCGACCAGCCACGTCACGTCAGCGCGGCGGTCCAGCTCCCTGACCAGGTCATGCTCGAGCCCCGACTCCAAGTGCAGGTGGGTCTGAGTCGTGACCGAGTATGCGTACACCGGCACATGCCCGGACCGCGCCTTCACCTTGGGGGTGCGGGTGCGTTGCAGACGGGTGACGTCCGGGCCGTCCGGCCACGGCCATACGGCCAGGTCCGCGCCCACGTCGAACAACCACTCAGTGTTCAGCTCGGGGTACAGCACCACAGGGGCTGGCCGGTTCCGGGCATGCGAAATAGACTCGTCCACGCGACGGCACCTTCGTTTCTGTCCAAGATTCATCGGGACCGTCGCCGAGGGCGTGCCAGGTGCGAACTGGTGCGCCCTCACTTGCGTTCAGGCTCCGCCTTCGTCTACGGCTCCGCGATCACCGTACTCGCCGCGCGCCGCTGAGACAAGGACGTGACGCTCAATAAAAGACATCAGTCGTTTCACCTGCGCTTGCTCTAGTACGCAAGCTGGGCCCATGGCATCCACGCCCAGAAGGCACCGCCCAGCAATGGGGTCCGCGTTGCCGCAGGTCACTGCCTCTCTGACTCTTATTGAGCACCCTCTAGATCATTTCCGCCTAGCATGACATCCGTGACTGAGAGGCGAGCGTCAGATAGTCTCGACTCATCGGGTCTGACCAGCCCGCCACCGAGTAGGCCGACCGCCAACCACGATCGGCATCAGGGTCTGACCAGCCCGAGTGAAGGACGTCCACCCGCTGTGCCACAGCGCATCAACAAGGCCGTAGCAGCCCGTGACGCCACCGTCCCGACGGTGGCGAGTGAGTGGCGGAGTGCCGTGCAGCCGGTTGAGTCCTTCCGGTGCCTGAACCCGCGATGCGAGGCTCCTGGCTTGATCCAGAAGGTGAAGTCGAAGGGTCGGCCCCAACTCTTCTGCTCAAGCAAGTGTCGGCGCGCCTACGACTACGAACGGAGCCAGCTCTTGCTTGATCAGGAGGTGTTGACTGCGGCGTTGGGACAACCGGGTGGCTCGTTCCGGCAACGCAGAGACGTGCAGTCGGCGTTGGCGACTGTGCGGCGTTGCCTGTCGCACTACGCCTACGCCAGCAACCCCCCGTCAGAGGCTTGAGGCAGGATCGAACAGTGCCGACGATCTTCGACAACCTCGCCGCCGAGAGCCAACTGGGAACAGCGCTACGGCAGCACTTCACGGACTCCTACACGCACGTGGACGTCGCCACGGGGTACCTCGACCTCCGCGGTTGGTCTCATCTCGGTGATGTCATCGAGGAGAAGGCGCACGAGTCAGGTTCTGCGCCGGTGGCTCGAGTGCTGGTGGGCATGGTCGCACCGTCTGACTCCCAGGCCATCTTGAACTCGCTTCAATCGGAACTCTCCGACGACCGTCCAGGGGCGTCGATCCACGACAGCAGCAAGGCGTTGGAGCAGAAGGAGCGCTTGGTCCGGCACCTGCGCACTCAGCTCATGCGCGGGCTCCCGACCAAGAGCGGCCAGGAGACGCTGCAGTTGATGAAGCGCCAGCTGGAGTCTGGTCGCGTCCAGATCCGCGTCTTCACTCGGCGTCCTCTCCATGGCAAGACCTACATCCTGCGAGGTGGAAACGGGCCGGTTCCGCTCTGGTCCTACGTCGGTTCGTCCAACTTCACCGGTGCCGGCTTGTTCAACAACCTCGAGCTCAACATCGACGTCGCGGAGCAGGATGCGAATGCCAAGCTCGCCCAATGGTTCGATGACCGTTGGAATGACAAGTACTCCTTGGTCATCACCAAGGAGATCATCGAGTTGATCGAGGAGTCGTGGTCAGGGGAGCAGCAGGCCACGCCGTTCGAGGTGTATCTGAAGGTCTGCCATGCGCTGTCACAGGATGCCCGCGACGGGCTCGGCTACGTGCTGCCCAAGTCGATGCAGGACCTGCTCTTGGACTACCAGGTCACCGCGGTGCGCACCCTCGCGCGCCGGATCGTGCGGCGGGGTGGCACGATGCTTGGCGACGTCGTCGGTCTGGGCAAGACGCTCACCGCAGTGGCAACCGCACTCATGCTGCAGGCCGCGGAGGACTACAGCACGCTGGTCCTGTGCCCCAAGAACCTCGAGACGATGTGGCTGGAGCACCTCGGGGCCTACGGAGTCGAAGGGGCCCGCGTCGTCCCATACTCGATGGCCGACAAGCTGCTGCCCGACCTCAAGCTCTTCAAGCTCGTCATCTGCGACGAGTCGCACAACCTGCGCAACGACACGACCAAAGCGCATGAGGCCATCCGCGACTACGTTCGCCGCAACTCCAGCAAGGTGCTGCTGCTGACTGCGACGCCCTACAACCTCGCCTTCGCCGACGTCGCCAACCAGCTCGCGCTCTACATCGACGAGGACGACGATCTGGGCATCATCCCCTCCGCGGCCATGGCGAAGGACACCACCCTGGCGGACAAGGTCGACGGCAAGACAAACACCCTCGAAGCGTTCAAGAGGTCCGAGGAAGCCGACGACTGGCGCCGCCTCATGTCCGACCACCTCGTACGCCGAACCCGCAGCTTCATCAAGAAGTCAGCGCGCAAGAAGGCCGTCACCCTCCCCGACGGCACGACTCAGATGCGCGAATACCTGCAGTTCGCCGACGGAACCGAGTTCTTCTTCCCCACGCGGATCCCGCACCCCCTGACCCACGCTTTTGGTGACGACGACCCGGCGTCGAAGATGGAGGACGACGACACGCTCGATGCCATCGCCAGGCTCACGCTGCCGCGCTACCGGCTCTCCGACTACGAAGACCCTCGCGCCCTCAAGACGGACGAGGACAAGAAGTACTTGGACGACATCCGCTCCGGCCGCGGCAACGTCAGCGGGTTCGTGCGCGTGGGGCTCTTCAAACGCCTCTCATCCTCGGGTCACTCCTTCATCCTCTCCCTGCAGCGACAGCGCGCCCGCAACGAGTTGTTCATCCACGCCATCGACAACAAGCTCCAGATCCCGCTGGGTACCTTCACCGACCGTCAGATCACGGTCAGCGACGAGGACTTGGAAAGCGAGGAACCACTGGGCGGGTCGTTGGCGAGCCGGTATGAGGAGCTTCGGGAGAGCGCTCCGGCCAAGACGAAGTGGCTGAACTCGACTGTGTTCAAGAGCACCCTGCGACACGACCTGGTCAAGGACAACGTGCTCATCTCCGACCTGCTCACCCGCTTCGGCACGTGGGACTCCACGCGGGACAGCAAGGTGAACACGCTGGTCGACCTCCTGCGCGGCGATCATGAGGGCAAGAAGGTGCTCGTCTTCAGCGAGTACAAGGACACGGCCGCCTACGTTGCCGCCGCCTTGGAGGAAGCCGGGATCGACAATGTCGGCTTGGCGACCGGTGACTCTTCCGACCCGTCCGACGTCGCGCGACGATTCAGTCCTCGCTCAAACCGCCTCCCCGGCCAAAGCGTGGCGGACGTCAAGGAGCCTGAGGACCCGATCGATGTTCTGATCGCCACCGACGTTCTCTCCGAGGGACAGAACCTTCAGGACAGCCACGTCATCGTCAACTACGACTTGCCGTGGGCGATCATCCGGCTCATCCAGCGCGCCGGACGTGTCGACCGCGTTGGCCAGGAGTCCGACACCGTCCACGTGTACCTCATCACCCACGACAAGGTCGAGCAGCAGATCCACCTGCGCCGCCGCATCCGCGCCCGGCTCACCGCGGCCGCCGAGGCCTTCGGCTCCGACGAGCAGTTCTTCGGCACGGATGACGAGGTGAAGCTCCTGCACGACTTCTACGACGGCCACTTGTCCGACGACGATGACGACGGCGAAGGTGAAGCCGACGCCGTAAGCGAGGCCTGGCTCGCCTGGAGCAACGCCCAAGACAGCCACCCCGCGGTCACCAAGCGGGTCCTCACCCTGCCGGACCTCATCCACTCAACACGCGACCGCTACGCGCGTGAGTCCACTGGCGGGGTCGCGTGCTTCGTCCGCACCGAGTCCGGCATCGACGCCTTCGCGATGACCGACTCCCACGGAGCCGAACGGCTCCTCACCCCCGCCGAAGCCCTCCGCGTCTTCGAGGCCGAACCGACCACGCCCACCACGTCGCTTCGCGAGGACCACTTCGACCTCGAAGCACGACTCGTGCGAGGACCCCTGACCGTCGAGGCCCGCGCCGCAGGCAACCTCCGTGGAGTCCGCAAGAGGATCTGGGAGAGGTTCGGGGGGACCTTCTACGCCGAGCAAGCCGAGGACGCGCTCAACGCCCTGCATGAGCGGCCCCTCACCACCCATGCCACCAACCAGCTGTCCATCGCCCTCAGGAACAAGTACGCCGACCAGGACATCCTTGACCTGCTCGACCGTCTGCACCGCGAGGACCGGCTCGTCATCGGCTCCAGTGAGTCCGACGAGCTGCGCATTGTCTGCTCGATTGGAGTGACCGATACGTGAGTGATGAACTTCTCCCCAAGGTGGACCGTGGGAACTTCCAGGAACTCTTCATCGAAGACCTCAACTGGCTCGCGCCCGATGTCAAGCAGACGGTCAGCGTGACCGACGACGAACGCACAGTGAGCGCCCGCAATGTCGCCTCGTACAAGGGCCTCCGGGTATGGGTCTGTGAAGAACGACCGGGCTCTGCCCTCGAGGCCGAGCTCGATCGCCTGATCGCAAAGACCACCACAGACCGGTTGGTCATTTTCGACGGCGACCAGGAGCAAGTCTGGCGATGGCCCGTTCGACGAGCCAAGGACGGATCCGTCACCTCACGCCTGACAAGCCACCGCCACAAGAAGGGCGACCCCGACCCCAAGTTCGCGGCCCGCCTGGACATCATCCGTATGCCGTTCGACGTGGTCCTTGACGCGAACGCGGTCCTCCACAAGGTCCGATCAGCCTTCGACACTGAGGCCCAGAACGAGTCCAAGCGCGCCTCCAAGCTCATGGCGAACATGTACGCCGCCGTCGAGAAGGCGTACCCAACGTCCGCGGACCCTAAGAAGAGGGACCACGAGATCTCGGTAACCCTTGCCCGGATCCTCTTTCTCATGTTCGGCGATGACACCGAGATGTGGCAGACCGACGCCTTCCGGAACGTGATCCAGCACGAGACCCGATCCGACGGCTCCGACCTTGCCCGCGTGCTCAACGAGCTCTTCGCATTCCTCGACACCGCCCAACCCACCCATGTGCCGACCGGCTTTGAGGGCTTCAAGTACGTCAACGGCGGCATCTTCGACGAGAAGATCGATCTGCCAGGACTGGGCAAGGACTTCCGCACAGCCATCCTCGACGCCTGCGCCGTCGACTGGTCCGGCATCAGCCCCGCGATCTTCGGCTCGATGTTCCAGTCGGTCCGCGACGCGGAGACCCGCCGCGCCCTCGGGGAGCACTACACGTCGGAAGAGAACATCCTCAAGACGCTCAACCCTCTCTTCCTGGACGAGCTCAGGGACGAGCTGGCCGCCGCCCTTGCGCGCGACACCACTCAGAAGAAGGTCAACTCGCTCAACAAGCTGTGGGACCGCTTGGGCGCCATCCGCTTCATGGATCCTGCCTGCGGATGCGGCAACTTCATCATCGTCGCCTACCGAGAGCTACGAGCCATTGAGCTCCAAGTCATGGAAGCCCTCTACGACCTCCGCGACAAGCACCAACTCTCGCTTGACGCGAAGTCCGACCTCAAAGTCACCCTCGACCACTTCTACGGCATCGAGATCGACGAGTGGCCGGCGCGTATCGCCGAGACCGCGATGTTCATGATGGACCGACAGTGCGACCTCAAGCTTCGGGAGCGCTTCGGTCAAGCCCCTGAACGGCTACCTCTCCGGCGTGAGGCGACGATCGTTGTAGGCAATGCATTGAAGATTCGTTGGGAGGACGTGCTCCCTGCCAGCAGCGCAGTGGTGGTCGCCGGCAACCCACCCTTCTCCGGGCGGCACACGAGGAGCAAGGAACAGGCCGCTGATCTGGCCAACGCTTGGCAGACGAAAAACGCTGGACACCTGGACTACGTAACCGGCTGGCACGCGATCGCAAGTCGCTACCTGAGCGACACTCAGGGTGTATTCGCTTTCGTGTCGACCAATTCGGTCACACAGGGAGAGCCGGTCGCCCTCATGTTCCCAACAATCTTGAATGCAGGGTGGCGCATCAAATTCGCGCATCGCACCTTCGCTTGGACTTCGGAGGCTACCGGGAAAGCAACGGTCCACTGCGTCATCCTCGGGTTCACTCAACAGACGGCCGACAAGCCGCGTCTCTTCACCTACGACACTCCGACCTCAGAACCCCTTGAGGTACCCGTAGTGGACGCGATCAATCCATACCTGGTCGACGGTCCGTCGATCTTTGTTCGGAAACGCACGGGCAAGCCACTCGCACCCCACCTGCCAGTGATGGAGTATGGGTCGATGCCAAATGATGGTGGCCACCTCATCTTCGATGGTGCGGCCGCGGCTGAAGCGTCGCACGATCCGATCGTTGCAAAGTACCTCCGGCGATACGTCGGCGCTTCGGAGTTGATCCATGGCGTCGAAAGGTGGTGCCTATGGCTGGTGGATATGGACCCAGCAGATGTGGAACGATCGTGGCTGCTCCGATCTCGCATCGAGGCAGTGAGGGCGACGCGACTGGCGAGCAGGAATCCCGACACAGTTCAGCGTGCTGCGACCCCCCACCTGTTCTGGTTCATCAATCAGCCCTCAACGGCATACCTCTGCGTCCCACAGGTGTTTTCCGAGAACCGGCAGTGGGTCACCGCGGCAAGGCTCGATCGGGACGTCATCGCCAACAACCGCGTGTACACCTGCCCCGACCCCGATGGCTTCGGTTTTGCGATTATCAGCAGCGCCATGTTCCTGACTTGGCAGAAGACCGTAGGCGGAAGGTTGGAGTCTCGGTACAACTTCTCTGGGACCATCGTCTGGAACAACCTGCCGCTGCCACCGGTCGACGACCCGGTCCGCACCGCCATGATCGAGGCTGGCGACGCCATCATTCAGGCACGCTCTCGCTACCCCGAGCGTTCCCTAGCCGACTTGTACGAGCCGCAGCGACTTCCCGGGGAGGTTGCAGCCGCACACGAGAGGCTGGATCGAGTCGTTGACGAACTGTTTGGGCTCCGCATAGAGGAGCGCAACGAAAGCGGACGACAGCAGGCCCTGTTCGAGCAGTTCGTCAAGATGCAAGATCCGGCCAACCATGGCAATACGACAGGGCGCCTACGTGGTCGAGGACAGTAACCGCTTGCCCATGCGAGTGGTCGAACTGGCGACAGCGATGTTCGCGCGCGAGACGGGCTTCAGCGGCCCCGACCTGCACCGTCTGTACGCCGACTACACCGATGACCTTGGCGAGTACACCGGATGGGGGGGCGGAGCGGAGTCACGCTGGCAGATCTTCCAGCGTGGCCTTCGTCTGCTGACCCGCGACCAGCAGGTGCGTTTCCTCCTCAACCTCTGTGAGTACGACGGCTACATCAAGCATGGCCGTCCGGCGGACGAGGACATCGCGAGGCTGCGAGCACTCCTGCTGGGCCAGAGTGCACCTGGTGCGGACGCCGCTGCAGCTCGTCTTGCGACACTTCCTGACTGGAAGGCGGTTGAGGAATCTTGGCGTCAGGCTCTCGACAAGATCCACTCCGACCCAGAGGGTGCCATCACGGCGACCCGAACCCTTCTGGAGAGCACTTGCAAGCACATCTGCGACGAGCGTGGGGTGCCCTATGAGAACAGTTGGGATCTGAGCCGGCTCTACAAAGCCGCCGCCGCCGCTATGGAGATCGCTCCCGACCAGCACAGTGAACAGGTGATCAAGCAAATCCTGTCTGGAGTCACGACGGTCGTCATCGGCATCGGAGCCCTCAGGAACTCACTCAGTGATGCGCACGGCCGGGGCAAGGGAGCTGTCCGACCAGCTCCCCGTCACGCCAAACTTGCTGTTAACGCCGGTTTCGCCATCGCCGGCTTCCTCATTGACACACATGTCGAGAAGCCACACCGCGAGAGCGGGCAAGGTCCCCGCTAGTCTCCGTCACCATCCATAACACAGAAGCAGCGACACTCCCGAGATGCATAACGTCGGGTAATTCTTAGAATCGATGGCCGTTCTTACAAGATTCAGTGCATCTCGACATTCGCTGCATCTCGACAGGCGCACCCCCGCGAAAAGTGAGCTGGAGGTGCGCACTGAACTCGGATCTCGGACAGAACCTCTTCGAGAACCATGCCCGAGGCCGAGTTTAGGGGGCGCGTCAAGCGGCCAACTGACCCCTCGCTTGGGCAAGACTGACCCCTCACTGCTGACCCACACCTCATCCATGGCCCGTCCGCTGCCACT